>JACSRS010000125.1 GCA_014879655.1 Burkholderiaceae bacterium
GAAGCGCTCGATGTCGTTGCCCTTGAAGGTGCTGCCGTCGCCCCAGATGTTGACGTCGTCTTCCTTCATCGCCGCCACCAGCATGGTGCCGGTGACTGCGCGGCCGATGGGCGTGGTGTTGAAGTAGGTGGCGCCGGCCGTGGTGATGTGAAAGGCGCCGCACTGCAGCGCGGCAATGCCTTCAGCCGCCAGCTGCGAGCGGCAATCGATCAGGCGCGCCAGTTCGGCGCCGTATTCGGTCGCCTTGCGCGGGATTTCGTCGTAGTCCGCTTCGTCGGGCTGGCCCAGGTTGGCGGTGTAGGCGTAGGGGATCGCGCCCTTCTTGCGCATCCACAGCAGCGCGGCGCTGGTATCGAGACCGCCGGAAAAAGCGATGCCGACTTTTTGCCGGACGGGCAGGTTCTGGAGAATGGTGGCCATGATTGGTGCTCCGGATTCAGCCGAAGTGGCAGATGTAGTGGTAGGCGCCGGTGACGCGGATGTCGAACGATGAATTGCCCGCCACCTTGAAGGACTGGCCAGCGCTGGACGTGAGCCACTCCGAACTGCCTGCCAGCCGGTAGCTGCATTCGCCGGCGACGCATTCCATGATTTCGGGCGCGCCGGTGTTGAAGGTCAGTTCGGACGGCAGCACCACGCCAACCGATTTGCGGGTGCCATCGGCCAGCGTGATGCCGTGGCTGACGCATTTGCCGTCAAAGTACACATTGGCTTGCGTGGTCACGCTGACGTTGTCAATTTTTTCGGTGGTCATGGCCTGCAGTGGGAGAGGGTCGGTTGAAGCGGGCTGCGCCGGTCTGGCGATGGTCAAGGCCACAGCTATCGGGTTTGCCGAATGCCAGGACAGCCAGGCCAGTGTGGGAAGGGCCCGCAAAACCTGCGATTTTAGGGCACGCACGCTGCCCTGTCGCTGTGATCAGGGCTCGCGTGTCAGCGGCCCAGGCGCTCCAGTCGATGCGCGCGGCCGTGGGCGCGCTTGCCGGATCAGCGATAGCGCCCGCCGCCGCCGCCACCGCGGCCACCACCGCTGTATCCACCACCACCGCCGTATCCGCGGTAGCCCCCCGTCGTGCCACCATAGGCCCGGGTACCCGGCGCAGCGTTGTGGCCCGGACCACCACCCGGGGCTCCGGGCGCACCGCGATAACCGTAGCCGCCGCGGTAGTAGGGCTGTGGGCGCGGGTAGTAGCCGCCGCCGTAGTAGCCACCGCGATAGCCGGAATACCAGCCCAGGCCAAAGCCCAGGCCCAAGCCAATCGGCCAGGCATACGGTGCCACGATGGGCGTGCCGTACCAGCCCCCGGCATAGCCGCCGTAGTACGGCCAGACCGGTTGCCCGTAAAGCGGGGCGTAGCCCGGGGTTGCGTCGTAGGTGATCTGTTCCTCGGCCGGAACCGGCCCGCCGGGTGGCAGGGCCAGCGCTTGCCCGAGTTCGGTTTGCGCAAAGTTGCCGGTATCGGGCGTGCCGGTCACGTTGGCCACAGCAGGGGCGTCGACCGTGGGCGCCGCTTGCAGGCGCACCGTTGCGCCGGGGTCGTAGGGCATCTGCACAGAATACGGTCTGCCGCCCAGCTCGTACACCACGTTCCAGGCCACGGTCTGGTTCTCGGTAAACGTCTGGTTGACGCAAGGCTGGCCGTTTGACGACGGGGTGACATTGGCCGTGTTGGGCGGGACAGCGTTCTGGCCGGAACCCGCTGGTGGCACCGGGCAGACCTGCCGAATCACCGGCACCTGCCGGGTCACCGGCGTGGCCGACAGCACGCGGGCCATTTCGTCCGCCCAGGCCGGTACAGCGGCGCTCAGGAGGAAGGCGGGAATCATCCAGGACTTGTTCATGGGGCTTGTTCCGGTGGGTGCGCGAGGGCGGCTGGCGGCGCGGTTGCGTGTCATTTGGCGGGGTGGGCCGGGGCGCCTGCCAGTGCCCGGGCAAAGGCGGCTTCGTCGAAACCCACGGTGATCGGCGCGGCTGCGTCCGGTCCCCATTGCACCACCGGTCGCTTGATGACCGAAGGCTGTGCCAGCATCAGCGCGGCAGCGCCCGCCTCGTTCTGCGCATTGGCCTGCGTTTCGGGGTCGAGTCTGCGCCAGGTTGTGCCCCGGCGATTCAGCAAGGCTTGCCAGCCGAGACGGGCCAGCCACTGCGGCAGCTGGCCGGCTGGCACGCCGTCCTTGCGGAAGTCGTGGAAACGGACGTTCGCACCCTGCTGTGCGAGCCAGGCGCGGGCTTTCTTGACGGTGTCGCAGTTGGGGATGCCGTAGAGGGTGATGTCTGGGGTATTCATCTATTCAATCTTGCGCCAGTTGGAGCTGCGCGACAATCCCGAGTTCCATGAAAACATTAGAGGAATGGCTCGCCCACTGCGAGCAGTTGCACCCGGTCAGCATCGACATGGGGCTGGATCGGGTCGCCGCCGTGGCGGCGAAGTTGTCGATCGGCTTCGAATGCCCTGTGATCACGGTGGCCGGCACCAATGGCAAAGGCTCGACCTGCGCCATGCTCGAGGGCATCCTGCAGCACGCGGGCTACCGCACGGGGGTCTACACCTCGCCGCACCTGGTGCATTTTGAAGAGCGCTGCCGTCTGCAGGGCCAGGCCGTGCCGGCGGCGGCCCTGCTCGAAGGCTTTGCGCGTGTGGAACAGGCGCGGGGCGACACCTCGCTCACCTATTTCGAATTCACCACGCTGGCCATCCTGTCGGTGCTGCAAGGCGCCGGTCTCGATGTGGTGATTCTGGAGGTGGGCCTCGGCGGGCGGCTGGACGCTGTGAACATCGTCGATGCCGACTGCGCCATCATCACCAGCATCGACCTGGATCACACGGCACTGCTCGGCCCGGACCGCGAGTCCATTGGGCGCGAGAAAGCCGGCATCCTGCGCACCGGCAAGCCGGCGATCATCAGCGACCCGGTGCCTCCGCAAAGCGTGATCGACCGTGCGACGCAGATCGGCGCCGACCTTTGGCTGGTGGGACGCGACTTTAATTTCACCGGCGACCGCCAGCAGTGGGCCTGGGCCGGGCGTGGTCGGCGCTACAGCGGGCTGGCCTACCCGGCGTTGCGCGGCGCGAACCAGCTGGTCAACGCGTCCGGCGTGCTGGCCGCGCTGGTGGCGCTGCGCGGGCAGTTGCCGGTCACGGCGCAGGCCGTACGGAGCGGCCTGGCCATGGTGGAGCTGCCCGGCCGCTTCCAGGTGGTTGCCGGACAGCCGGCGCTGGTTCTGGACGTTGCCCACAATCCGCACGCGGTGGCGGCGCTCACCGCCAATCTGGATGCCATGGGTTTTTTCCCTGTGACGCACGCCGTGTTCGGTGCGATGGCCGACAAGGACCTGGCCGCGCTGCTGGCGCGCATCGACCCGCTGATCGACCGCTGGTATTTCACCGATCTGCCGCTGCCGCGAGCCGCGTCGGCCGCCGCGCTGCAAGCCATCCAGGCGGCGCTGCCGGGGGCGCGCAAGGTGCCCGCCAGTACCCACCCGGACCCCCTGTCGGCCCTGCGCGCTGCGCGTGATGCAGCAGACCCCGCTGATAGAATCATTGTCTTTGGTTCGTTTCATACCGTGGGCGGTGTCCTGAGGGATGGCGTCCCCCGGTTTGATGCCAAGCACCTGAGCGCCTGAGCCCCTCCAACATGGCATTTTTCAAGTTTCGCGTACCGGGTGCCAAAGTGGCGGGCTCCGACGCGGCTGCCCTGCAGTCCGAAAGCGTCGAAGCCATGCGCAAGCGCGCTCGGCACCGGTTGATCGGCGCCTTTGTGCTGGTCATGGTGGCGGTGATCGGTTTTCCGCTGATTTTCGACACCCAGCCCCGCCCTGTCGCCGTGGACGTCGACATCCAGATTCCCGACCGCGCCCGATCCGGCCCGCTGCAATTGCCCGCCAGCGCCGCTACGGCTGCGTCTGCGACAGAGGTCAAACCGTCCTCTACCGTGACACCGGCTGTGGTGGCATCGGCGCCGGCGGCGCGTGCATCGCAGGTGGCGGCGCCGGCCAGCCTGGACCCCCGGGAGGAGCTGGTTTCGGCCGATTCTGCCCAAAAACCGGCAAAACCCAGCGCCGCTGCGTCTTCTGTTGCTATCAAGAAGGAAGAAAAAAGCGCGCCCCCACCCGTCAAACCCGAGGCGAAAGAGCCAGCCCGTGCCGAGGCCAAGGCGGCTTCCAAACCCGTTTCCGACGACGGCGCCCGTGCCCGGGCGCTGCTCGAAGGCAAGGACCTGTCCAAAGCGCCCCCATCGGCTGCGGCGGACGCCGGTCGATTCATTGTGCAGATCGGCGCATTTGCCGACAGCGACAAGGCGCGCGAGACGCGCATGAAAGTCGAGCGCGCCGGCCTGACGACTTACACCCAGGTGATTGAAACGCCCGAGGGCGAGCGCACGCGGGTGCGGGTCGGACCGTTTTCCAATCGCGCCGAAGCAGAAAAGGCGGCTAGCAAGATCCGGTCGCTGGATTTGTCTGCCGCGATACTGACCCTGTGAGCGTGGCCCTGTGGATCTGACGGCCGTCGACTGGATCTTGCTGGCAGCCTTGCTGCTGTCGCTGCTGCTGGGTGCGTGGCGGGGCCTGGTCTATGAAGTGCTGTCGGCGGCGGGCTGGATTGCCGCTTTCGTGCTGGCCTACCTGTGGGCGCCCGACGTTGCCGGGCTGCTGCCGATGAGCGGTGCGTCAGAGGCGGTGCGGCACGCGGCGGCCTTTGTCCTCTTGTTTGTCGGTGGCGCGTTTGCTGCCGGATTGCTGGCATGGGTGGCGCGCAAGCTGGTGCACGCGATCGGTCTGCGTCCGGTGGATCGCACGCTCGGCGCTGCGTTCGGACTGGTTCGCGGGGTGGTGCTGCTGCTGGCGCTGTCGGTGGTGATGGACATGACGCCGCTGAAGACCAGCCCCTGGTGGCAGGCGTCCAGCGGCGCGAAGCTGCTGGCCACTGCGATGAATGGCCTCAAGCCGATGTTGCCGGAGGCCTTTGGCAAATATCTGCCCGCCTGAGCGGGATCGTGACACTGGCAACTGCACCGCCGGTGCGGGCCGGGCGTCAGACGGGATGGAACTATGTGTGGAATCGTCGGCGTTGTCAGCAACGCACCCGTGAACCAGCTGATCTATGACGCTTTGCTGCTGCTGCAGCATCGCGGTCAGGACGCGGCTGGCATCGTCACGCAGCTGGAACGCAAGTTCTTCATGCACAA
Organism: Burkholderiaceae bacterium; assembly: GCA_014879655.1. Lineage (GTDB taxonomy): Bacteria > Pseudomonadota > Gammaproteobacteria > Burkholderiales > Burkholderiaceae_C > JACSRS01. The sequence continues at coordinate 5,185 of JACSRS010000125.1, forward strand.
GGCCAAAGGCATGGTGCGGGACGTGTTTCGCACCCGCGACATGCGCGCGCTGCCGGGCAACTGCGGCCTGGGCCAGGTGCGCTACCCGACCGCCGGTGACGCCTACAGCGAGGAGGAAGCCCAGCCGTTCTACGTGAACGCGCCGTTCGGCATTGTGCTGGTGCACAACGGCAACCTGACCAATGCGCACGCGCTGAAGGCGGAGCTTTTCAACGCCGATCACCGCCACATCAACACCGAGAGCGATTCCGAGGTGCTGCTGAACGTGCTGGCGCACGAACTGGAGCGCGCCACCCGCGGCTTGCCGCTGACGCCGCAGGACGTTTTCGCGGCGGTCGGCGCGGTGCACCGGCGGGTGCGCGGCTCCTATGCGGTGATCGCACTGATTGCCGGACACGGTCTGCTGGCGATTCGCGACCCGTTTGGCATCCGGCCGCTGTGCATGGGGCGTGGCGGCGACGGCTCGATCGTGTTTGCCAGCGAATCGGTGGCGCTGGAGGGCACCGGCCACCAGTTCGATCGGGACCTGAATCCGGGTGAGGCGATCTTCGTCACGCTTGACGGCCAGGTGCACACGCGCCAGTGCAGCGCGAACGCCGCGCTGTACCCCTGCATATTCGAATTCGTCTACCTGGCAAGGCCCGATTCGGTACTGGACGGCATTTCGGTCTACCAGGCCCGGCTGAGCCTGGGCGAGACGCTGGCCAAACGGGTGATTTCCACGGTTCCGCCCAGCGAAATCGACGTCGTCGTGCCGATTCCCGAATCCAGCCGGCCGAGCGCTGCACAGCTTGCGCAGCTGTTGGGCTTGCCCTACCGCGAAGGCTTTGTGAAGAATCGCTACGTCGGCCGCACCTTCATCATGCCGGGGCAGGCCGTTCGCAAGAAATCGGTGCGACAGAAGCTCAACGTGATCGGCAGCGAATTCAAGGGCCGCAACGTGCTGCTGGTGGACGACTCCATCGTGCGCGGCACGACGTCGAAGGAAATCGTGCAGATGGCGCGGGACGCGGGCGCCCGCAAGGTCTACCTGGCCAGCGCTGCGCCACCGGTGCGCTACCCCAACGTTTACGGCATCGACATGCCGACCAAGGATGAACTGGTCGCCCACGGGCGCAGTGTCGAGGAGATTCGCCAGATCATCGGCTGCGACGCGCTGATCTACCAGGATGTCGACAGCATGAAACGGGCTGTCGGGTCACACAACGCCCGGCTGGCCGGTTTCGACGCCTCGTGTTTTGACGGCATCTACGTGACCGGCGATATCAATGCCCAGGACATCGAGCGGCTCGGTCAGAGCCGCGCGGGCCCGCCTTCGGAGCAGGACGACAATTCCCGCCTCTCACTGCCCAACTCCCAGGAAGCCTGAACCGTGAAACCGAAGTCTCTGCCGCCCGGCCTGCACCGTGACACCCTGGCGGTGCATGCAGCGCTGGCGCCCAGCCAGCATGGCGAAAACTCCGAAGCGCTTTATCTGACCAGCGGCTTCGTGCAACCGGACGCAGAAACAGCGGCGCACCGCTTCGCGCATCCGACCGAGGGCTACACCTACGGGCGCACCTCCAACCCCACGGTCACCAGCTTCGAGCAGCGGCTCGCCGCCATGGAGGGGACCGAAGCCGCGATTGCCGCCTCGACCGGCATGAGCGCCATCCTGATGTTATGCATGGGCCTGTTGAAGGCCGGCGACCACGTGATCTGCTCACGCTCGGTGTTCGGCTCCACGATGACGCTGTTCGGCAAGGAGTTCGCGAAGTTCGGCGTGGAGACCAGTTTTGTCTCGCAGACCGACGCGGCGCAATGGCAGGCTGCCCTGCGGCCCAACACCCGGCTGCTGTTCGCCGAGACGCCGACCAATCCGCTGACCGACGTCTGTGACATCCGGGCGCTGGCGGACATTGCCCATGGGGCGGGCGCATTGCTGGTGGTGGACAACTGTTTCTGCTCGCCGGCGCTGCAGCGGCCGGTGGAGCACGGCGCCGACCTGGTCATCCACTCGGGTACCAAGTATCTGGACGGCCAGGGCCGGGTGATGGCCGGCGCCATCTGCGGGCCTTCGAAGCTGATCGTCGACGTGTTCGGCCCGATCGTGCGCGTGGCCGGCATGTCGCTTTCGCCGTTCAACGCCTGGGTGGTGCTCAAGGGCCTGGAGACGCTGAACATCCGCATGCAGGCCCAGTGTGCCAATGCGCTGGCGGTGGCGCAGTGGCTGCAGTCGCACCCGGCGGTGCGCCGTGTCTATTACCCGGGGCTGGCTTCGCACCCGCAGCATGCGCTGGCGATGCGCCAGCAATCGGGCATGGGCGGGGCGGTGGTGTCGTTCGACGTACGGGGCGATGACGCCGACAGCGCCCGTGCCAACGCCTTCAGCGTGATCAACAGTGCCCAGGTCATCAGCATTGCCACCAACCTCGGTGACACCAAGTCCATCATCACCCATCCGGCGACCACTTCGCACGGTCGCCTGACCGAAACGCAGCGCCAGGATGCCGGCATCGGTCAGGGGCTGATTCGGCTGGCTGTGGGGCTGGAGCACATCGACGACATCACGGCCGACCTTTCGCGCGGCCTGAACGCCATTTGACATGAACACAACTTCCAAGACTGACGGAACCCTGCTGGTGCGCACCCGCTTTGCCCCTTCACCCACCGGTTTCATCCACCTGGGCAACATCCGCTCGGCGCTCTACCCTTGGGCTTTCGCCCGTGCCAACGGCGGTGATTTCATCCTGCGCATCGAGGACACCGACCTGGAGCGTTCCAGTCAGGCCGCCGTCGACGTCATTCTGGAGGGCATGAAATGGCTGGGGCTGGACCCCGACGAAGGTCCGTTCTACCAGATGCAGCGCATGGATCGCTACAAGGCGGTGTTGGCCGACATGCAGACGGGCGGCCATGTCTACCCCTGCTACATGAGCGTGGCCGAGCTCGACGCGCTGCGCGAAGCGCAGATGGCAGCAAAAGAAAAGCCGCGCTACAACGGCCTGTGGCGGCCCGAACCGGGCAAGACGCTGCCCCCGGTGCCCGAAGGCGTGAAGCCGGTGCTGCGATTTCGCAATCCGAAGGGCGGGGTGGTGGCCTGGGACGACAAGGTCAAGGGGCGCATCGAGATCAGCAATGACGAGCTCGATGACCTGGTCATTGCCCGTCCCGACGGGACGCCCACCTACAACTTCTGCGTGGTGGTCGACGACATCGACATGGCCATCACGCACGTCATCCGTGGTGACGACCATGTGAACAACACGCCGCGCCAGATCAACATCTTTCGCGCACTGGGCAAGGAGCCCCCGGTCTACGCCCACCTGCCCACGGTGCTCAACGAACTGGGCGAGAAAATGAGCAAGCGCAACGGCGCCAAGCCGGTGACGCAATACCGCGACGAGGGCTACCTGCCCGAGGCCATGGTCAATTACCTGGCGCGACTGGGCTGGAGCCATGGTGACGACGAGATATTCAGTCGGGCGCAATTCCTGCAATGGTTCAACCTGGATCACCTGGGGCGCAGCGCCGCGCAGTTTGACGAAGCCAAGCTGCGCTGGGTCAATGCCCAGCACCTCAAGGCGATGGACAACGAGGCGCTGGCGGTTTTGATCAGCGCGCAACTGAAAAACCGCAGCATCGAGTCTGACGATCGCTTGCCGGCCATCTGCGGCCTGTTCAAGGACCGTTGCGACACGCTGCTGTCGCTCGCCCACTGGGCCACAGCGTTCTATGCGGGCGTCACGCCTGATGCGGCAGAGAAGGCGCAGCATGTGACCGATTCGGTGCGCCCGGCACTGGCCCTGCTGGCCGAGCGGCTGGAAACCATTGAATGGAACCGCGCCGCCATCGCCGCTGCCATCAAGTCCGTACTGGTCGAGCAGGGCCTGAAAATGCCGCAGTTGGCGATGCCGGTGCGGGTGCTGGTGATGGGTACGGCGCAGACACCTTCGCTGGATGCGGTGCTTGAACTGTCGCAACGCGAAAAAGTTTTGAAAAGCTTGCGGGAGACATGATTTTCAGCCTATAATTCAAGGCTTGATGCGAACGATGTCAGGTTAAAAAATGCTTGAAATCGTGCGTGCGGGGGTATAGCTCAGCTGGGAGAGCGCTTGCATGGCATGCAAGAGGTCATCGGTTCGATCCCGTTTACC
>JACSRS010000159.1 GCA_014879655.1 Burkholderiaceae bacterium
CAGCAGCGCCACGCTGGCCACCGAGAAGATCTTGATGATCTTGTTCTGGTTGATGTTGATGAAACCGACTGTGGCATCCATCAGAAAGTTGATCTTGTCGAACAAAAAGGCGGTGTGCGAGTCGATCGAATCGATGTCGCGCAGAATCTGCCGAGCCTCGTCGAACTGCTCGGCGTTGAGCATCTTGGTTCGCATCATGAAGCTGACCGCACGGCGCGTGTCCATCATGTTGCGGCGGATGCGCCCGTTCAGGTCTTCCTGGCGCGCGATCGCGCCCAGCACCGACCCGGCGATGTCGTCGGTCACGTCGCCGGACAGCACCATCTTGCCGGCGCGCTCCAGCTCGTCGTAGACATGCTCGAGCGTGTCGGCCGAGTACTCGGCGTCGGCATCGAAGAGCGCCAGCAGCACCTCCTTGGCGTCCTCGATCAGACCCGGCGCCCGCCGCGCACGCATGCGCAGCAGCCGGAACACCGGCACGTCTTCGTCGTGGATCGAAAACAGCACGCCGTGGCTCTTCTGCTCGGTGTTGTGCTGGTTCAGGATGAACGCCACACGCACAGTTCGCGGCTCGTCGTCGTTGATCAGGAAGTCGCTGCGGATGTGCATCTCGCCGCTGTCTTCCTCGTAATAGCGGGCGGACTCCTCGATGTCGTCGGACACCGCGTTGTCAGGAATGAACAATCCGTAGTGCTGACGGATCCAGGTCTTTTCTTCGTCGGTGGGCGATTCCAGATCGACCCAGACCGGGTGATACCCCGAGAGCTCGGCGAGCGAGTCGATCTCTTTCTGGAAGAGGCGCCCGTTGACGAGCGCGAAAATGTTGAGCATGGGGTGCTCCCTTCAACGGACCAATGAGGGACTGGCGATGGCGTTTGACGCTTTCAGCCCCTGGCCAGGGAGGGCGCTGAAAGCTAGCGACTGGGGCTGCTTTCCATGTCTGTATCTCCAACGTTTCCCGAATTCGAATTATCGCACCGCAGCATGACACATGCGAACTCCGGCACCAGCGCGGTACGGCGGCTCGCACCCGAAACCCCCGCGACAGCGTTCGGGTCGGCACGGTGTTAGATTGGCGGCCTTCTTCAAGGCCCCCATGACCCAAGAACTGACTCCCCGGCGCGAGTTGCTGCTGCTGCTGACGCTGGCCGGCGTGCAGTTCACCCACATCCTCGACTTCATGATCATGATGCCGCTGGGGCCGCAGTTCACCAGCCTGTTCGGCATCACCGACGCCCAGTTCGGCCTGCTGGTGTCAGCCTACACGCTGGCGGCCGGCGCGTCCGGCCTGCTGGCCACCACCTACATCGACCGATTTGACCGAAAGCGCCTGTTGCTGGTGCTCTATACCGGCTTCGGCCTGGCCACGCTGGCCTGCGGCCTGGCCGGCAGCTACGCCAGCCTGATGGCTGCAAGGGTGGCGGCAGGTCTGTTCGGCGGCGTGATGTCGGCACTGTCGCAGACCATCGTTGCCGACGTCATTCCGTTCGCCCGGCGCGGCCGGGCGATGGGCATCGTGATGACCTCGTTTTCAGTGTCCACCGTCGCCGGCGTGCCGCTGGGCCTGTTTCTGGCTGCCCATCTGAGCTGGCACGCGCCGTTTTTCGGCATCGCCGCCCTTTGCGCCCTGCTGGCGCTGATGGCCGCCTGGACCCTGCCGCCACTGGGCGCTCATCTGGCCGACCAGACCGGTCGCTCGATGTTCGCCAGCACCCGACAGGTACTGGCCGACCCCAACCACCTGAAGGCGTTTGGGTTTTCGGCGCTGATGATGACCGCCGGATTCACGGTCATTCCCTACATCACCATCTACATGCGGGCCAACGTGGGCCTGAGTGCGGACCAGATTCCGACCATCTACCTGGTCGGTGGCCTGCTGACACTGTTCACGGCCCGGCTGTTCGGCCACATGACAGATCGCAGGGGCAAGGTGGAGACCTTCCGGTTGCTGGCGGTCGGCATGATCGTGCCGCTGCTGACGCTCACACTGCTGGGCCGTCAGCCGATGGCCGTGGTGCTGGTGGTCTCGTCGCTGCTGTTCGCATTGATGAGCGGACGCATGATTCCGGGAATGGCCATCGTCGCCTCGGCGGCCGACCCGAAACTGCGTGGCACCTTCATGACGCTGAACGCCTCGGTGCAGTCGGCCGCGATGGGCCTGGCCGCCTTCGTTGGCGGCCTCATCATTTCGCGCGACGCCAGCGGCGCGGTGACGCACTACTGGATGGCTGCGTTACTGGGCAGCTGCGCCAGCCTGGCCGCGCTGGCGCTGGCGGGCCGGCTCACCCTGCATGGCGCTGCGCACCCGGCCAAGGCCTGACCGTCCGGCCGTCCCGGATCGGCGCCGCGCCTGCCATCCGGCCTGCCGCCACAGACCGTAGGGGCTTCAAAATCCGGCATTGCTTTTGGAACCGGTCGCGGGCATAGTGGACGCAGGGCGGTGCCTGCTGCGCCCCCTTCAGCCCGGTCCGCCGGGCAGCGTTTTCAACCCAGAGAGCAACAGGAGGCTACTCATGAACCTGACGATCAGCGGTCACCATCTCGAAGTTACCCCGGCCCTGCGTACCTATGTGACCAGCAAGCTCGATCGGATCAACCGGCATTTTGACCAGGTGGTGGATGTCAAGGTGCTGCTCAGTGTGGAAAAGCAAAAGGAAAAGGAAAAACGACAGAAAGCTGAATGCAACATTCACGTCAAGGGCAGCGACCTGTTTGCCGAGAGTTCCCATGAAGACCTCTATGCCGCGGTGGACGAACTGGTCGACAAGCTGGACCGTCAGGTCGTGCGCCACAAGGACAAGCTGCAGGATCACCACCACGACGCCGCCAAGCGTCTGATGTAGTCGCGCTGCGCCGCACTCGCCAGGGCCGCCCGGGAGACCGTGCGGCCCTTTTGCCGGACCCGCCCGGTGCATAATGCGCTCCTGGACCCCCACCCATGAACCGTCTCGCCTCCATACTCCCCGACACCCAGGTGATGGTCTCGGTTGACGCCACCAGCAAGAAGCGCGCTTTCGAGGAAGTGGGCTTGCTGTTCGAGAACCTGCACGGTATCGGCCGATCGGTCATCACCGACAGCCTGTTTGCGCGCGAACGTCTCGGCTCGACTGGTCTGGGTCACGGCGTCGCCATCCCGCACGGGCGCATCAAGGGCCTGAAGGCACCGATGGCTGCCGTGTTCCAGCTGGCACAGCCCATCGGGTTCGACGCGCCCGACGAGCAGCCGGTTGCGCTGCTGATCTTCCTGCTGGTGCCCGAGGCCGCAACCCAGAAGCACCTGGAAATCCTCTCCGAAATCGCCGAGCTGCTCAGCGATTCGGCGCTGCGCGAAAAAATCAAGGCCAGCACCAGCGCCGCCGAGCTGCACAGCCTGATTGCGACCTGGCAGTCGGCCCAGACGGCCTGAGGCGCGTAGCCGATGTCCGTGCAGGCACCGGGGCACCTCCTGACCGCCTGTTTCTGCTGATCACGCCCCGTCATGAAACCCACCGTCGTCAGCGCTGACGTCCTGTTCGAAGATCACCGCGGCACCCTGCACTGGGAGTGGGTGGCCGGGCTGGGCGCTTCGGAGCGGCGTTTCGACGAAGTGGCGATCCGCGAGGCCCGCTCCGGCGCTGACCTGGTCGGTTACCTGAACTACATCCATCCCTACCGGGTGCAGATCCTCGGTGTGCGTGAAGTCGCCTATCTGCGCGACTGCAGCGCCGAAGACGGCGCCCGGCGCACCTCCCGCATTGTCACGCTGGAGCCGCCGGCGCTGGTGCTGGCAGACGGGCAGACCGCCCCTGACGCGCTGTTGTCGATGTGCGAACGTGCGCAGATCCCGATGTTTTCGACGACCGAATCGTCGGCCCGCGTCATCGATGTGCTGCGCGCCTACCTGTCCAAGCACTTCGCCGACCGCACGACGATGCACGGCGTGTTCATGGACATCCTGGGCCTGGGCGTGCTAATCACCGGCGAATCCGGCCTGGGCAAGAGTGAACTCGGGCTGGAGCTGATCTCGCGCGGCAACGGCCTGGTGGCCGACGACGCGGTCGACCTGTTCCGCATCAACCAGACCACGATCGAGGGTCGCTGCCCGGAACTGCTGCAGAACCTTCTGGAAGTGCGCGGCATCGGCCTGCTGGACATCCGCGCGATCTTTGGCGAAACCGCCGTGCGCCGCAAGATGCGGCTGAAGCTCATCGTGCACCTGGTGCGGCGCGAAACGCTGGAGCGTGAATACGAACGCCTGCCCTACGAACCGCTGACGCAAAACGTGCTGGACGTGCCGGTGCGCAAGGTGGTGGTGCAGGTGGTGGCCGGGCGCAACATCGCCGTGCTGGTGGAAGCCGCCGTTCGCAGCACCATTTTGCAGTTGCGCGGCGTCGACACCTATCAGGAGTTCGTCGAGCGACACCGCCGGGCCATGGAAAAGAACGGCTGAATGCCAGCCGGTGCGGGGGGCTCGCCCTTCCCGCGATGAATTTCATGCCATTTCGGTCGATCTCAGCGTCAAGTGGTGCTTTGTTGCTATGAAACAATGATTGAAAGCACGGCAAAGCCAACTGTGCAACAGTCAACCCCATCGAACGGCGAGCCTTTGACCCGCCGGACGAGTTCTTCGAAACCGGTCACCCCTCCAACCATCCGCCGGCCCTTCTGATCCAACTCCACCGTCCACACCGTTGCCATGAAACTTCTATTCATCGCCGACCCGCTCGAAACCTTCAAGATCTACAAGGACACCACCTTCGCGATGATGCGCGAGGCGCAGCGGCGCGGCCACACCATTGCCGCCTGCGAACAGCAGGACCTGCTGTGGCAGCGCGGCGCCGCCGTCACCGCCCATGTGCGCGACATCTGGCTCAACGGCCAGAGCGGTGCGTGGTTTGACGAGCAGGAGCGCCGCGCGGTTGCGCTGCGTGACTTCGATGCGGTGCTGATGCGCAAGGACCCGCCGTTTGACAGCGAGTATTTCTACGCCACCCACCTGCTGGAACAGGCCGAGCGCGACGGTGCGCGCGTGTTCAACAAGCCCCGGGCGCTGCGCGACCACCCGGAAAAGCTTGCGATCATGGAATTTCCGCAATTCATCGGCCCCACGCTGGTCACGCGCGACGCCGCCGACATCCAGCGCTTTCACGCCGAGCATCGCGACATCATCCTCAAGCCGCTGGACGGCATGGGCGGCATGGGCATCTTTCGCGTCGGGCCGGACGGCCTGAACCTCGGTTCGATCACCGAAACGCTGAACCGTCATGGCGCGCAAAGCCTGATGGTGCAGAAATTCCTGCCCGAGATCGTCGATGGCGACAAGCGCGTGCTGATCATCGGCGGCCAGCCGGTGCCGTATTGCCTGGCGCGCATCCCCCAGGGCAGCGAGGTGCGCGGCAATCTGGCGGCTGGCGGCAAAGGCGTGGCGCGGCCCCTGTCAACGCGCGACCGCGAGATCGCCGAGGCGCTCGGCCCGGTGTTGCACAGCCGCGGCCTGCTGCTGGCAGGTGTTGATGTGATTGGCGACTGCGTGACCGAGATCAATGTCACCAGTCCGACCTGTTTTCAGGAAATCACCGACCAGACCGGCTGTGACGTGGCCGCGTTGTTCGTTGATACGCTTGAAACAGCCATCCGGGAACAGTTGACCTGACGAAAATAATCACGCTACAGGCCTGGCTGGCGCCGTAAACAAGGGGATGCCCCTACTCGCAGGGGATTACGATTGCCAAAAAATGGTTTAAGCTGACATCGAACTGACGCGCTGGCACCCGTTTGGTGCCAAACCGTCCCAAAAGCCTTCTGTCATTCCGACCGACCTGAACTCCGCCATGCCTGAAGCCAATTTCAATCTCTTGAGCGCCGTTTACTCCAAGACCCCGGAGGGACAGCAAGAAATACAGTCGCGCGCGCTGGGGCTTTCGCCGCTGGTTCGCCGCACCTTGGTGCTGGTTGACGGCCAGCGTTCCGGTGCCGATCTGGCGGTCTTTGCCACTGGTCAGGACATCAGCGCCATCCTCAACGAATTGCTGGAAAAAGGTTGCATTGCCGCACGCGTGGTTGCGGCCGCGCCGCCAAAAGCCGCCCCAGCCGCGGCCCCGGCAGTTCCTTCCGAGGCACCCGCTGGCGCCTTCAGCGCCGACCTGACGGGCCTGCCACCGGTCGAAACCCGGGGCCCGAAAGAAGTCGAGATGGCGCGCAATTTCATGATGAACACGGTGAACACCATCTTTGGCCAGAACACCCGCTTCACATTGATGGAGGCCATCTTCGCCTGCAAGACGGCCGAAGACACGCGCCGCGTCTACTCGATGTGGGCCGAGGCGCTCAACACCAGTCGCATCGGCGCCAAGCGCCTGCCGGAACTGCGCGAAAAGCTGTTTCAGGTGCTCTGACGCACCCCCCGCCACGGCTCAGAACGGCTGGGGTTCGCCTTCGACAAACACCTTCATCTCGCCGCTGGCCAGTGGCGTCCAGACCTCGTCGGTCGTCAGCGGCGTGGTGACGACCACCGCCACGCGGTCGCCGACCGCCGCGTGCTCGGCAAAGTTCACACTCAGGTCTTCGTCGCTCAGCGTGGCCTTGGCAAAAGGATGCTGGCGCACCAGGTAGTGCAGGTGCGTGGTGGCGTGGGCCCACAGCGCCTGCCCGTTGGACAGCAGAAAGTTGAACGTGCCGTGCCGGGAAATGAACGGTACCAGCTCGCGCAGTGTCAACGTCAGCTCCTGCACGCTGGGCACGCTGGCGTGTGACTTGGCCAGTTCCTGCATCAGCCAGCAGAAGGCCTGCTCGCTGTCGGTGTCGCCCACCGGACGAAAGCCGGCATGCAGGCGGGGCGCAAAGTTCTTCAGGTCGCCGTTGTGCGCGAACACCCAGTAGCGGCCCCACAGCTCGCGCACGAACGGGTGGCAGTTTTCCAGCGTCACCGTGCCATGCGTCGCCTTGCGGATGTGCGAGATGACGTTGCGGCTCTTGATCGGGTAGCTGGCGATCAGTTCGGCCACCGGCGAGTCGCAGGCGCTTTCGCGGTCGATGAACAGGCGCACGCCGCGGCCCTCGAAGAACGCAATGCCCCAGCCATCGCCGTGGTGATCGGTGCGGCCACCTCGCTGGGCGAATCCTTTGAAGCTGAACGTGGCATCGGTCGGCGTGTTGCAGTTCATCCCCAGCAGCTGGCACATGGTTCAGCCCTCCTTGCGCGGCGACGGCGTTGCGTGGTCTCGCAGTTGCCAGGCCGCCACCATGGCCAGCGCGCACAACGCTGCTAGCGCGACAAAAACCTCGTCAAAGGCCGCCAGCCGTTGCGCGCTGCTGGTGGTATTGGTCAGCGTATCGCCGTGCGCGGTCAGCCGCCATTCGAGCAGGATGCCGCACAGGCTGACACCGACAGCGCCGCCAAGCATGCGCACGAAGTTGATCACGCTCGAACCTTGCGGAATCAGGGCGCGGTCGACGCCGCGCATCGACCCTAGGTTCAGCGAAGGCAGGATGAAGCCCAGACCGATGCGGCCCAGGATGGCAAAGCCGACCAGCCACCAGATGCTGCTGGACAGGCTGATGCTGACCATCAGCGCAAACGACGACGCCAGCAAGGCCAACCCGATGCTGACCAGCAGGTAGGTGGGCCGACGATCGGCCATGCGCCCGACGATGGCAATCGTACCCGCCAGAATCAATCCCGACGGCAGCAGAATGGTGCCGACGTAGGAGGGCGAGAGCATCAGCCCCATCTGCATGTAGACCGGCAGCAGGTAGGTGGAGCCGAACAGCGCCGTGCCGTAGATGAAGGCGACGATGCTGCCCATCGCAAACTGGCGGTAGGTGAACAGGTCCAGGTTCATCAGCGGATCGCGGCCACCGGGCGCGCCGCGGTGCAACAGCCACCATTGCATCGCGCCAAAACCGGTCAGCGCCAGGACCGCACTGCCCAGCAGCATCGATGCGCTCCAGCCGCTGCCGGTGCGCAACTGCACCAGCCCGTTGAGCAGGCACAGCGTGCCGGCGCTGGCCAGCGTCAGCCCGGCCCAGTCCAGCGCCTTGCCGTGGCGGTTGGCGGCTATGCCGCCCGGTGCGGTGGACGGCACATACTGCCGCGCCAGCCACAGCGAAGCCAGGCAGAACGGCACCACCAAGAAAAAGATCGAGCGCCAGCCCATCAGGTCGACCAGCACGCCCCCGACGCTGGGACCGATGGCGGGCGCCAGCACCACGCCCATGCCGAAGATGCCGCTGGCGCGGCCCTGTTCATGCGGCTCGAACGCGCGCAGGATGATGATGGCCGGTATCGGCTGCACCACACCGGCGGCCAACCCTTCGGCCACACGGGCGATCAGCACCACTTCGAAGTTGCTGGCAAAGCCGCCGGCCAGGCCGCCCGCCAGCATCAGCCACATGCAACCGGTGTAGGTGGCGCGGTAACCGTAGCGGGCCAGCAGCCAGGGCGTGGTCAGCATCGACACGGTCATCGACACCATGAAGCCCGAGGTGACCCACTGCGCCCGCTCCTGCCCCAGCGCGAAATGCTGGCTCATGTCGGGAATCGCCACGTTGACGATGGTCGACGACATGATGGCCGCCATCGTGCCCACCATCACCGACAACAGCAACAGCCAGCGGTAGCGCTCGCCGTGGCGTTCGCGCAGCGCATTCAGGGAGGAGGTGTCGGCAGATTCGGTCACGGTGGGTGGCCTAGCATATCGGGCTTTGGCAACCGATGGCGCAACCCCTAACCATGATCGCCGGCAACATGAAAAACACACGGATGCCCGCTTGGCTGGCGCACTCAGGCCCCCGGTGGGCAGCCCTGCTGGCCGGTGTGGCAATGGGCGCCGCCGCTCCGGCGCTGGCCAGTTCGCAGCTCGCCCTGGACCAGGGCTGCTACAGCTGCCACGGCGATCCCCCCGCCGCGGCGTGCAAAGCGTGCAAAAGATGGCCGTCGGCTTGGCCCGCCACCAAGTCCAGAGCGATGCGGCGGCCAACCTCGCCCGGCGCCTTCGACAGGGTTCGCTGTTCGGCCACATCGCTGCGCACGAACGCCTTGACGAGCAGCAGGCGCAGGCGCTGATGCAGTGGCTGATCAACGGCGCCAGATAGCCGTCTGGGTTTCACATGCGCGCGGCGTCTGACCGCTGACGAATCCCGATTGCCATCAGTAGGCGCAGACAAAGCTCGCCAAGACGGCAACGCTTTCACGCGTTGAGGCCAGTCCGGCCCAGTACCTGGTCCTCAAAGGCGTGCAGCGACGGCAGCCCGCCGGTGTGCAGGAACAGCACGTTCTCGTCCGGCCGGAAGTAGCCCTGGCGCGCCAG
>JACSRS010000068.1 GCA_014879655.1 Burkholderiaceae bacterium
GGATTCGAACTCGCGACCCCTTGCACCCCATGCAAGTGCGCTACCAGGCTGCGCTACACGCCGACAAGCTTGGAATTATAGCCTGTCGCTCAGTGCGAAACCGACAGCAGATCGCGTATTTCAAACAGTTCACGCCGCAAAGTGCCCAATCGCGCGCCTGCTAAAATTTCCGGGTGCGTGTCTGCGGTACCGGTGAACGTGGACAACGGGATGTCATCGGTCTCGATCACTTCGACGCCGTCCAGCAGCACTTCACCGGCGGCGCGGCGGTCGCGCTCGTGCTGTACGAGTTCCTGCAGTTTGTTTCTTGCACCGCTGATGGTGAAGCCCTGTTCGTAGAGCAGGTCACGGATGCGCCGGATCATCAGCACTTCATGATGCTGGTAGTAGCGCCGGTTACCGCGGCGCTTCATCGGGCGCAGCTGCGTGAATTCCTGTTCCCAATAGCGCAGGACATGCGGCTTGACCCCACACAAATCACCCACTTCACCGATTGTGAAGTAGCGTTTGGCCGGGATCGCGGGGAGATTTTTCTCCATTGGAATCAATGTCCTGCAAGTGAAGCGTGAGAGGTTACTCCAACTTGCCCGGCGCCGCAAAGGCGTTCGGTGATGCCGATGCGAAATTAGTCGATTTCTTGGCCTTCTGCAGCACTACCGTGCTGAATTTGATCTTTCAGCTTGTGGCTGGAATGAAAAACGGCTACGCGACGCGCCTCGATCGGAATCGCCTCGCCCGTGCGCGGATTGCGGCCCGGCCGCGGTGCCTTGGTACGGATCTGGAAATTGCCAAAGCCAGAAATCCGGACATCTTCACCCTCGACCAGCCGGTTGGCGATCAGGTCAAAAAAGGCGTCGATCATATCCTTGGACTCCCGCTTGTTCAAACCGATCTGTTCGAACAGCAGGTCCGCCAGCTGCGCCTTGGTCAGGGCGGGAGTCTCCAGGCTGTCTACGGATAGGTCCATCACTGCTTCCTGCGGGATGTTGGAATAATTTCCGTCTTTGCCGGATTATCAGGCCCGCAGCCGCGCGCCAAGCTGCTGGCTCAGGGAAGAAACCAGTCCGCCCATGACCGCGTCAATTTCCGCGTCGGTCAGCGTGGCTTCGTCACGGTTCAGCATGAATCGAACCGCGAGACTCTTCTCGCCAGCTGAAACTGCATGAGTCTGCGCCTCCAGCCGTTCTTCGTTCGGATCCACTCGCGGACGATAGATATCAAACAGTACCGCGTCGCGCAACAAGCCGTTGGTTGGCGAGCGCCAGATCGCATGCATCAACTGGCTGTGAGTCACAGTCTGCGGGACCACCAGCGCGAGGTCCCGCTCGACCTGCTGATGGCGGGCCACGCGAGCGAACGAAGGTACCGTCCGCTCAAGCACCGCGTCGAGATCCAGTTCGAACATCACCGGCGACTGCGCCAGCCCCCATGCCTGCCGCCAGCGGGGATGCAGTTCCCCGACATGACCCACTTCGCGCCCGTCCAGCAAGACCCGGGCACAACGTCCGGGGTGCATGGCCGGATGCAAGGCCGGCTCGAATTCGGCCTTGCGCGGCGCAAGCAGTGTTTCGAGATCGCCCTTGATGTCGAAAAAATCGACGTTGGCGCGTTTGTCACCATCCCAGCGCAGTGGATGCAGGCCACCAACGGCCATGCAGGCCACCCGCATGGGCTGGTGGAACCCTTGCACCGTGGTGTCGGAATCCGCAATCGATTCATCGCGAAGAAACACCCGACCGATCTCAAAAACCCTCACGCGGCTTGCCTTGCGATCGAGATTGAAGTTGACCACGTTCAGCAACGAGCCCAGCAGACTGCTGCGCATCACAGCCATCTGGCTGGCAATCGGATTCAGCAACCGTACCGGCGCTGCGTTCCCAGCCAGATCACGCTCCCAGCCTTCTTCGACAAAGCTGAAATTGATGGTTTCCTGGTAGCCTTGCGCTGCCAGCATCCGCCGGACCGTGAACGGCCCTCGGACGCATTCACGGTTGATCCTCGGGGTGATCGGCGCCAGCGGCGGCGTGGTCGGCAGCTTCTCGTAGCCCACCATCCGCGCAACCTCTTCAATCAGGTCTTCTTCGATTTGCAGGTCGAAGCGCCATGACGGGGGCTGCACCGTGATCACGCCGTCAGACTCTTTCACATCCAGACCGAGGCCGCGCAAAGCACCAGCGCATTGCGCCTGAGTGAGTGGCATGCCAAGGACTTTTTGCGCCCGCGCCACCCGCATCGACACCGGTTTGGACACCGGCATATTGGTCTGCAGATCGTCAACCGGGCCGGCTTCGCCGCCGCAGATTTCAAGAATCAGCTGGGTGATGCGTTCGACGTGTTCGACGGTCTGGCAGGGATCGACGCCCCGCTCGAACCGATGTCCCGCGTCGGTCGAGAAATTGAACCGGCGCGAGCGCCCGGCAATCGCTTTGGGCCACCAGAATGCCGCCTCGACGAACACGTTGCTCGTTTCATCGGAGACCGCAGTCGCAGCACCACCCATGATGCCGGCAAGCGATTCAACTTGCGCCTCGTCAGCAATGACACCGACCGATGCGTCAACTTCAACCGTGTTGCCATTGAGCAATTCGAGTTTTTCGCCCGGCTGCCCCCAACGTACCGACAGGCTGCCACGGATCTTGTCCAGATCAAAAATGTGCGACGGTCGGCCCAGTTCGAACATCACGTAGTTGGAGATGTCGACCAGCGGGCTGACGCTGCGCTGCCCACAACGCGCAAGGCGATCCACCATCCATCGCGGCGTGGCCGCGCGGGTGTTGACGCCTCGTACGATGCGACCCGAAAAGCGCCCACACAGGTCGGGCGCAAGCACTTTCACTGGCAAGCGGGCCGCATGGCGAACCTCGACCGGCGCGAACGCGGGCATCACCAGTGGCGCGCCGGTGAGCGCTGAGACCTCCCGTGCAATGCCGAACACGCTGAGGCAGTGCGCCAGGTTGGGGGTCAGCTTCAGGGTGAAAAGCGTATCGTCCAGTTTCAGGTAGTCACGCAGGTTGACGCCAACCGGCGCGTCATTCGGCAGTTCCAGCAAGCCGCCATGGTCGTCAGAAAGCTTGAGCTCACTGGACGAGCACAACATGCCTTCGCTGTCCACACCGCGCAGTTTGCCTTTGCGAATGACGAGAAACTTGCCATCGGCAGCCGGTGGCAGTTCGGCGCCAACCCGCGCGCACGGCACGCGAATACCCGCCCGAGCGTTCGGTGCTCCACAGACGATGTTCAGGGTTTCAGCCTGCCCGACATTGACCTGACAAACCTGCAACCGGTCGGCATCCGGATGCGGCGCCACGGAAACGATTTCACCGACCACCACGCCGGTAAATGGTGGAGCGGCCGGCGCCAATTCTTCAACCTCCAGACCGGCCATGGTCAGGGTGTCGGCGAGTTGCGCTGTCGTCAGCGGTGGATCACAGAAGGCGCGCAGCCAGGATTCGGGAAATTGCATGATCGATCCAGATACGAGAAGGGACGACGGGCGACTACAGACCAGAAAGTGCCGGTGGGCGGCCGCTCAATGAAACTGGCGCAGGAAGCGCAGGTCGCCATCAAAAAACAGTCGCAGGTCATCGACGCCATAGCGCAACATGGTCAGCCGGTCGGGGCCCATGCCAAATGCGAAACCGATGAAGCGCTCGGGGTCCAGCCCCATGTTGCGCACCACGTTCGGATGCACCTGGCCGGAGCCTGCGACTTCGAGCCAGCGCCCCGCCAGCGGGCCGGTTGCAAACTGAATGTCAATTTCAGCACTGGGTTCGGTGAACGGAAAGAAACTGGGCCGAAACCGCAAGGCCAGATCGTCCGACTCAAAAAAAGCCCGGCAAAACCCGGTGAAGATGACCTTGAGGTCCTTGAAGCTGACGTTTTCGCCGATCCAAAGGCCCTCGCACTGATGGAACATTGGCGAATGCGTGGCGTCGCTGTCAACCCGATAGGTGCGTCCCGGCGCGATCACACGAATCTCCGGCATGCCCTGCCCGGCGTCCAGGCTCGCGCGGTGGCGCTTGACGTGCTGGACCGCGTGGCGGATCTGCATCGGGCTTGTGTGGGTGCGCAGGAGGTGCGGCGCGGAATCGTCACCCGCTTCGACATAGAAAGTGTCGTGCATGGAGCGCGCGGGATGATCTTCCGGCGTGTTCAGTGCAGTGAAATTGAACCAGTCCGTCTCGATTTCCGGTCCCTCGGCAACGTCAAAACCCATGGAGCCGAACAGGCGCTCAATGCGCTCCAGTGTCAGGGATACCGGATGGAGGCCGCCCTGCCCGACCGATCGTCCCGGCAAGGTGACGTCCAGCGCCTCGGCCTCCAGTTGCCGCTGCAGTTCGGCTTCCGCCAGTTCACTGCGGCGCGCCTGCAGGGCTGCTTCGACAGCCTGCTTGGCCAGATTGATGGCCGCACCTTGCGACTTTTTCTCTTCGACGCTGAGCGCCGACAGCCCCTTCATCAGCGAAGTCAGACGTCCGGCTTTGCCCAGGTACAGGGCTTTGGCATTTTCCAGCTCGACCGGGTTGACCGCAGAGCCAAACCGAGCACGCGCTTCATCGATCAGCGAATCCAACTCGTTCATATCGCATCGGGTCCAGGAAATCCGGTCCGGATCAACCGGCAAACCGGAAAAAAAACAAGGGTCAGACCCTTCGTACCGCGTCGCCACACCAAGGTGCGACGACGGATCCAGGCTCTGACCCCTCAGGCGAGGCTGAACAATCAGGCTGCCAGGCGGGCTTTCACCTGTTCGACGATGCCGGCGAAAGCCGCCGCGTCGTGAATGGCAATATCGGAAAGCACCTTGCGGTCGATTTCGATACCCGACTTCTTGAGTCCGTTGGCAAACTGACTGTACGTCATGCCGCACTGACGGGCGGCCGCGTTGATACGGGCGATCCACAACTGGCGGAATACGCGCTTCTTGGTACGGCGATCACGGTAGGCATATTGCCCGGCCTTCATCACCGCTTCTTTGGCGACGCGGAAGACGTTACCGCGACGACCGCGGAAACCTTTTGCAAGGGCGAGGACTTTTTTGTGGCGGGCGCGAGCCGTTACACCACGTTTGACGCGAGGCATGCGATTACTCCTTGTTCGTCGTGAATTTAAATGCCGCGGCCAGGCATCATCTGTGCCATGGAAACCATATTGGTCTCATGCACGCTGATGGCGCCCCGCAGATGGCGCTTGTTCTTGGTGGTCTTCTTCGTCAGGATGTGACGCTTGAAGGCTTGACCGCGCTTGACGGTGCCACCGGGACGAACGCGAAAGCGCTTTTTCGCGCTGCTCTTGGTCTTCATTTTGGGCATTTGAATGCTCCTTTTCATTGTGCTCGTGAGGCGTCTGCAAACGATCTGCAGCCTTGATGGCCCCGAGCCACTTGTGCCACGACGGAATACCGCCACGGCCAACTGCGAAAGCTTTTCACCTTCACAGTCCCCGGCAGGCAAAAGCCTGACGGTCTGCCGGACAAGCCTCGCGGCACGCCGGCAAATTCTGTTCACTTACGCCGGCGCAGCCTGATTGGCTTCAGCCGCCGGCTTGGCAGCGCTCTTGCGCTTGCCAGGCGCAATCATCATGATCATCTGCCGCCCTTCCAGTTTGGGGAATTGCTCAACGATGATCTGATCGGCCAACTCGTCACGAATTCGGTTCAGCAGCGCAAGCCCCAGTTCCTGGTGCGTGATTTCACGTCCGCGAAACCGCAAGGTGATCTTGCACTTGTCGCCATCGGCGAGGAAGCGCCGGATGTTGCGCATCTTGATGTTGTAGTCGCCGTCATCGGTTCCGGGCCGGAACTTGACTTCCTTGATCTCAATCACCGTCTGCTTGGCTTTTGCCTCGGCAGCGCGCTTTTGCTCCTGGTACTTGAATTTGCCGTAGTCCATCAGCCGGCAAACCGGCGGTGAGGCTGTGGCAGCGATCTCGACCAGATCCACATCAAGCTCCCCGGCCATGCGCAGGGCGTCTTGCAGACTGACAATGCCGAGGGCCTCGTTCTCCGGTCCGGTCAACCGGACTTCGGGGGCCATGATTTCACGGTTCAAGCGGTGTTTGCGCTCTTCGCGGTGACGACGATCACGAAATTCTGTAGCGATGACTCAAATCCTTATAACCAATAGCTACTGAAACAGTAGCAGAAAACAACCTTTTGACGCTGGCCAAAGTCTGATTCAAATGAAAATCATGACTTGGAAGCGATGTCTGCCGCAATGCGTTGCACGAACGACTCGACCGACATTACGCCAAGGTCCTGGTTGCCACGGGCGCGCACTGCGACAGATTGCGAGGCCTTTTCCTTGTCACCGACGACCAGGATGTAAGGGGGCTTCTGAAGCGAATGCTCCCTTATTTTATACGTAATTTTTTCGTTCCGCAGATCCAGCACCACTCTAAGCCCTTGATTTTCAAGCGCTTTGGCAATTTCGCGACAGTAATCGGCCTGCGAGTCGGTGATATTGAGCACCACCACCTGCTCGGGCGCCAGCCAGGTGGGCAAGGCGCCCGCGTGCTGCTCAATCAGGATGCCGATAAAACGCTCCAGACTGCCGACGATCGCGCGATGCAGCATGATGGGCCGATGCCGCGCGCCGTCTTCCCCGACAAAATCAGCGTCCAGCCGCTCGGGCATGTTCGGATCCACTTGCATGGTGCCGCACTGCCACTGGCGACCGATGGCGTCCTTCAGCGTGTATTCGATCTTCGGGCCGTAGAAGGCGCCCTCGCCCGGCGACAGTTCGAAATCACAGCCTGAAGCTTGCAGACCCGCGGCCAGCGCCTGTTCGGCCTTGTCCCAGCTCTCCTCGGTGCCGATGCGCTTTTCCGGCCTCGTGGCCAGCTTGTAGATGATGTCGGTAAAGCCGAAATCTCGGTAGACCTTCTGCAGCAACGTGGTAAAAGCCACGCACTCGGCCTGTATCTGGTCTTCGGTGCAGAAGATGTGGCCGTCATCCTGGGTGAAGGCACGCACCCGCATGATCCCGTGCAAGCCCCCGGTGGGCTCGTTGCGGTGACAGTTGCCGAACTCGCCATAGCGCAGCGGCAGGTCGCGATAGCTCTTGATACCCTGTTTGTAGATCAGGATATGGCCCGGGCAGTTCATCGGCTTGAGCGCATAGTCGCGCTTTTCCGACTCGGTCGTGAACATGTTCTCTCGGTACTTGTCCCAGTGGCCGGTCTTTTCCCACAACGACGCGTCCAGAATCTGCGGACCCTTGACTTCCTTGTAGCCGTTGTCTCGGTAGACGCGGCGCATGTACTGCTCCACCTCCTGCCAGATGATCCAGCCCTTCGGGTGCCAGAACACGGTGCCAGGGGAATGTTCGTCGATATGGAACAGGTCGAGTTCGCGCCCGAGTTTGCGATGGTCGCGCTTTTCGGCCTCTTCCAGCATCGTCAGGTACTGCTGCAGATCGTCCTTCGTCGCCCATGCCGTGCCGTAAATGCGCTGCAGCATCTCGTTTCGATGGTCGCCGCGCCAGTAGGCGCCCGCAACCTTCATCAGCTTGAAGTGCCGGAGCTTGCCGGTGGACGGCACGTGAGGGCCCCGGCACAGGTCTTCGAACGCACCTTCCCGGTACAGTGAGACATCTTCGTTAGACGGGATGCTGGCGATGATCTCGGCCTTGTAATGTTCGCCCAGGCCCTTGAAATACGCGACGGCCTCGTCGCGCGGCAGCACGCGCCGCACGACCGGCTCGTCCTTCGCCGCCAGTTCGCCCATGCGCTTTTCGATCTGCGCCAGGTCTTCAGGCGTGAACGGCCGTTTGTAGGCAAAGTCGTAGAAAAAGCCGTTTTCAATCACCGGGCCGATCGTGACCTGGGCATCAGGGAACAGTTCCTTGACCGCATAGGCCAGCAGGTGGGCTGTCGAATGGCGGATGACTTCAAGTCCGTCCGCGTCCTTCGCCGTCACGATGGCCAGCGCTGCGTCCCGTTCAATGCGGAAACCGGTGTCGACCACCTTGGCTGCGGTCTCGGCGTCGCCCGAGAAGCTGACTTTGCCGGCGAGTGCGGCTTTGGCGAGGCCGGCCCCGATGGACGCGGCGACATCGGCCACGGTCGGGGCCTGGGGGAATTCACGGCGGGAGCCGTCCGGGAGCGTGATCTGAATCATGGCAATCAGCTAAGTGGAGGGAACAAAAGACAAAGCGCGGTAGAGGCCGCGCTTTTTTCTGGGGAACTGCAACCGGTACGCACAAGGCGCGCGGTGGATCAGCCTTGTGACTCGGGAAGACGCAGTGAAGTCGTTCGCGGTGTCATAACCAGATGCCTTTCTCGCTCTTGTCAGTGGGTTTGTCTTTAGTGGATCGGTCGATTCTAACTTCTGCGAGGCATGGCCCATGCGGCGCGCACGGGTGCCGACCGAATGTCGCTCCGGGCTGCGCAAAAGAAACGGCCGGCAGACTCGCGTCCGCCGGCCTTCGATGACGACTTCAGCGCCTGCCGGCCCCGCAGGACCAGCAGGCCTTGGCGATCAGTGGAACTGCTCTTCTTCGGTCGAGCCGGTCAGCGCCGTGACGCTGGACTTGCCGCCCTGGATCACCGTGGTCACTTCGTCGAAGTAGCCCGTGCCCACTTCCTGCTGGTGCGACACGAAGGTGTAGCCGCGTTCACGCGCTGCGAATTCGGGCTCCTGCACTTTGTCAACGTAGGCGCTCATGCCGCGTGCGACATAATCCTGCGCCAGATCGAACATGTGGTACCACATGTTGTGAATGCCAGCCAGCGTGATGAACTGGTACTTGTAGCCCATGGCACCGAGTTCCTTCTGGAACTTGGCGATGGTCGCGTCGTCCAGGTTCTTCTTCCAGTTGAAAGACGGGCTGCAGTTGTAGGCGAGCATCTTGCCCGGGTGCTTGGCATGCACGGCGTCGGCGAACTTCTTCGCGAACTCAAGGTCGGGCGTGCCGGTTTCACACCACACCAGATCAGCGTAGTCGGCGTAGGCAATTGCGCGGCTGATGGCCTGGTCGATGCCCTTGCGGGTCTTGTAGAAGCCTTCGGCGGTGCGCTCACCGGTCAGGAAAGGTTTGTCGTTCTCGTCGTAGTCGCTGGTCAGAAGATCGGCGGCTTCGGCATCGGTGCGGGCGATCACCAGAGTGGGCACGCCGCAGACGTCAGCAGCCATGCGGGCGGCGATCAGCTTCTGGCAAGCCTCGGTGGTCGGCACCAGCACCTTGCCACCCATGTGGCCGCACTTCTTGACCGATGCCAGCTGGTCTTCCCAGTGCACGCCGGCCGCGCCGGAGCGGATCATGGCCTTCATCAGTTCGAACGCGTTGAGCACGCCGCCGAAACCGGCTTCTGCGTCAGCAACGATGGGCGCGTGGTAGTCGATGTAGCCCTTGTCGCCCGGGTTGGCACCCTTGGACCACTGGATCTCGTCGGCGCGGGTGAATGCATTGTTGATCCGCTCAACCACCTTCGGTACCGAGTCCACCGGGTACAGCGACTGGTCGGGGTACATGGCGGCATATTCGTTGTTGTCGGCGGCGACCTGCCAGCCCGACAGGTAGATGGCCTTGATACCGGCCTTCACCTGCTGCATGGCCTGGCCACCGGTCAGCGCCCCCAGGCAGTTGACGTAGGGCTCGTTGTTTACCAGGTTCCACAGCTTCTCCGCGCCACGGCGGGCCAGCGTGTACTCGACCGGGAAGGAACCACGCAGACGCACCACATCGGCTGCCGAATAGCCGCGCTTGATGCCTTTCCAGCGGGGATTGGTGGCCCAGTCTTTTTCAAGGGCTTCAATCTGCTGCTCGCGGCTGAGTTGTTCGTTGATGTGTTGTGGCATGTAAACCTCCGGGTTGAGTTGAAAGTGGGCGACTCCCTGACCATGCAAGTTGGGTGCCGGTGACCCTATTCTAACTCTTCTATAAGAGTGACCTAAACTCTTATGTCTTATACAAGACATTTATTTTTTCTTTGAAAATCATTGGCTTACGCGCGACATTCCTCCATGCGGAATTTAATTTTCCATATTGAGAAATTCTGTTGCTTTGCAGCACGTTCGAATTTCATTATGTGAATTTGTTTTTTGCCATCGTCAGGCATCTCGCGGGTCGATGTCCCCATGCAGGTGCACGATCCAGTCGCCGCCGGGAATTTCCGGTGCGTGCAGCAGCCGGGACGGGTGGATTTCGTAGACCCAGCAATCCAGCCCGCTCCCTTGCACGGACACGGCGACCCGGCGCTTGTCGTACTCTCCCGTGCTGACGGGGGCCACTTCCTCGATCTGATCGAGTTGCCGCTGCAATGCCGGCGAAACCGCGTAGACCTCGCCCACCACCGCCTCCTGCCCGCCCAGCACCAGGCCCGGATAAGCGCCGAGGCTGAAGAGCCTGCCCGCCAGCGTGGCCATGCAGATGAAGATTGGAGCCGGCTTCAGCAGCGTGATGTCGTTGGCGCCGCCCCGGCGCAAGGTGCCGTAGACGAAGACATGGTCGACGTCGGCGCGAATGACCGGCGCGGGTGACCTGTGATCGGGCATGATGCGGGGCTCTTCATTCATGCCGACCAGTCTAGTGACCCCCGCACCGAACCGCCTGCTTGCCTACGGCTGCCTGGCGCTGAGCATGTCGCTGGTGGGCAGTTACGTGGCGCTGTCCAAGCCACTCGCTGCGACTTTTCCGGTGTTGCTACTGGCCTGGTTGCGCTTCGGCATCGGCGGCGTGGCCATGCTGCACTGGCTGAGTAAGCCCGCCAGCGAACCCCCGCTGACCCCTCGCACCCGCAAGTTGCTGTTCCTGGAGTCTTTCCTCGGCAATTTCCTTTTCACGATCTGCATGATCTACGGCGTCAGCCTGACCAGTGCGGTGTCGGCCGGCGTCATCATGGCGGCCATACCGGCAGTGGTGGCCCTGCTGAGCTGGCTGTTTCTGCGCGAGCAGATCGGCCCGCGCATCTGGGCCGCGGCGGCCATCGGTGCGCTGGGGATCGGCCTGCTCGCGCTATCCCAAGGCGGCGGAAACGGCGGACATGGCGCCCCGGCCGCTGCGGCGACGGACGGGGCCAAGGGGCTGGTCTGGCTGGGCCACCTGCTGCTGCTGGGCGCGGTGCTCTGCGAGGCGGCCTACTCGGTGATCGGCAAACACCTGACGCAATCGATGGGGCCGAAACGGATCACGTCGCTAATCAATCTCTGGGGATTCGTCCTGTCGACGCCGATGGGGCTTTACCTCGCCTGGGGATTCGACTTTTCTGCGGTCAGCGCGGGCATCTGGACGCTGCTGGTCTTCTACGCGCTGGCCGCCTGCATGTGGACCGTCTGGCTCTGGATGACGGGGCTCAAGCAGGTGCCTGCCGCCCAGGGCGGCATCTTCACGGTGATGCTGCCGGTCAGCGCCGCACTGGTCGGAGTGCTGGTGCTGGGCGAAAGCATGAGCGGTCTGCAACTGCTGGCGCTCGCGGTGGCACTGGCCGGCGTGGTGCTCGCCACGCTGCCGGCGCGCCCCCGCGGGTGACGAGACTGCACTCGCCGTGCAGCGTGGGTCGTTCAGGCGTGCAGGGCGCGGTCACTGACCACGATGCCGTCTTCATCGGCATACAACCAGTCACCGGGGCGCACCCAGACGCCCTGGATCTGCACCGGCAGGTCACGCTGGCCTTCACCCCGCTTTTCGGTGCGCATCGGCAGCAGCGCCAACGCACGCAGGCCGATGCCGGCGGCGCGCAATTCGGCGATGTCGCGCACGGCGCCGTCGACCACAATGCCGGCCCAGCCGTTCTTCGCCGCCGCCGTCGCCAGGTTGCCACCCACCAGCGCCCGGCGCACCGAGCCGCCCCCTTCCACCACCAGCACACAGCCGACCCGACCCTGGGGCGTGTCCAGATACCCGGGCGAGTTGACCGCCTCACGCACCCGGCTGTTGTCCTCCAGGCATCGGATGGTCACCACTGGGCCGCAAAACGCGGTCGCTGCGCCGTAGTTGTTGAAAACCGGGGGAAGTACCCGGAACCGCCCGCTGGTATCGGACTCATTGGCATCGCAAAGGTCACAGGTGGCAAAAGAAACGGCAAGATTGGCAGTGCTCATTGGTGGCTCATTCATGCAAGAACAAATGGGAGCGGATCTCCCGGATGCACTCAAGAATAGCGGCTTTTCGCCCAACTTTGCTGCGAGACATTTCCCGGGGATACGGCTGGTACGTCCCGCCTTTTCAGGTGCTCGCCATGCGGTTTGCGCGCGGCAATCGCGAGACAGCCGTCGAAAGCAGCCAAATCTGCTACATCCCGTCGTGAAAAACTGCTTTTCCCTCTTGGTAAGGCGGTATTTCTCCAGTAGCATCCGCGGTGCCAGTTGAGAAACAGTTTTCGCTGGTAACCATTCAACTTCCAGAAGAGGACCCATCCATCATGGCAACTGCAAAGAAAGCCCCGGCCAAGAAAGCTGCACCCGCGAAAAAGGCAGCGCCTGCTGCCAAGAAAGCCGCTCCCGCCAAAAAAGCCGCTGCACCCGCGAAAAAAGTAGCCGCGAAGGCTCCGGCCAAGAAAGCAGCGCCAGCCAAGAAGGCGGCAGCCGCCAAGAAGCCCGCCGCCAAGCGCACCCCGAATGCCGGCTTCATGAAAGCCATGACGCCCAGCGACGCGCTGGCCGCCATCATTGGCAAGGGTCCGTATCCCCGCACCGAAGTGACCAAGAAGGTCTGGGAATACATCAAAAAGAACAAGCTTCAGGATGAAATGAACAAGCGCATGATCAATGCCGATGCCAAGCTGAAGGAAATCTTCAAGAAGGCCCAGGCATCGATGTTCGAAATGACCAAGATGATCAGCCAGCACCTCAAGTGATACGTTAACCTTGTGCGCGGCCGGCCCCGGCCGCTGCGCCCGTCACCCCAAAAAGCCCGGACCCTCCGGGCTTTTTTTCGTCAATTTTCAGCCTTTTCGACCAAAACCCAGCGTCGAATCGTCACTTATTGCTATTCTTTTCGAGTGCTTGCCGTGTGATGCCCGACAGCGTGCCGCGCGTGGTGATCACCTCCGGGTCCAGCATCACCTCGATCAGCGTGCCCTGCTCGCGCGCCAGTGCGGCCAGCAGCTGCGGCTCGAACTGCCCGGTGCGGCTGATGCGCACGCCCACGTAACCGTAGGCGTTGGCCAGCGCGGCAAAGTCCGGGTTCTGCAGCGCTGAGCCGCAGACGTTGCTCGGGTACTCACGCTCCTGGTGCATGCGGATGGTGCCGTACATACCGTTGTTCAGCAGCACGATCAGGCTCTTGCCGCCGTGCTGAACGGCCGTTGCCAGCTCCTGCCCGTTCATCAGGAAGTCGCCGTCGCCGGCAATGGTGAAGGCCGTGCGCCCGGTCAGCAGGTTGGCGGCGATGCCCGCCGGCACGCCGTAACCCATCGCGCCCACCGTCGGTGCCAGCTGCGTCTTGTGCCCCTTGACCAGCCCGTGATGCCGGAAGAAGCGATGCACCCAGCTGGCAAAGTTGCCGGCGCCATTGGTCAGCACCGCGTCCGCGGGCAAATGCTTTTGCAGCAGCGCGACGATGGCCGGCATGTCGACGTCACCGGGCAGGCTCGACGGTGTGAAGTTGGCTTCATAGTCGCCGTGGACGGCGGCGCTCCAGCCGGCCCAGGGCACGGCGGTCGGCGCGGTCAGCACCTCCAGACTGCGTGCGGCAGCGTTCATCGTCGCGCAGATCGCCAGGTCGGCCTGATAGACACGATTCAGTTCCTCGGCACTGGCGTGGATGTGCACCAGTTTCTGCTTCGGCCTGGGCGCCTGCAGCAGCGTGTAGCCGCTGGTAGTCATCTCGCCCAGCCGTGGTCCGATCGCCAGGATCAGGTCGCTGTCGCGGATGCGGCTGGCAAGCTTCGGGTTGATGCCGATGCCCACGTCACCCGCGTATAGCGGATGAAAGTTGTCAAACGTGTCCTGAAACCGGAAGGCATTGCCGACCGGCAGTTGCCAGTTTTCGGCAAAGCGCTGCAGCGCCTGTGCGGCCTGCACCGTCCAGCCCCCGCCGCCGGCGATGACCATCGGGCGCTCCGAATGCAGCAGCAGTTCGCGCAGCTGGCGCAAACTGCCCGGATCGCTCCAGGCCTCGACCGGCTCGACCCGCGCCAGCGGCGTGGCGTCAACCGGCTGCGTCAGCATGTCTTCGGGCAGCACCAGCACCACCGGCCCCGGCCGGCCGTTCATGGCGGCGGCGAAAGCCCGCGCGACGTACTCCGGAATCCGGCGGGCGTCGTCGATGCGCTCCACCCGCTTGGCCATGCCACGGGTCGAAGGTCCGAAGAAGCTGCCGAAGTCCACCTCCTGGAATGCCTCGCGGTCGCGCGTGTCGCTGGCAACGTCACCGACAAACAGCACCATCGGCGTCGAATCCTGAAACGCCGTGTGCACGCCGATGGAAGCGTTCGTCGCGCCGGGCCCGCGCGTCACAAAACAGATGCCGGGACGCCCGGTGAGCTTGCCCTGGGCTTCGGCCATGAAGGCCGCCCCGCCCTCCTGCCGGCAGGTGATGAACTGAATGGCTTCGCTGCGCGCGTGAAAGCCGTCGAGCACGGCGAGGTAACTTTCGCCAGGAACACCAAATGCGTGGGTGACGCCTTGGGCGATCAGACAATCGACAAGCAGGTGACCGGCAATCTGTGACATGAAATTGACTTTATTAACCGATTAGGGAATTATTCGGGCATGAGCCCCGTTGCACCACCCGCCCCCGAAGAGCGCCAGCGCGACGCCGACCGCTCGCAGAATACCATCCTGAATGCCGCCCGCGACGAGTTTTCCGAACATGGACTGGGCGGCGCGCGGATGGACCGCATCGCCACCCGCGCCGGCCTGAACAAGCGGCTGATCTATTACTACTTTGCCGACAAGGAGGCGCTGTTCCAGGCCGTGCTGGAGCAATCCTACCGGCACATCCGGGAAGAAGAGCGCAAGCTCAACCTGCTCGGCCTCAAACCCGCCGATGCGCTGCGCCGGCTGGTCGAGTTCACCTGGAACTACTATCTGGACCACCCCGAGTTCCTGACTCTGCTCAACAGCGCCAACCTGCACCGGGCGCGGCATCTGGCCGAGTCACAGCGCGCGCGCGAACTGAACTCGCCGCTGATCGCCACGCTGGGTGAAATCCTGGAGCGCGGGCGGGTCGACGGCACCTTCCGTGGCGGCATCGACCCGCTGCAGCTGTACGTCTCGATTGCCGGCCTGTCGTACTTCTACCTGTCGAACAATCACACCCTGTCGGCCATTTTCGGACGCGACCTGATGACCCCCAAGGCCCACAGCGAGCGCCTGTCGCACATGACCGACGTCATCCTAGGGTATGTACTGAGAAACTAGCGCCGCGCGCAAATTGACCGAGACCAAGGGCGCCCCTACAATTCACGTTCCGGTGAATTAACTTCTTGGAGACCCTGACATGAAACCCATTCTTTCCGCCCGCTCCCTGCTGATCGCTGGCGTGCTTTCGCTGGCCGCCAGTGGCGCGTTCGCCCAGTGGAAACCCACCAAACCCATCACGCTGATCGTGCCCTGGGCACCCGGGGGCTCGACCGATCAGGTGACCCGGGTGACCGCCGCCGAACTGGAGAAATACCTGGGTCAGAAGATCGTGATCCTGAACCAGCCCGGCGCCTCGGGCTCGGTGGGAACCAAGAACGCAATGGAAGCGCCGCGCGACGGCTACACCTGGACGGCCGGCGGCGCCAAGGACCTGGGCACCTACAAGGTGATGGGCATGCTGGACACCTCGGCCAAGGACTGGAACCTGTACCTCAACGTGGCCCACATTGCCGTCATCGGCGTCAACGCCGACTCCCCCTACAAGACCATCCCCGACCTGATTGCCGCAATGAAGGCCAAACCGGGCGAGATTTCGGTGGCCACTGCCGGCGTCAATTCCAGCGGCAACGCGGCCATTGAGGCGTTTGCCAAGGCCGCCGGCGTCACCTACAAGCACGTCACCTATGACGGCGGCGCGCCGGCCGCAGTGGCCACAGCGTCGGGCGAGACGCAGGTCACCACGCAACTGGCCGCCGAGCAGACCGACATGATCCGCGCCAAGAAGATCCGGCCGCTGGCCGTGGTGGGCGACAAGTCGCTGGAGATCGAGGGTTTCGGCACGGTGCCGCCGCTTTCGCAGTTCATCCCAGGCTTCAAGGAGCCGATCAACTATTTCGGCATCTTCGTGCCCAAGGGCACCCCACCCGAGGTCGCCCAGACCCTGGACAAGATCTGGGCCACCGAAATGGTCAAGAACGAAGCCCTGCGCAAGTACGCGCAAGCACGTGGCGCAATCTTTGCGCCGGCTGCGGGTGAAGACGCACAGAAAGCCGTGTTCCCGGCGATTCAGGCCTACGCCTGGAGCCAGCAGGCCGCCGGCAAGGCAAAGGTCTCGCCCGACACCGTCGGCATCCCCAAGCCCTGAACAGAAGCCATCGGAAATTTCCATGAGTGAGGGAGTGAACACCGCCCGCTCCGACATCCGGGGCGGCGCGGGATGGATCGGTTTTGGCCTGCTGATCCTGGCCGAGTCGCTGCGCATGGACCGGTACGAATCGATGGGCGCAACGGTCTACACCATGCCGGGTTTCGTGCCCGGCATGATCGGTGCCCTGCTGATGGTGCTCGGTGCCATCCTGCTGCTGCGCGGCTGGAGTCGCCAGCGCCGTGGCGAAGTTGCCGATGCGGCGCCGCAACCCGTTCTCAATGCCCGGGTGTGGTTCACGCTGGCGCTGTCGCTGCTCTACGCCGCGGTCATGATCGGCCGTTTGCCGTTCTGGCTGGCCACCGGCCTCTTCGTCGCTGCCTTCACCGCTTATTTCGCCCCCCCTGAACAGGCGATGCCGCGCAAGCTGCTCGCCGCCGCCATTGCCGGCGTGCTGACCGCACTGGTCGTCACCGTGGTGTTCGAACAGGTGTTCCTCGTCCGCCTTCCCTGATTGCAAAGCGCCCTTCCCATGTTTGACGGTTTGTTGATGTTCGGTCATTCGCTGGTGAGCTTCGGCACGCCGACGGTGATCGCCTATGCGCTGCTTTCGTCGCTGGTGGGCGTGATCATGGGCGCGCTGCCGGGCCTGACGGCCACGATGGCGCTGGCGCTGATGACCACGCTCACGCTCAAGCTGCCGCACGAAGAAGCGCTGCTGATCCTGATCTGCACCTACGTCGGCTCCATCTACGGCGGCTCGCGCTCTGCCATCCTGCTAAACATTCCCGGCACCCCCGCCTCGGCGGCCTCCTGCCTGGACGGCTACACACTGGCCCGTCAGGGCATGGCCGGGCGCGCGATGGGCATCGCGACCTCCGGCTCGGTGCTCGGCACGCTGATCGGCATGTTTTTTCTGGCGTTCTTCACGCCCATCCTGGGCGGCATGGCGCTGAAGTTCGGCGCCTACGAATTCTTCTGGCTGGCGCTGTTCGGCGTGCTCATCGCCGGCACGCTGACCGGCGACGATCCGCTCAAGGGCTGGATCGCCGGCATTGCGGGCCTGTTCATCGCCGGCATCGGGCAGGAGCCGCAATACGGCTACGAGCGATTTTCATGGGGGGTGCGCGACCTCGCCGGCGGCATCCAGCTGGTGCCGGCACTGGTCGGCGCCTTCGGTTTTGCGGAGTTGCTGACGGCGATGAAATCGCGCCAGCTGCCGGTGAAGATCAGCGCCTTCGACACGGTGATTCCCAAGCTGCAGGACGTCACCCGATACTGGCGCACCATCCTGCGCTCCGGCATCATCGGCACCGGCGTCGGCATCGTGCCGGGCGTCGGCGAAGACGTCGCGGCCTGGTCGTCCTACGCGGCAGCCAAGCGCGCGAGCAAGGAACCGGAGATGTTCGGCAAAGGCTCCATCGAGGGCCTGATGGCCGCCGAAACCGGCGACAACGCCTGTGTGCCCGGCGCGATGATCCCGGTGCTGACGCTGGCCATTCCCGGCTCGGCGCCCGCCGCCGTGCTGATGGCCGCGATGATCATCCACGGCGTCAAACCCGGGCCGATGATCATGATCGAGAACCCGCAGTTCGTCTACGACGTGGTGGCGATGATGCTGTTTGCCACCATCGGCATCCTGATCTACGGGCTGGTGCTGACCAAGGCGCTGGTGCAGGTGCTGCGCGTGCCGCAGCATTTCATCGTGCCCATCATCTTCGTGCTGTGCAGCGTCGGCAGTTTCGCCATTGCCGGGCGGCTTTTTGATGTTTACGTGATGCTGGCCTTCGGCATCATCGGCTTCTTCCTGCGCAGCTACGGCTACCCGATGGCCCCGCTGGTGCTGGGCATCGTGCTCGGCGACCTGCTGGAGAAGAACCTGCGCCGCGCGCTGCTGCTGTCCGACGGCGACCTGACGCCCTTCTTCACCCGCCCGATCTCGGCCGGCGTCGCGGCGCTGATCTTTGCCACCGTCGGCTACAAGATCTGGAGCCTGCACCGCAAGAGCCGGGCCGCGCGCTCAAGCACGTCGGAGCGGTCATGAAGCTCTCGCTGTGCAACGAGGTGCTGCAACCGATGCCGCTGGCGCAGCAATGCGCCTGGGCCGCCGCAGCCGGTTATGACGCGCTGGAAATCGCGCCCTTCACCCTCGCCGACGACCCGCGCACGCTGACCGGCGCGCAGGCCGCCCAGGTGCGCACAGCGGCGTCAGCCCACGGCCTGGCCATCTCCAGCCTGCACTGGCTGCTGGTCAAGCCCGACGGCCTTTCGCTCGTCACCGACGACCGCGCCGTGCGCCAGCAGACGCTGGACCTGCTGCGCCGGCTGATCGACTTCGCCGCCGCCTGCGGCGCTGCGGTGCTGGTGCACGGCTCGCCCAGACAACGCTCGCCGGCACCCGGTCAAAGCGTGCAGGACGCCACGCAGCGCCTGGAAGCTGCGCTGGCCGAGCTTGCACCCCATGCGCAGGCCGCCGGCGTCACCTACTGCATCGAGCCACTTTCGCCGGCCGAAACGCCCGTGATCAACACCGTGGCGCAGGCCGCCGCGCTGGTCGACCGCATCGGCTCGCCGGCGCTGAGGACCATGCTGGATGTCAGCGCCGCATCGCAGGCCGAAAGTGATCCGGTGCACCAGGTGCTGGCCCGGTACCTGGCCAGCGGTCACATTGCCCACGTGCAGTTCAACGACCGCAACCGGCGCGGCCCCGGCCAGGGCGACACCGCGCAACGGCCGGTCCTGCAGGTGCTGCGCCAGGCCGGTTACCAGGGCTGGATGGCGGTCGAACCGTTTGACTACCGGCCTGACGGCCCGGGCTGCGCGGCTTTCAGCGCGGGCTATCTGCGCGCCTTGTGGAGCAGCTTGCCATGACTGCAGCCAAATTCCGCGTCCGTGCGGTTTCGCTGTTTGAGCGTGCCGTCACGCTGCGCCTGCCCTTCCGTTTTGGCGCTGCCACCGTCACGCGCTGCCCGCAGGCGTTCGCACGGGTCACGCTGGAGCTTGGCGGGCAGACCTGGGTCGGCGCCAGCGCCGAGCTGATGGTGCCCAAGTGGTTCGACAAGGCGCCGCAGCTGACGCACGAGCAGAACTTCGAGCAGTTGCGCGAAGCGCTGCGCAATGCGCGCAGTTCTTATTTGGCCGAAGACGACGCCAGCACCGCGTTCGGCCTTTCGCAATCGGCCGGTGAAGCGGCGATTGCTGCCAGCATGGCGCACGGACTGCCGCGGCTGGCCGCGCAGTTCGGCCCGGCGCTGCTCGACAAGGCGGTGGCCGACGCGCTGCTGCGCGCGCAAGGCCTGTCATGGGTCGACGGCCTGCGCGCCGGCACGCTGGGCGACCCGTGGAGCAAGACGTTGAAACTGATCCGGCCCGATTCCGTCATCGTGCGCCACACCGTCGGGCTGGCCGACCTGTTGAGTGATGACGAACCCGGGGACCGCCCGTATGACGGCCTGCCCGCCACGCTGCAGGCCTGCATCCAGCGCTACGGCCTGACGCATTTCAAGCTCAAGCTGTCGGGCCAGATCGACGCCGACCGCGACCGCCTGACCCGCATCGCCGCCGTGCTGGACGCCGATGCCGGCGACTACCGCGTGACGCTGGACGGCAATGAAACCTTCACGGATGCTGCGGCGCTGGGCGATTTCTGGCGCGCACTGACGCAGGCGCCGGCGCTGAGCAACCTGCTGTCGCGCACCCTGCTGCTGGAGCAGCCGCTGGCCCGCCGCGTGGCGCTGAATCAATCCGTTTCAGGCCTGGGCATCCATGTGCCGGTGATCCTGGACGAATCGGACGACCACCCCGACGTGCTGGAGCGCGGCCTGGCACTGGGCTACCGGGGCATCTCCAGCAAGGCCTGCAAGGGCATCTACCGCTCGTTGCACAGTGCAGCGCGCATCGCGCAGCAGCCGGGCCAGCTGATCCTCTCCGGCGAAGACCTGACCTGCCAGGCCGGCCTGGCCGTGCAGCAGGACACGTTGCTGGCCGCCAGCCTGGGCGTGACGCACATCGAGCGCAACGGCCATCACTATGTGGACGGCTTCGGCATTGCCCCTGCGGCGGAAGCGGCGGCTTTCGCCAGCGCCCACCCCGGCCTGTATGAAAACGACACCGCCGGCCGGCCGCATCTGGCCATCAACGCGGGCCGGCTCGACCTGCGCTCGCTGCACGACCCCGGATTTGCAACAGCGGCCCAGCCGCTGTGGGACAGCCTGACACCCATTTCCTGAAACCCGACTGAGAAACTTCACCATGGCACAACAAAGACTCGGCCTCATCATGCACGGCGTCACCGGTCGCATGGGCATGAACCAGCACCTGATCCGCTCCATCGTCGCCATCCGCAACCAGGGCGGCGTGCGCCTGGCCAACGGCGACACCGTCATGCCCGACCCCATCCTGATCGGCCGCAACGCCGAAAAGATGCAGGCGCTGGCCAAGGCCCACAACATTGCCCGCTGGGGCACCGACCTGGACGCAGCCCTGGCCAACCCGGACGACACCGTGTTCTTCGACGCCGGCACCACGCAGATGCGCCCCACCCTGCTGGCCAAGGCGATCCGCGCCGGCAAGCACGTGTATTGCGAGAAACCCATCGCCACCAACCTCAACGAGGCGGTCGAGATCGCCCGTCTGGCCGAGCAAGCGGGCAAGGCCAGCGGCCTGAAACATGGCGCGGTGCAGGACAAGCTCTTTCTGCCCGGCCTGCGCAAGCTCGACATGCTGCGCCGCGCCGGCTTCTTCGGCCGCATGCTGTCCGTGCGGCTGGAGTTCGGCTACTGGGTGTTCGAAGGCGACCTGCAACCCATCCAGCGCCCGAGCTGGAACTACCGCAAGGAAGACGGCGGCGGCATGATCCTGGACATGATGTGCCACTGGCGCTACGTGCTGGACAACCTGTTTGGCGAGGTCAAGTCAGTCTCGTGCATCGGCACCACGCACATCCCGAAGCGCTGGGACGAAGCCGGCCAGCCCTACGAGTGCACCGCCGACGACGCCGCCTACGCCACCGCCGAACTGACCGGCCACAACGGCGAGCCGGTGATTGCGCAGATGAACATGTCGTGGGCCACCCGTGTGCGCCGCGACGATCTGGTCACTTTTCATGTGGACGGCACGCACGGCTCGGCGGTGGCGGGGCTGTCGAGCTGCCGCGCCCAGAGCCGCGTCGCCACGCCGCGCCCGGTGTGGAACCCGGACGAAAAGCAGATGATGAATTTCTTCGACCAGTGGCAGGAAGTGCCCGACACGCAGGTCTACGACAACGGCTTCAAGATCCAGTGGGAGCACTTCATCCGCCACGTGGCGGAAGACGCGCCGTGGCGCTGGACGCTGCCCGAAGGCGCCAAGGGCGTGCAACTGGTGGAAGCCGCCTTGCAAAGCTGGTCCGAGCGCCGCTGGGTCGATGTCGGGCCGCTGCCCGCCTGACGAATAGTCCTCTTTCAATAGCTGAAAAGCACTATTTGACGCTGGCTGAGTGCCAATTTGTCATGAAATCGAGGGAAAAACACCCATGACCCCCCCCTTGCTTCTGCCGCTGGCCGACGGCCGCCTCGCACCCTATGCCCTGGTCGGCCAGCCGCCGCCGCGTGCCGCCAAGGCACCCGCCTTCAACCGCATCGCCTATTCCGCCGCCCACGTGGTGGCCGATCCGCTGGCCGCCATCGACCCGTGGCTGCAGTGCGCGGTGGACTGGGACGCCACCATCGGCTACCGCCGACACCTTTGGTCGCTCGGTCTGGGCGTGGCCGAAGCCATGGACACCGCGCAGCGCGGCATGGGGCTGGACTGGCCCACCTCGCTGGAGCTGATCCGCCGCTCGCTCGACGCCGCGCGTGACCTCGGACCCGGCGCGCTGGTGGCCTCGGGCTGCGGCACCGATCACCTGAACCTGGACGAAGTGAAGACGGTCGATGACGTCATCCGCGGCTACGAGACGCAGATGGAAGCGATCGAAAAGCTCGGCGGCAAGCTGATCGTCATGGCGAGCCGGGCGCTGGTGCGCGTGGCCCGAAGCCCGGCCGACTATGAACGCGTGTATGACCGCGTGCTGAGCCAGGCGCGCCAGCCGGTCGTGCTGCACTGGCTGGGCGACATGTTCGACCCGGCGCTCAAGGGCTACTGGGGCAGCGACGACGTGCAAGCCGCGATGGACACCGCGCTGGCCATCATCAACGCCCACGCCGACAAGGTCGACGGCATCAAGATTTCGCTGCTCGACAAAGACAAGGAAATCGCCATGCGCCGCCGCCTGCCGGCCACCGGCGGCGCCGACGGCAAGGGCGTGCGCATGTACACCGGCGACGATTTCAACTACGCCGAACTGATTGCCGGCGACGGCTTTGGCGCCGCCAGCGTGCACGGCCGGAGCGACGCCCTGCTGGGCATCTTCGACGCCATTGCCCCGGCCGCCAGCGCCGCGCTGGGCGCGCTTGCCAAGGGCGATCTCGACACGTTTCACGCGCTGCTCGGCCCCACGGTGCCGCTGTCGCGCCACATCTTTGCCGCGCCCACGCGCTTCTACAAGACCGGCGTCGTCTTCATGGCCTGGCTCAACGGCCACCAGAGCCATTTCACGATGGTCGGCGGGCAGCAGAGCACACGCTCGCTGGTGCACCTTGCCGAACTGTTCCGCCTGGCCGATCATGCCAACCTGCTGGAACAACCCGATCTGGCCGTCGCCCGCATGAAGACGCTGCTGGCGCTGCACGGCGTCGAATCCTGATCGAACTTATGCGCGACTTCACCACCGACCACCGCTGGCTGTCGATCAACACCGCCACCGTGCGCAAGAGCCGGGGCGTGGACGTGCCGCTGATTGACATCCTCGACGCCTGCGCACAGCGCGGCATCCGCGCCGTGGCGCCGTGGCGCGACCAGGTGGCGGCCGCCGGCCTGGCCAATGTGGCACGAACCCTGAAAGCGCATGGCCTTGAACTCTCGGGCTACTGCCGCGGCGGCATGTTCCCGGCAGCCGACGCGGCCGGGCTGCAGGCCGCACTGGATGACAACCGCCGCGCCGTCGACGAGGCCTGCGCGCTGGGTTCGCCCTGTCTCGTACTGGTGGTCGGCGGCCTGCCCGGCGCGCTGGACGGCAAGGCCGCGCACAAGAACATCGCACTGGCCCGCAGCCAGGTGGCCGACGGCATCGCCAGCCTGCTCGAATACGCGCACGAGCGTTCTATGCCGTTGTCCATTGAACCGCTGCACCCGATGTACGCTGCCGACCGCGCCTGCGTCAACACGCTGGAACAGGCGCTGGACCTGTGCGATGCGCTCGACCCGGCGCGCTCGGGCGCGCTGGGGGTCGCGGTGGACCTGTACCACGTCTGGTGGGACCCGAAGCTGCAGGCGCAAGTCCAGCGCGCAGGCCAGGACCGGCTGCACGCCTTTCACGTCTGCGACTGGCTCACCCCCACCACCGAGCTGCTGACCGATCGCGGCATGATGGGCGACGGCATCATCGACATCCGCCAGGCGCGCGGCTGGGTCGAGGCGCAGAGCTTTGCCGGCTACAGCGAGGTCGAGATCTTTTCAAGCACCAACTGGTGGCAGCGCGACATGGGTGAGGTGCTCGACACCTGCATCGCCCGCCACCAAAGCGCGGTCTGACCGCAGCAACGCCGCTTCAGGCCTGCGCCGGCACCAGCACCGTGCGGCGCACCCGCCGCACATTGAAGGCGCTGATGATCAGCACCCCCTGCACGATCACCAGGCCCAGCCAGACGCCCTGATAGCGGTGCGCGTCCATCAGCGCACCAAAGATCAGCGGCGCGATGGCCTGGCCGATGTCCAGCCCCGAATACACCACGCCGTAAACGCGGCCGCTGGCGTTTTCAGGCGTTGATTTCTTCACCAGCAAGTCGCGCGACGGCCCGGCAATACCGCTGGTGAAGCCCATCACCCCGAACAGTGCCGGCACCAGCGCGCCCGGCACCGGTGCAAAACCGACGATCAGCGCCACGCTGGCTGCCAGCCCGAAACCGATGCCCACAATGCGCTCGCAGCGCGCGGGGTCCGACGCCAGAAAGCCGCCCAGCACCATGCCGCCGGCGGCGCAGACCATGTAGACCGTCAGGCACATCGCGACCAGGCCCACCGGAAAATCGTGCAGCTGGCGCGCCGCCTCGGGTGCAAAAGCCTGCACCACGCTGAGCGCCATCGCATAGAAAAAGAAGAAGGCAAAGCACATCCATACCGCCGGAATCTGCAGGAAGGCCAGTGAGCCTTCCGCCTGGCCGGCTCCCGCTGCCGCGCTGGCCGGTGCCGGTGCGGCAGGCGCCAGTTCGAGCGAGGCGCGGTTCAGCCACAGCACCACCCAGACCGTGGACGCCAGCAGACCGGCGCACACCAGCGCGACGCGCCAGGACGAGATCAGCGTGATCGACACCAGCATCGCCGGCGCCAACGCCCAGCCCAGGCTGCCGGTGATGCCGTGCACGCTGTAGGCGTGGCCCAGCCGGCTCGGGCTGACCTTGCGGTTGAGCAGCGTGTAGTCGACCGGGTGAAAGACGCCATTTCCGGTGCCAGCCACCACTGAAAACAGCGCCAGCATCGCGTAACTGGTGCTGGCCGCAAAGCCGAAAGCGGCCACGGCCAGCAGGCCCAGGCCGGCAAACAGGATGGGTCGGGGGCCGAAACGGTCCACCCAGAAGCCCGACGCCGCCTGCACCGCACACGACACCGTGAAAAACAGCGTCATCAGAAATCCCAGCTCGATGTAGCTGGCGTTGAACGCGTCTTTCAGCCACGGGAACAGCGGCGCCAGCAACAGCTGGCTGAAGTGGCTGATCAGGTGCGCCCCGCCGACCAGTCCGATCACGGTGGCGTCCTGGCGGAAGTTGCCGCCGGGCACGGGCGGAAGGTTCAGGGTGTGGGTGACGCTCATGGCCGCTATCGTATGATCGCCCGCAAGCTTCCGAAACACGACGAATCGCCAATCATCGTCGAATATGCGCCAAACCAGCTCCTTGCGCCGAAACGCGCTGCCGCTCACGCCCGTCGGCGACACCGACCCTTTCCGCCCCAGTGCCGCTCGCCCGGTGCGGGTGCGGGCGCGCGAGATGGCGGCCGACACCCATTTCGAGCCGCATCACCACGCCTGGGGTCAGCTGGCCTACTGCGCCAGCGGTGTGCTGCAGGTCACCTCGGCGCAGCACGCGGCTGCGGACGACTCCACCACCTACATCGTGCCGCCATCCCGCGCGGTCTGGATCGCGCCCGGCGCCCGCCATGCGGTCAACGCACTGGAAGACGCCGCTTTTCGCACGCTGTACATCGACGCCTCGGTGGCGCCGCCGGGCTGGTCGGGTTGCCGCGTGATCGTCGTCTCGCCGCTGCTGCGGGAACTGGTTCGGGCGATGGAGGCGCTGGGTGCATCGCAGGATTCCGCTGTAGCCGTGCCAGACGACCAACCCGCGCGCGAGCAATTGCTGACGCAGTTGCTGCTCGATGAAATGGCCCGCGCGGCCACCCAGCCGCTGGGCGTGCCGCTGCCGCACCCGCAGACCGGCGACAAGCGGCTGCGCGCCCTGTGCGAAGCGGTGCTGCGCGCGCCGGCCGAACGCGCCACGCTGGCCGAATGGGCGCGCGACATCGGCGCCAGCGAGCGCACGGTGGCGCGGCTGTTTCGCGACGAGCTGGGCACCAGCTACCAGCAATGGCGCCAGCAGGTGATCCTGGCGCACGCGCTGCCGCTGCTGGCGCGCGGCACACCGGTGGGCCAGGTGGCCAGCGCCAGCGGCTATGCCAGCGACAGCGCCTTCACCGCGATGTTCAAGGCAGCCATGGGCCAGCCGCCGAGCGCCTTCCAGCCCTGAGCGTCGAAAGCAGCAGCCCGGTGGCGGGTTGCGCGGCGCGTCGTCGTTTCCGAAACACGCGCAGTTCCCGCAAAGTTGTAACACCTCGTCTGCGGCCGCTGCGCCGGCTTTCACAGGAAAAGTCCACACAACTCCTACGGGTATCCGTAAACGCCTGCTTACATCCTTAAGCCTTTCACGGCCCTGTGCTGCCAAAGTGACGTCAGGCCGTCGTATCGCTCAACGGGTGACGCGGCCATCGACCCCATCCTTGTCATCAGGAGATTCATGTGAAAACCAGACTCAAACCCGCGACCGCTGCCGCAGCCACTGCGCTGACACTCGCCTTCGCCGCCGGACCGCTGCACGCCCAGGTCGGCGCCACCGGCCGGCTGCTGGCCTCCAACTGCTTCCAGTGCCACGGCACCAACGGCAAAGGACCCGGCTTCGACGACATCGCCGGCAAGTCGGTCGGCGAAATCGCCAAGAAGCTGAAGGAATTCCGCGCCGGCAAGGAGGGCAACGGGATCATGGCCAAACACGCCAACGGCTACACCGACGAGCAACTGGTGCTGCTTGACAAATGGCTGTCCACCCAACGCTGAACACCCCGCAAACACAGGACACCATCATGCAAAAGAACCGCAGACTCTTTCTCCAGACCGCTGCCGCCACGGCCGTTGGCAGCGCACTGACCGCCTGTGGCGGCGGCGGCGATGCCTCGCCACTGGTCGCCAGCAGCAACGCCGCCGACAGCGCATCAACTTCGGCCCTTGCGTCAGCCGACGCCCGGGTTCGCACCTCCACCACCAGCACGCCGAAATCCCGCGTCATCGTCATCGGCGGCGGCATGGGTGGCGCCACCGTGGCCAAGTACCTGCGCCTGTGGGGCGATGCCATCAGTGTCACGCTGATCGAGCGCATGCCCACCTACACCTCCTGCATCATGAGCAGCCTGGTGCTGACCGGCCAGCGCAGCATGAGCAGTCTGTACTTCAACTACGACACGCTGCGCAGCAAGTACGGCATCACCACCGTGTTCGGCGACGTGGTGGCGATCGACCCGGTGGCCGTCAAGGTCACGCTGGCCGACGGCACGGTGCTCGGCGCCGACCGCATCGTCATGTCACCCGGCATCGAGTTCGACGCCGTGCCGGGCCTGGGCACTTCGGACCGCATGCCGCACGCCTGGAAGGCAGGCCCGCAAACCTCGCTGCTGGCCAGCCAGTTGTCGGCCATGCCGCGCGGTGGCGTCGCCATCCTGACCATTCCTAAAACACCGTATCGCTGCCCGCCCGGCCCCTACGAGCGCGCCTGCCTGGTGGCCGACTGGCTCAAGTCGCGCAAGCCCGGCTCCAAACTCATCGTGCTCGACGCCAACCCGGACATCGTGACCGAAAAGGACAACTTCACCAGCGCCTTCCTGGGCGTGCACGGTGACGTGATCGAGTACGTCACCAACGCCGAGGTCACGCAGGCCGACCCGGGCACGATGACGCTGACCACCACGGCTGGCAACTTCCGTGGCGACGTGATCAACCTGATCCCGCGCCAGCGCGCCGGCTCGCTTGTCACCACCGCCGGCCTGAACAACGCCACCGAGGGCCGTTTTGCCGGCGTGAACGTCCTCAGCTATGCCAGCACGGTTGCAGGCGCGGGCAAGGTCCACATCATCGGCGACGCCAGCGCCACCACCCAGCCCAAGGCCGGTCACATCGCCAACCAGGAAGCCAAAGTCTGCGCCGACGCCGTCAGCCGCATCCTCGCCGGTGGCTCGCCCGACCCGGCACCGGTGACCAACTCGGCCTGCTACTCCACCATCACGATGAGCAAAGCCTCGTGGCTCACCGCGGTTTTCCAGTACGACCCGGCCAGCGCAACGATGAAAGGCGTCGCTGCCGCGTCGGGCGCATCCACCGGCTGGAATGGCGACAATTTCGACGAAATGGGCAAATGGTTCGGCTACCTGATGAAGGACACCTTCGCCTGATCGCAGGGACGGCCCGCGGCGCGCGCAGGGGTGGCCTTGCGCGTCCGCGGCGTAGCAGCGCGGCTGTGGCCTAATAGGGGGTTGTATTCATCCCCTATTTCCGGAGTCTCCATGCCCGCAAAAATCCGCACCGAAGCCGATCGCAAAGCCACCCCCGCCCCG
The DNA here is from genome assembly GCA_014879655.1 of Burkholderiaceae bacterium. Classification (GTDB taxonomy): domain Bacteria; phylum Pseudomonadota; class Gammaproteobacteria; order Burkholderiales; family Burkholderiaceae_C; genus JACSRS01. Next base: position 28,341 of record JACSRS010000068.1, read on the forward strand.
AAACCCGTCGCGGGCCAGACCACCACCGCTGGCCATGGCCAGAAGCGCAGCCTGGAGCGCGGCACCGCCACGCGCAGCAAGAAGAACCCTGGCAAGCGCGCCAAAAAAGGCGGCTGAAGCACCGGCGGCGCACGGCCGCCGTGCCAAACCAGGCCCCCGCGAGACGGTGGGGGGCAAGCCCCTTTCAGGGGCTTTTTTTGTTGTTTTTGGCCTCAACCCAGCGTCAGATCGTCGGTTTTCGCTATTGATTCAGGATCAAACGGCGCAGTGAACACGCCCGGACCGCTGCTTCAGAGCCCGAAACCCGCACCCGCGCCAGCCAGTGTCGCCACGCCCAGCACGGCAAAGATCCCTGCCGCCACCGAGTGCACCAGTTTCATCGGGATGCGCTGCGACAGCTTGTCGCCGACAAAGACCGCCGGCACATCGGCCAGCAGCATGCCCAACGTGGTGCCTGTCACCACCACCCAGGGACTGGCGTAGTGCGCGGCCATGGCCACGGTGGCAATCTGGGTCTTGTCGCCCATTTCGGCCAGAAAAAACGTGACCAGCGTCGCGCCGAAAACGCCAAAGCGCCGGGCGATCTGCGTCTCTTCGTCTTCAATCTTGTCGGGGATCAGCGTCCAGATCGCCATGCCGATGAACGACAGGCCCAGAACCCAGCGCAGCACACCCGGGCTGATCACCGACGTGATCCAGGCACCCAGCGCGCCGGCCAGCCCATGGTTGACGACCGTGGCACACAGGATGCCGGCAATGATGGGCCAGGGCTTCTTGAAGCGCGCAGCCAGAATGAAGGCGAGCAGTTGCGTCTTGTCGCCGATTTCCGCCAGCGCCACGACGCCGGTTGATACAAGCAAAGCTTCCATGGTTGCGACGCCTTCAGTTGGAGCCTGCGGCCTGGTGCAGGCGCAGCGGGTCGCGGTCGCTGCCGTCACCGATCAGCTGGCCCATCTTGAAGATGCCGCTGACCCGCAGCACCGGCTCGCCGTCGGCGGTGATCAGGCCTTGCGCGAACAACATGTTGCGGGTGGTGCGCAGCACCTCGCCCTCGCCCTGCACCCACGCGCCCAGCGGACTGGCGGCCAGGTAGTCGATCTGCAGGCTGATGGTGGGCAGAAAGCGCCGCTCGCTGGTGCCCTGGTACATCGCCGCGCAGGGCAGCAGCATGTCGGCGAAGCTGGCCATCATGCCGCCGTGACAGATTTTCAGCGGGTTGGTGTGGCGCGGCTCCACCCGGAAACCCAGCTGCAGCTTTTCGCCGGCCAGCCGGGCATACAGCGGGCCATTGTGGACAATGAACGGGCCGCCGATGCGGATCGGGCGAAAGCCCTCGGGAATCTCCAGTTCGGCAGCAGGCGGGTTGGCAGACATTTCGGTCAAAGTGTTCTCTTTCGGGTTCAGGGTGGCCGGGGCTTTTGCCCGGTGGGTCAGATGCTTCGATCGTAGCCGCCGGGCACCCGCCCTTGCGTCCAGTGCGCGACCGCCCTTTCAAACCCGCGTTTTCGCCCCAAAATACAGGAAAGAACCCGCAAGGAGGATCGAATGGAGTTCAAGGACTATTACAAGGTGCTGGGCGTCGAACGCGACGCCAGCGCCGATGACATCAAGAAGGCCTATCGCCGGCTGGCGCGCAAATACCACCCCGATGTCAGCAAGGAGGCAGACGCGCAGGACCGCATGCGTGAGGTCAACGAGGCCAATGACGTGCTGTCGGACCCGGAAAAACGCGCCGCCTACGATGGGCTGGGCCAGCAGTACCAGGGTCAGCAGGACTTCCGCCCGCCGCCCAACTGGGACGCGGGTTTCGAATTCACCGGTGCCCCACCCCGGGGCGAAGGCGATCACAGCGCCTTCTTCGAGGAGCTTTTCGGCCGCGCCGCCCGCCAGTCGCGCGCGGGCAGCGGCGCACACGGCCGAGGCCCCCGCCACGACATGCCGCCGATGCGCGGCAGCGACCACCACGCCAGCATCGAGCTGGATCTGCTCGATGCCTACAACGGTGCCGAGCGCCAGCTGAGCCTGCGCGGCGCCAGGCTCGACGACGCCGGCCACGTGGTGACCGAGGAGCGCACGCTCAGCGTGAAAATCCCCAAGGGCGTGATCGAAGGCCAGCAGATCCGCCTGGCCGGCCAGGGCGCACCGGGCCACGGCGGCGGGCCCGCCGGCGACCTGTACCTGGAGGTGCATTTCAGGCCCGACGCGCGCTGGCGCGTCGACGGTCGCAACGTCACCGCCAGTCTGCCGCTGGCGCCGTGGGAAGCGGCGCTGGGCGCGCAAATCGAGGTGCCCACGCCGACCAGCCGCGTCGAGGTGACGGTACCGGCAGGCTGGAAAAAAGGCCGCAAGCTGCGCCTCAAAGGTCACGGCATCCCGGGCCGGTCCGCCGCCGATGCGGCCGGCGACCTGTACCTGGAGCTGGAACTGACGTTGCCGCCCGACAGCCCGCGAGCCCGCGAGTTGTTTGCGGCCATGGCCAACGAGCTGGCCTACAACCCGCGCGCCGGACTGTGAAGGGAGAAACCACATGACCCAATCCTCTGATCTGCACACGGCCCTGATGGGCGAACTGCTCGAAGACGCGGCGCTGGACCTGCAGCAACTGGCCCAGGCCTGCTGCGTGGAACCCGGCTGGGTGGTCGAACGGGTCGAAGCCGGCCTGCTGCAAGCCGTCCCCGGTGAGCCCGGCCAGTGGCGTTTTGCCAGCGCCAGCCTGGTGCGCGCGCGCCGGCTGTGCCATCTGGAGCAGACGTTTGACGCCGTGCCCGAACTGGCCGCGCTGACCACCGACCTGATCGAGGAAGTGGCGCAACTGCGCCAGCGCCTGCGCGCAGCGGGACTGGATGACTGAGCACGCCCAAGGCCATGGTCACGGCCACGTCCATGCGCCGCCGGCCGATTTCAGCCGCGCCTTTGCCATCGGCATCGCGCTCAATGTGGCTTTTGTCGCCATCGAGGCCTTCTATGGCTGGCGCATCAACTCGCTGGCGCTGCTGGCGGACGCCGCCCACAACCTGAGCGACGTGGCCGGCCTGGTGCTGGCCTGGGGTGCGGCCCTGGCCGGGCGCATCCGGCCCGACGCCCGCCACACCTACGGCTGGCAGCGCGCCACCATCCTGGCAGCCGCTGCCAACGCGGTGCTGCTGCTGGTCGCGATGGGCTCGCTGGGCTGGGAAGCGGCGCACCGGTTTGCGTCGCCCGAACCCACCGAGGGCTGGACCATCATCGTCGTCGCCGGCATCGGCATCGTCATCAACACCGCCACCGCGCTGCTGTTCATGCGCGGGCGCGAGCACGACCTGAACGTTCGCGGCGCCTTCCTGCACATGGCCGCCGACGCCCTGGTGTCACTCGGCGTGGTGATCGGCGGCGCGCTGTACCTGGGGTTTGGCTGGGCCTGGCTGGACCCGGCCATCAGCCTGGCGATTGCCGTGGTGATCGTCGCCGGCACCTGGGGCCTGCTGCGCCAGTCGGTGCACCTGTTGTTCGACGGCGTGCCCGACAGCGTCGATCTGCCAGCGGTGCGCCATCAGCTGCTGGCGCTGCCGGGCGTGACGGCCGTGGCCGACCTGCATGTCTGGGCCATGAGCACCACCCGCATCGCCCTCACCGCGCACCTGGTCGTGCCCGCCGGCCACCCCGGCGACGCTTGGCTGCACAGCGCCAGCGAAGCGCTGAAAGACCGCTTCGGCATCGGCCACGTGACGCTGCAGGTGGTGATCGAAGCGTTCGAGCTGCCCTGCCAGCCGCAACCCGACCACCCGCCGCATCCCGCACACTGAACCGGCCGGATGGCCGCCGGGACAGGGGGGTGCGCCCTTCCAGATGCCAGATTTTCAGTCAAATCGGCACCAACCCAGCGTCAGATGGTGCTTTGTTGCTACCATCTAAATAGCAAAAACCCCTGCCAGCGGAGCCGGTCAGGGGTTTGCGGTTTGCTGTGGCAGGCGGGCAGCCTGCGGGGCCGGGTCAGAGCATTCGCTTGAGCATGCTGGTGACCTGCTCGAAGCGCGGGCCGTAGGGCGGATAGAACAGATGGCCCATGCCCATGCTCGATTGCGTCAGCACGCTTTTCTCGTGCGTGAAGCGCAGAAAGCCCGCGTGACCGTGGTACGAACCCCAGCCACTCTCGCCGACACCGCCGAAGGGCAGGTTTTCATGGGCGATGTGCATCAGCGTGTCGTTCACAGAAACGCCGCCGCTCACCGTGTTGGCCAGCACCTTGTCGCGCGCGCTCTTGTTGGTGCCGAACCAGTACAGCGCCAGCGGGCGCGGCCGGGCGTTGATGAGTTCAATCGCTTCGTCGAGCTTGTCGTAGGTGAGCACCGGCAGGATGGGGCCGAAGATCTCTTCTTCCATCACCCGCATGCCGGCCTTGGCGCCGTACACCAGCACCGGCGCCATCTGGCGCGTGGCCGGGTCGGCGGACGTGGCCGACTCGCCTTGCGGGTCGATCACCTTGAGGGTGGCGCCTTTGTCCACCGCATCGGCCAGCAGGGCGTGGTGGCGCGCGAAGTGGCGGTCGTTCTGGATGCTGGCGTAGTCGGGGTTGCCTGCGATCTTCGGGAACAGCCTTGCCACAGCAGCGGCAAAGGCTTTCTCGAACGCGGCTTCGCGCCCCTTTGGGAGCAGCAGGTAGTCGGGCGCAATGCAGGTCTGGCCGGCATTGAGCAGCTTGCCGTGGGCGATCTTGACCGCAGCGTCGTTCAGGTCGACCGAGGCGTCGACGATGCAAGGCGACTTGCCGCCCAGCTCCAGCGTGGTCGGCGTCAGGTTATTGGCCGCCTCAGCGGCCACCTTGCGGCCCACGGCGGTGGAGCCGGTGAAGAACAGGTGGTCGAACGGCAGGCCGGCAAACTGGGCCGCGACACCGGCGTCGCCCTGGATCACACAGAACTCGTCGGCTTCGAACGAGGCATGCACCAGCTCGGCCATCAGCGCTGACGTGATGGGTGTCAGCTCGCTGGGCTTGAGCATCACCCGGTTGCCGGCGGCCAGCGCGGTGGCGGCCGGGCCAAAGGCCAGCTGGATCGGGTAGTTCCACGGCGAGATCACGCCGACCACTCCCAGCGGCTGGCGGTGGATGTGCGCGGCGGCCGGTTGCAGATAGACCGGCGTCGAAACCTTGACCGGCTTCATCCAGCGCGGCAGGTGCTTGTTCAGGTGCGTCAGCATGGCGCGCAGCACAAAAATGTCGGCCACCTCGGTCAGGTGCGCCGAGCGCACGCCAAAGTCCGCCTGCACCGCAGCGGCCAGGTCGCTGCTGCGGTTTTCGATGATCTGGCGCAAGCGCTTGAGCCGGTCGCGGCGCAGCGCAAGCGGCACGTCGACCTGCACGCGGCTGGACTGGAACTGCGCATCAAAAAGCGCGTGCATGGGGAGGTGGGGCAGGTTGTCAATCATGCTGACCATGATAGGGCCGGGGCCGGACTCTGTTTAGAGCCCAGGCCCCATCCCCGCTCAGGGTAAACACTCAGTCGCGCGGGCGCAGGCTGAATTTGAAGACGCCGGGCGCGAGCACCGGGTCCACATCCACCGAAATGAGCGATTTCGGCGGAAAGCGCCCTTCCAGCAGCAGGCGCGACAGCGGGTTCTCGATGCGCTGCTGAATCGCGCGCTTGAGCGGCCGGGCGCCGAACACCGGGTCGAACCCGACTTTGGCCACTTCGGCAATCGCCGCTTCCGACACCTGCAGCGAAAGCTCCATCTTTTCCAGACGGGCTTCGAGCACTTTGAGCTGGATGCGTGCGATGGACTCGATGTTTTTCGCGTCGAGCGGGTGGAACACCACGGTCTCGTCGATGCGGTTGAGGAACTCGGGGCGGAAGTAGTTCTTCAGTTCGTCCGTCACCGCGTCCTTGATGTCCTCGTAGGGCTGACCCGCCATCTGCTGGATGACCGGCGAGCCGATGTTGCTGGTCATCACGATCACGGTGTTCTTGAAGTCCACGGTGCGTCCCTGGCCGTCGGTGAGCCGGCCATCGTCAAGCACCTGCAAGAGCACGTTGAAGACGTCGGGGTGGGCCTTCTCGACCTCATCGAGCAGCAGCACCGCGTAGGGCTTGCGACGCACGGCTTCGGTCAGGTAGCCGCCCTCTTCATAGCCCACGTAGCCCGGCGGCGCGCCGATCAGGCGGGCCACCGAGTGTTTCTCCATGAATTCGCTCATGTCGATGCGCACCAGGTGGTCTTCGCTGTCGAACAGGAAACCGGCCAGCGCCTTGCACAGCTCGGTCTTGCCGACGCCGGTGGGTCCGAGGAACAGGAAGGAGCCGGTGGGACGGTTCGGGTCCGACAGGCCCGAGCGCGAGCGGCGGATGGCATTGGCGACGGCAGCAATCGCCTCATCCTGGCCGACCACACGCTGGTGCAGGCGGTCTTCCATCTGCAGGAGCTTGTCTTTTTCGCCCTGCATCATCTTGGCCACCGGAATGCCGGTGGCGCGGGACACCACTTCGGCAATCTCTTCCGCACCGACCGATGTGCGCAGCAGGCGTGGCGCGGCGCCCTCGCCGCGGGATTCTTCCTGCGCCTGGGCTTCTTTCAGCCGCTTTTCGAGCGTAGGCAACTGACCGTACTGCAGTTCAGCGACCTTGTTGAAGTCGCCCTTGCGCGTCAGTTCCTCGATCTGGAACTTGAGCTTGTCGATTTCTTCGCGCACCTGGGCACTGCCCTGGGCGCTGGCCTTCTCCGACTTCCAGACTTCGTCCAGATCGGCGATTTCCTTCTGCAGCTTGTCGATTTCGCCATTGATCAGCTCGAAGCGCTTCTTCGAGGCCTCGTCTTTTTCCTTCTTGACAGCCTCGCGCTCGATCTGCAGCTGGATCAACCGGCGATCGAGCTTGTCCATCACCTCGGGCTTGGAGTCGAGTTCGATCTTGATCTTGGACGCGGCCTCGTCGATCAGGTCGATGGCCTTGTCGGGCAGGAAGCGGTCGGTG
>JACSRS010000096.1 GCA_014879655.1 Burkholderiaceae bacterium
GTGGACAAGTTCGAATACCGCCGCGGCTACAAATTCTCGACCTACGCCACCTGGTGGATCCGCCAGGCCATTACCCGCAGCATTGCCGACCAGGCGCGCACGATCCGCATCCCGGTGCATATGATCGAAACCATCAACAAGATGAACCGCATCTCGCGCCAGCATCTGCAGGAGTTCGGCTTCGAGCCCGACGCCAGTGTGCTGGCCGAGAAGATGGAGATCCCGGAAGACAAGATCCGCAAGATCATGAAGATCGCCAAGGAGCCGATCTCGATGGAGACGCCCATTGGTGACGACGACGACAGCCATCTGGGCGATTTCATTGAAGACAGCGCCAACACCGCGCCGATCGAAGCCGCCATGCAGGCCGGCCTGCGCGACGTGGTGAAAGACATCCTCGACAGCCTGACGCCGCGCGAAGCCAAGGTGCTGCGCATGCGCTTCGGCATCGAGATGTCGACCGACCACACGCTTGAAGAGGTGGGCAAGCAGTTTGACGTGACCCGCGAACGCATCCGCCAGATCGAAGCCAAGGCGCTGCGCAAGCTCAAGCACCCGAGCCGTTCGGACAAGCTGCGCAGCTTCATCGACACCATCTGAGTGCCGCCCAAACTTTTTTTCACCAACCTGTAAACGCTCTGTTAACGTCCCGCGTTGAAGGAAAGCCCGAACGCCAAACAGGACAAGGGCGTTTAAATCTTTCGCACAACTTATTCAAGGAAATCACATGAAATTCAAGTTCGCTCTGCTCGCCCTGATCGCTGGCGCTTCGATGGTTGCCCAGGCTGCCGACACCAAGGCCGCCGCCAAGGAAGGCGTCGAAGGCGCCGCCAAGCCGACCACGATGCCTGCACCGGCCAAGGCCAGCGCCAGCTCGATGGAGAAAAAGGCTGAAGTGAAGAAGGAAGCCGCTGCCGCCAACAAGGCCGGCCAAACCACTCAAGGCGATGCCAAGCCCACCGTCATGCCCAAGCCCGCCAAGGCTTCTGCCAGCGCGATGGAAAAAAAGGCTGAAGTGAAGAAAGAAGCTGCTGCTGCCACCAAGGCTGGCGACACCACCCAAGGTTCCGCCAAGCCGACCGAAATGCCGGCAGTCAAGAAGTAATTTCACAATTGCTTCTTCAAAAAAAAAGGACCTTCGGGTCCTTTTTTTATGGTGCGTCGGCACCGCGACTGACGCGCACTCGAAGCGCAGGTCGACCCGCTCGCGCGAGGAATAACCGCTGACAGCAATCAGACGCCGCATCGAGGCACAATAAGCGTGGCTTCTTATCGATCAATATCCGGGAGATCAAATGAAAATCGGTATTGCCTTGTTGTCTTCACTGTCCCTGGTTCTGGGCGGTTGCGCCGGCTTACCGGGAAGTCCGGGACCGGGCACCACAGGCTCAGCCACCCCCCCTGCCTCGCCGACCGCAGCGGCGGGCGGCCCGACTCGCGCCCAGGTGCAGGCTGAAGCCATCGCAGCGGTTCGCGACGGCACCACCGTCACCGGCTTTGCCACGCCAGGGCCAGGCCAGGGTGGACGGCCGACAGCGCCATAAAGCAAATCCTGTCGCACCGGCTGGCCGCGGCTGGCGGCAGATCCCTGGTTCAGGTTTGCGCTGTCACGGCAATCCCGCGCAGGTGTCCGGCTTTGGCTTCACGGACGGGCTGCGGATAACGATTCGGGTCCAGCCGATGCAACAATTCGGCCTCCCGCACCCGGGCCAGTCGCACATTGGCCAGCTTCACGTGACCGAAGCCGCGCATGGACAGCGGCACGGCGAGGATTTCCGCCACCCGCTTCAGATTGCCCGCTGACACCTGCGGCAGCAGTTCGAGCACCCGCGCTTCATAGTTCAGGAGCAGTTCCTGCTCCATGCGCCGCTCGGTGGTCCGGCCAAAAATGTCAAGCGGGGTGCCACGCAGCACCTTGCCACGGGCCAGCCAGCGCATGGCCGGCATCATCCAGGCGCCCAGCCGCATCTTTTTCGGCGCCTCGCCCCCCTTGGCGCGGGAGAGGAACGGCGGCGCCATGTAGAAGTCGAGTTGCACGTCGCCCTCGAACTGGCTCGCCAGCGCCGACTGGAACGCACCGTCGGTATAGAGGCGCGCCACTTCGTATTCGTCCTTGATCGCCATCAGCTTGAACAGGCTGTTCGCCGCCACAGTCGTCAGCTTCCCTTCGCAGCAGGCGGACTTTTCAGCCTTTTGCACTTCGCGCACCAGCGCCTCGTAGCGGTCGGCCAGCGCGGCATTCTGGTAAGCGGTGAGGTGGGCGCGATGCCGCTTGATCAGCCCCTCCGGCGTTTCAGGCGGTGGCTGCTCCGCACGGCCTTCGACCAGTTCGCGGCAGGCGGCAGGGTCCGCAGCGGCCAGCCGTCCCAGCGCAAAGGACAGCAGATTGGCCTCGACCGCCACGCCGTTGAGCCGGATGGCACGCTCAAGCGCCGCGAGGCTGACCGGCACCAGAGCGCGCTGCCAGCCGTAGCCCAGCGCCAGGATGTTGGCCGTCAGCGTGTCGCCCAGAAAGTCCTCTGCCAGACTCTGCGCGTCAAAGGTTTCCACCCGGTCCTCACCCGCGACAAATTGCAGCTTCTCCAGCAGAAGATCGGTTTTCAGGCTGGCATCGGGGTTCTTCAGCGCTTCCGCCACCGGGATCGGGTGCGTGTTGACCAGCACGCGGGTGCGGCCAAAGCGCACCGTCTGCAGCGCCTCGGGTGACGCGCCGACAACGATGTCGCAGGCCAGCACCGCATCGGCCTGCTGGGTGTCGATGCGCACCTGATTCAGCCGCTCGGGCACATCGGCCAGCCGCACGAACGAGAGCACCGAGCCGCCCTTCTGCGCAAAGCCCATGAAGTCCAGCACGCTGGCGCAGCGGCCTTCCAGGTGCGTGGCCATCGCGATCACCGCGCCCACCGTCACAACACCGGTGCCGCCGACGCCGGTGACGAGCAGGTCGTAAGGTCCGGTCCAGACGTGCGGCGCCGGTTGCGGCAACTCGGCCACACGGCGCAGGAAAGCGGCTTTGCCCTCACCGGCCAGCGCGCCCGCCTTCTTGCGCAGCCGCCCGCCGCTGACGCCGACAAAGCTGGGGCAAAAACCCTTGGCGCAGGAATAGTCCTTGTTGCACGCGGTCTGGTCGATCTTGCGTTTGCGGCCTAGCGCAGTCTCTTGTGGCAACACCGCCACGCAGTTGCTTTGCACCGTACAGTCGCCACACCCCTCACACACCGCTTCGTTGATGAACAGGCGCCGCGTCGGGTCTACCAGCTCCCCTTTCTTGCGCCGGCGACGCTTTTCTGCAGCGCAGGTCTGCTCGTAGATCAGCACGGTCACGCCCTTGACTTCACGCAGGCGGCGCTGCACGACGTCCAGTTCGCTGCGGTCGTGAAAGGTCGTGCCGGCCGGGAACTTGCCACGCATCGCGTCGTATTGGGTGATGTCATCCGACACCACCACCACCTGCTTCACGCCTTCGCTCTCGACCTGGCGTGCGATGGCGTCCACGCTGGTCACGCCATCCACCGGCTGGCCGCCGGTCATGGCCACCGCGTCGTTGAACAATATCTTGTAGGTCAGTGTGGCTTTGGCAGCAACCGCCTGGCGGATGGCCAGGTAGCCCGAATGGTAGTAGGTGCCGTCGCCCAGGTTCTGGAACACATGCGGCGTGCGCGTGAACATCGCATGCGAGACCCAGTCCACACCCTCGCCGCCCATCTGGATCAGCCCGGCGGTTTCACGATCCATCCAGTTGGCCATGAAGTGGCAGCCGATGCCGGCCCGCGCGGTCGAGCCTTCCGGCACCTTGGTTGATGTGTTGTGCGGGCACCCCGCGCAGAAGTACGGCACCCGCTTGACGCTGTCGCCGTCGTTCGACAGCAGCGTCGGCGGCGTGAAGTCGCGCACATGGCGGCGGTGATCGTTGAAGGTGGCGTTGTCCGGAAAGTGACGCACCAGCCAGTCGGCGATGATCTCGATCAGCCGGGACGGCCGCAACTCGTCCAGTGCCGACACCAATGGCTGCCCCGACGCATCACGCTTGCCGAGGATCACCGGGCGGGCGTCGGCCGGTGCGTTGTAGAACAGCTCACGCAACTGGTTCTCAACCACCGGGCCTTTTTCTTCAACCACCAGAATCTCGCCCAGCCCCTGCGCAAACGCGCGCATGCCGCTCTGCTCCAGCGGATAGCTCAGCCCCACCTTGTACAGGCGCACGCCGGCCGATGCCAACATGGCAGGTGTGATTTCCAGCCGGCGCAGCACTTCCATCAGGTCTGCGTGTGCCTTGCCGCAACTGACGATGCCCACCCGCGCCTGCGGCGACGCAATCACCTCGCGGTCGATGCGGTTCACGCGCGCAAACGCCGCCACCGCCTCCAGCTTGTGGGCCAGCCGCTGCTCCAGTGCCAGCGACGGCAGATCGGGCCAGCGGTAATGCAGACCGTCGGGCGGCGGCGCTTGGCCGGTGGCGGCTTGCACCGCTTCACCACCTTGCCACTGGCTGGCGCGCGCGTTGACCATGTCCAGATCCACCGTGGCGCCACTTTCCACCACCTCAGACAGCGCCGTCATCGCCACCCAGTTGCCGCTGTAACGGGACAGCGCCCAGCCATACAGGCCGAACTCGAGCAGTTCGGCCACGTTGGCAGGTGCCAGTACCGGCATGTGGAAGGCCTGAAAAAGCTGGTCGCTCTGGTGTGGCATCGACGATGAAACACAGCCGTGGTCATCCCCCGCCACCACCAGCACGCCGCCATGCGGCGACGAGCCATAGGCGTTACCGTGCTTGAGGGCATCACCTGCGCGGTCCACGCCGGGGCCTTTGCCGTACCACATGGCGAACACGCCTTCAGCAGTGCGCTCGGGGTCGGATTCGACGCGCTGCGTGCCCAGCACCTGCGTGGCGCCGAGTTCCTCATTCACGGCCGGAACAAAACGCACACCGGTTTCTTCAAAGCGTTTGCCGGCTTTCCAGATCGCCATGTCGAGCGCGCCCAGCGGCGAGCCGCGATAGCCGCTGACGAAGCCGCGCGAATCGATGCCGGCTGCCTCGTCGCGCTGGCGCTGCATCACCAGCAGCCGCACCAGCGCCTGGGTGCCGGTCAGAAAGACCTGGCCCTCGCGCGCCCAGAGGCTGTCGGCCAGCTGGTAGTCGGGACGCGCGAGCGGCGAGTTGCCGATCGGCGCGGCGGATGCAGGGGTTGGGGCTTCGGACATCGCGGTCTCCGGATGCTCAGGAAGCCACCAGCATAGGTCGGTTGAAGCCGAAAGGGTTCCCTCTTTCGCCCCGGTATGGCAGGATATGAAGAACAAAATTCTGGAATTTCGACATGAATCAGGAAACTGTTCTCGATAACGCCAGTCTGCGTATCTTGCAGGAATTGCAGCGTGATGCCCGCCAGACCGTGCAGCAACTGGCGGACGCGGTTGGCCTGTCCAGCACGCCGTGCTGGAAACGCATCAAGGACATGGAGGCGGCCGGCGTGATTCGCGGCTACACCGCGCTGGTGGACCGCAGCAAGGTGGGCCTGCACCTGCTGGTGGTGGCCGAGATCAACCTGAGCCAGCACAGCGAAGAACTGGTACTGGGGTTTGAACGGGCTGTGGCGGCGGAGCCCAAGATCGTGCGCTGCCTTTCAACCACCGGGCAGTCGGATTACATCCTGACGGTACTGGTGCCGGGCATTGCCGAATACGAGCGCTTTCTGCACGGCACGCTGTTCAAGCTGCCGGGTGTGACGCATGTGCGCTCGTCCATCGTGCTCAAGGAAGTCAAGGCCGAGGTGCGGCTGCCGGTGAATTCGGCCGCGTGGCCCCTGGCCGCTCCGGCGACGCCCGGGAAACGGGGGACCCCCCGGGCACCCCAAGAGAGAATTTGACACCTTTTTGGCACTATCCCAGCGTCAAATGGTGCTTTTCAGCTATTGAATCAGGACTATTCCAGAAGATTCGACGGCGCGAATCCACGCCGCATGCCCGATGGCTGGGCCAATCCTCAAGCCCGTCAACGCTCGACGATCGCCACCACGCCCTGGCCGCCAGCCGCGCAGATCGAGATCAGGCCGCGCCCGGAACCCTTTTGCGCCAGCATCTTGGCCAGCGTGGCAACGATGCGAGCGCCGGTGGCGGCGAACGGGTGACCCGCCGCGAGCGAACTGCCATGCACGTTGAGCCTGGAACGGTCGATCCGGCCCAGCGGTTTGGCAAGGCCCAGGCGCTCCTTGCAGAAGGTCTTGTCTTCCCACGCGGCCAGCGTGCACAGCACCTGGGCGGCAAAGGCTTCGTGAATCTCGTAATAGTCAAAGTCCTGCAGACTCAATCCGGCGCGCGCCAGCATGCGCGGCACCGCGTAGGCGGGTGCCATCAGCAGGCCCTCCTTGCGCTCACCAAAAAAGTCCACCGCGGCCACCTCACTGTGCGCCAGCCAGGCCTGTACCGGCAGCTTGCGCGCAGCCGCCCATTCCTCACTGGCCAGCAGCACGGCGGATGCGCCATCGGTCAGCGGTGTGGAATTGCCGGCGGTCAGCGTGCCCTTGCCGGGCGCCACCTTCTTGTCGAACACGGGTTTGAGTTTGGCCAGTTGCTCACCGGTCAGGCCGGCGCGCAGGTTGTTGTCCTGCGTGAGGCCCTGATAGGGCGTCATCAGGTCGGTGAAGAAGCCCTCGGCAAAGGCCTGCGCCAGTTTCTGGTGGCTTTCCAGCGCCAGCGCGTCCTGCGCCTCGCGGGTGATACCCCACTGCTGCGCCATCTCCTCGGCATGTTCGCCCATCGACAGGCCGGTGCGCGGCTCGCCATTGCGCGGCAACGTCACACTCGCCAGCATGCCGGGGCGCAGGCGGGCCAGCGTGGCCACGCGCTGCCCCGCCGTCCTGGCGCGGGACAGGTCGAGCAGCACCTTGCGCAGGCCTTCGCTGACGCCGATCGGCGCATCCGACGTGGTGTCCACGCCGCCGGCAATGCCGCTGTCAATCTGGCCCAGCGCAATCTTGTTGGCGACCAGAATCGCCGCTTCCAGCCCGGTGCCGCAGGCCTGCTGCAGGTCATACGCCGGCGTCTCTGGCGAGAGTGTGGTAGACAGCACGCTCTCGCGCACCAGGTTGAAGTCGCGCGAATGTTTCATCACCGCGCCAGCGGCCACATCACCGAGGCGCTCGCCGTGCAGGTTGAATCGGTCCACCAGACCCTGCAGGGTGGCGGTGAGCATGGCCTGATTGGTGGCGTGAGCGTAGGCCGTGTTGGAGCGGGCAAACGGAATGCGGTTGCCGCCCAGAATGGCGACGCGGCGAATCGAAGCAGAAGCGGTCATGGCAAGGCTTTTTGGGCTGTTGAAAACATTAAACGGTAATCACGAGAAATGCAGAACTTCAGGATTGTGCTCAGGCACCGATCAGGCTCTGGCCACAGACGCGCACCACGTTGCCGTTGATGCCGCCCGAGGCCGGGCTGGCCAGCCAGGCAATGGCTTCGGCCACGTCCTGCGGCTGTCCGCCCTGCCCCATCGAGTTCATGCGGCGGCCGGCTTCGCGGATGGCAAACGGCACGGCGGCCGTCATCTGCGTCTCGATGAAGCCCGGCGCCACCGCGTTGATGGTGGTGCCGCGCAGCGCCAACGCCGGCGCATGGCTTTGCACCATGCCGATCACGCCCGCCTTGGAAAACGCGTAGTTGGTCTGGCCCATGTTGCCGGCAATGCCCGAGATGGACGACACACAGACGATGCGCCCGCCCGCGCGCAGACCGCCGCCCTGCACCATCGCGTCGTTGATGCGCTCCTGCGCCGCCAGATTGATGTTGACCACCGACTGCCACTGGTCCGGCCGCATGCGGGCAATCGTCTTGTCGCGGGTGATGCCGGCGTTGTGCACCACCACGTCCCAGCCGCCATCGGCCAGCGCGGCGCCCAGCAGGTCCTGCGGCGTATCGGCGGCGGCAATGTCCAGCGCCAGCGCGCTGCCACCGAGCCGCGCGGCGACGGCTTCCAGATCCTGGGCGGCCTGCGGCACGTCCAGCAACACCAGCTGCGCGCCGTCACGGGCCATCACTTCGGCAATCGCCGCGCCGATGCCGCGCGCAGCGCCGGTGACCAGCACCTTGCGGCCGGCCAGCGGTGCATCCCAGTCGATAACCGCCGCGTCACCATCCGCCGCCTTGCCAATGCGCACCACCTGCCCCGACACATAGGCCGAGCGGGGCGACAGCAGAAAACGCAGCGTCGATTCCAGCTGCGGCTCGGCGCCGCGCGTCAGGTAGACCAGGTTGGCATTCGCGCCACGCTTGACTTCCTTGCCCAGCGAACGGGTCAGGCCCTCCAGCGCGCGCATCACGGTGGCCTGGCGCGGATCGTCACATTCCTGCGGCGGGCGGCCGATGATCACGATGCGCCCGCAAGGCAGCAGCGATCGCGCTGCATCATGAAAGAACTTGTAGACGGCTTCGGACTGGCCCACGTCAGCCAGACCGGTAGCGTCAAACAGCAGGCCCTTGAGCCGCACGCCGCCGCCGCTCTCGACGTCTTCGCCGCCCCAGCGGCCGGTCAGCAAGCCGGCAGCGTTGGCCACCGAGGTCCACTGCGGCAGGGATCGATGGGCCAGCGTCTGTGCGCCGATGCGGGCGAACATGTCTGCCAGTGGATCGAGCAGTTCCGGCGCGCCGCCGGCGCCGACCAGAACCGGGCCCTTGATGACCGGCTGGCCGGCCTGGTAACGCTCCAGGGGTGTGGGTTGCGGCAAGCCGAGCAGCCCGGTGATGCGCCCCCCCAGCGTCGAGTTGGCGAATTCAAGGTAGGAATCATTCATGGTTTTGGTTCTCCGCGCGCATCCTAGGCGGTTTGAGGCGTGGTCGGTCGGGAGTGCCACCTAAACCACCGCGAAGTCCCTGCCCATCCGACGGACGTTAGACTGACAGGCAGCCGCCGGGCGCATCGCCCGGCCTGATGGAGTTTTCCTGCCCATGACCCCCCCGCCACCGCGCAAGCCCTTTGCCATGATCCGCGAGTTCCACCTGGCGGACTGGTTCACGCTGGGCAATGCCGTTTGTGGCGTGGGTGCGCTGTTCTCGGTGATGAGCTTCCTGCAAAAGGGCGATGTGCTGCACATCTACTACGCCTGCGCGCTGGTGCTGGCGGCACTGGTGTTTGACATCCTTGACGGTCGCATTGCGCGCTGGCGGCAGGTGTCGTCCGCCATGGGGCGCGAGCTCGACTCGCTGGCCGATGTGATCTCGTTTGGCGTCGCTCCTGCGGCCATTGCCTACGGCTGCGGCATGCAAGGCCTGTACGACCGCATCGTACTGGCCTTTTTTGTCGCCTGCGGGGTGTCGCGGCTCGCGCGCTACAACGTCACGGCCGAAGCGCATGCGGACGCCAGTGGCAAAGTCACGCACTTCGAAGGCACACCGATTCCCACCTCCATCGTGCTGGTGGCCATGCTGGCGGCAGCGGCAGCCAGCGGCGCCATCGGCCCGGCGCTTTGGCTGGGCGCCGTCAAGGTCGCTGGCTTCACGCTGCACCCGCTGGTGCTGGCGTTTGCACTGTCCGGGTCGCTGATGATCAGCCGCATCCGCATCCCCAAGCTCTGAACCCTCGACGCCCAAAAGAAAGGGCGCCCGTTACCGGGCGCCCTTCCTGTTTTCCGTGTGAACCGGATCAGTTCAGATCTTTGTCCACCCAGAACTTGCTGCCTTCGGCTGCCGCACCAGCGCGAAGACCGTTTTTGGTCAGCGAATAGGTCATGGCATTGGCCGTAGAGACCTCACCGGTACCCGGCGTGCCGGCGCTCTTGCCGTCGGCACCGGCCTGGATGGCCGCAGAGCCGCCGCCTGTCCAGCCTTTTTCGATGAATTCAGCCATGCCCGCTTCGTTCTTGAAGACGATCAACGTCTCGGTTTCCGCGGCACCAATCTGCACACCGGCGCTCGCCTGCGCCATCGCCATGAAAGTGTCTTTCTTGGTCTTGTTGTTGTGCACGATGCCTTTGCCGCCGGCGCCGCCAACCAGGAAGCTGATGCCGAAACTGGTGAACACCGCGTAGCCCGGCGCCTTGCCGACCGCAGCCTTCAGGGCAGGATCCGCCTTGTAAAACTTGGCCAGCGACGCTTGCGCGGCCTTGCGAACTTCAGCCTGCTGTTCGGCTTTGGTCGCTGCCACCGCACCGCCCGCGAGCGAGAACATCATGACAAGCGCTGTAAATACTTTGAATACCTTCTTCATGGCCTTCCTTTCGGTCAATTGGATGCACACTGCACTGCTCCGAAGGGTTGCAGGCCAGCATCTGGCCGACAGTGTACGACTTCGCACGATGGCCGGTAAACCATCTGGACTTGCACCGGGCACGGCGGGATCGAAGCGCGCTCGCCAAGCCAGCCACGCCGTCACAAGCATCCGACCCCTGCGCCCGTTTTTAGGGAAATTCATGCAAAATCGCCCCTATCCCAGCGTCGGATGGTTCCTTTTTGCTATATTTTTTGCATATCTGCAGCCCCTTCACCGCGAAATGGATTCCTCATGCCAAGCCTGCCAACCCAGACCAACGCCCGGCTGCTGCCTGATGACGGCTGCGCCGGCACCCTGATCGGCCGCGCCTGGCTGCCCGAAGCACTCACCGGCGGCCCCGCCGGGCCGGCCCCGGTCTGGGTGCACTCCGACGGCGTGTTTGATCTATCGCCGCTGGCCCCGACCTGTGCGGCACTGATCGAACGCGGCCTGCAACGTGATGACTTCAAAACCGCGGGTCTGCGCCGCCTGACCGGCAGCGAAGCCCTGATCGCCAACACCCTCGCCGCGTCGCGCGACCCGGCCAGCCCCTGGCTGCTCGCGCCGGTGGATCTGCAGGTGATCAAGGCCTGCGGCGTGACCTTCATGTGCAGCATGCTCGAGCGCGTGATCGAGGAACGCGCCGGCGGCGACGCCGCCAAGGCCGAGGCTGTGCGCCAATTGATCGGCGAGCGCATCGCCGGCGGGATCAGCGGCGTGCGGCCGGGCTCACCCGAGGCGGACGAACTCAAGGCCATCCTGCAATCACAGGGCATCTGGTCGCAGTACCTGGAGGTGGGCATTGGCCCGTTTGCCGAAGTGTTCACCAAGGCGCCGGTGCTGTCGGCCGTTGGCACCGGTGAACAAGTCGGTCTGCATCCGGCCTCGAACTGGAACAACCCGGAGCCTGAAGTCGTGCTGCTAGTCGACCCGGCCGGTCAGGTGGTCGGCGCCACGCTGGGCAACGACGTGAATCTGCGTGACATCGAGGGCCGCAGCGCACTGCTGCTGGGCAAGGCCAAGGACAACAACGCATCGTGCGCGCTGGGGCCGCTGATCCGGCTTTTTGACGACACCTTCACGATTGATGACGTACGGCGCATGCGTGTGCAGGTGACGGTCGAAGGCGAAGACGGCTTTCAGCTCGACGCCGCCAGCGATCTGGGCCAGATCAGCCGCGACGTGCTCGATCTGGTGGCCCAGACCATGGGAGCACATCACCAGTACCCGGACGGTATAGCCCTGTTCACCGGCACACTGTTTGCACCCACTCAGGACCGCGACGGGCCGGGCCAGGGCTTTACCCATCACCTGGGTGACGTGGTGCAGATTTCATCGCCGCAACTGGGCACGCTGACCAATAGGGTCACGCTCAGCACCCTGGCGCCACCCTGGCAGTTCGGCCTGTCGGCACTGATGACCAATCTGGCAGCGCGGCGACTACTCTGAGCATGAGTCCCGCAGCCGCATCATGAAAAAAGCCTGCCACAAGCGGCAGGCTTTTTCACTGGGCACGCTGCACTCAACAGTTCACAAAGGCCGCCAGCCGCCAGCGGCTTACCACTTGAAGGTTGCGCCCAGCAGCGGGCCGTTGAAGTTCATGCTCTCGATCGCCGCGCCCGACTTCATCTGGAAACCGGTGTAGCGCCAGGCAGCCAGCAGCGAACCCCAGTTGTATTCATAGCCAATGCCGACCATGCCTTGCCAGGTGGACTGGGTTTCGCCCGTTCCCACATCCAGGTAGTAGGGCACGTACCACTTGCGCTCTGCGCCCAGGTAGGTCTTGCCCTTCACGCCGATGACGGCGTCCCAGAAGGTGTCGCTGACGGTGGCCGATCCCGAGCGCCCGGGCAGCGGCAGGCTGCTGATGTCACCCTGGAAGTTCCAGCCCAGGCGCGTTTTTACATTCAGCATGCGCGCGCCACCCAGCAGGTCGATGCTGGTCTCGGGTGACGAGTGGACGTTGTAGGTCACGGCCGTCGTCCAGATCGTGCCCTTGAGGTCCAGGTTCAGGCTGGCGCTGACGTCAGCCGGAATCGCGGAGCCTCCCAGGTTGAAGTCGCGCGTGCCGGTCTTGGATCCGCCCAGGTCGGCATAGACCAGATCGGTAAAACCACCCCATTTGCCGCTTTTGACTTCCAGCGCACCCATGAATGTCATCTTCAGGGCGTCCAGTACATCGCCCCCGTCAAGGTTCAGGGAAGCGCCGCCTGTGTTCACTGGATAGGCCGTCGAGCCGCTGATCGTCGGCAGCCAACCGTAGATGGCGGCGTTCCATTTGAGACCTTCGTTGGCCTGCTGCGCCTGTGCGGCAAGGGGCAACAAGGCGGAAACAGCGAACGCGACCGCAGAAGCGGCAAAGGGAAGAGACAAACGACGGGTCACGGTGAACTCCTGAGTCAGAAAAGGGATGAAAACGATCGGCAGCAAAGTCGATATTTGAACAGGTTTGGAAAAACATTCAACGCACGTCCCCTGCTTGTTCGGGTCCGCAGCGAGTGAGCGCAGCAGCACGCATCCCGGGCACGGCCGTGTGAACGGTCATCGCCAGGCGACTTGGCGCCACCCCCCCTGCTCGATCTTCAGTCAGATTATTGACAAAAATCGGCAAATCCCAGCGTCAAATGGTGCTTGTTTGCTATTGAATCAGGGAAAAAAGGCGCACCTTGCGAGCACCCTGCAAGACTCAGTTGCGCATGGTCCCCGGCAGCCACAGCGCGATCTGCGGCCAGATCATCACCATGCCCATGACGGCCAGCATCAGCAGCACGTAGGGCGCGGCGCCGCGCACGATGGCACCCATGGGGGCGCGCGTGATGGCCTTGATGGTGAACAGGTTCATGCCCACCGGCGGTGTGATCTGCGCCAGTTCGAGGTTGATGACCAGCAGCACGCCGTACCAGATCGGGTTGATGCCCAGGTGCGTCATTGCCGGCAGGATGACCGGTGTGGTGATCAGGATGATCGAGATCGACTCCAGAAACATCCCCAGCACGAAGATCAGCGCCATCATCACGATCAGGAAGCCGGTGACGCCGATGTCGGCGGCAATCACCGACTGCACCACCTGCTGCGGAATGCGCAACTTGGTCAGCACATGGCCAAACACCGACGCACCCGCCAGGATCATGAACAGCATGGCAGAGACCCTGCAGGCGTCGATCGAGGCCTCCCACATCGCGCGCAGGCTCACCGTGCGGTAAATCACCATGCCGACAAACAGCGCCAGCAACGCGCCCGCAGCAGCCGCCTCGGTGGCGGTGAAGACGCCCGCATACATGCCGCCGAGCACAAATACCGGCAATGAAAACGCCCAGACCGATTTGCGGATGGCCAGCGCAGCCTCACGCAGCGTGGCGCGCGGCTCCCGCGGAATGTGACGGTGCGCAATGGCGGTGGCCGTCATCGACCAGGCCACAAAGACGCCTGCCATCAGCAGGCCCGGCAGGATGCCCGCCATGAACAGGCCGCCGATCGAGGTGTCGGTGGTCACGCCGTACAGCACCATCGGGCCCGATGGCGGGATCAGGATGCCCAGCGTGCCGCCCGCCGCCACCAGACCATAGGCGGCGCGCGGCTCGTAACCGAACTTGATCATCTGCGGAATGGCCACGGCGCCGATGGTCAGCGCCGTGGCCACGCTGGAGCCCGAGATGGCGGCAAAAATCGTGCAGGCCAGGATGGTCGCAATGCCCAGACCACCGGGCAGGTGGCGGGTGAGCGTGTAGGCCGTGTCGTACAGGTCGTCAACGATGCGGCCGCGGATCATGACCTGCGCCATGAAGGCAAACAGCGGAATCGCCACCAGCAGGTAGCGGTTCATTTCGCCGTAGATGACTTCTGTGACCGATCCAAGTTCACCCTGGGTAATCAGCAGCAGCGCCCCGCCGTACAGCGCAAGGCCGGCAAAAATGGGCAGGCCGGTGAACAGCAGCAACAACAGGCCGGCAAACAGCAGCGCGATGGTCATGGGGCGGCGCTCATTTGGTGATCATTCGGTGGTCACGCCGGGCGCGCCTTCGTCGCCATGGTCAGCCGGCCCGCTCACGCCGACCACCGCGCGCCACAGCGACTCCAGACCGGCCAGCAACAGCAGCGTGCCACCCACCGGCATCAGCAACATCACCATCCAGGTCGGCCACTCCAGGTTGCCCTCGGTCACCAGGCCCAGCGTGCGCGCGAGCATGGCCGTTTCCCAACCATTCCAGACCAGAACAGCGGCCATCAACATGGCGGCAAACGCCCCCCAGACCTGGGACCAGCGCCGACCGGCTGGCCCCAGCCGCTCGACCAGCAGATCCACGCCGATGTGCTCGCCCTTGCGCAGCGTCTGCGCCGCCGCCAGCAGCACAATGGCGACCAGGCTGAAGCCGACAAAGTCATCGACCCAGCCCGGCGCCGCATTGAAGGCGTAGCGCATCACCACCGCCCAGCCGATCAGCACCAGCGACGCCAGCAGCGCGAGCGCTGCCAGACCCATGGCCACGCCGGTCAGCCAGCCGACGACGCGGCTCAGGCCGGCCAGCGCCGGTCCGCCGGGCATGCGGCCCGGTGAAGGGGAATCACCTGACATGGGGTTGGGCCCGGTTGCGCCGCGCTCAGAGCCGGTCGATGGCTTCGAGCAGCTTCACGCCGTCGGGTGCTGTGGCGCGCAGGAAGTCTTTCTTCACCGCAGGCTGCATGGCATCGGCCATGACCTTTTCCTGCGCCTTGGTCAGCGCAACGGCCTTCATGCCCTTGTCATTGAGCACCTTGATGTTCTCGGGCGGAATGCCGTCGGTCTTGCGGATCGAACGCTGCACGGCGCGGTCGGCCGCCTTCTGGATGGCGCCGCGCAAATCCGGCGGCAGCGACTTCCACCAGGCTGGATTGACCACCAGGTTGTCGTAGGCCAAGATGATGTTGGAGGCCACGCCGTACTTCTGCACTTCGTAGAACTTGCGGCTGTTGGCGGCCTCAACGCCAGTGAAGCCTGCATCGATGACGCCGGTCTGCAGCGCCTGGTAGACCTCCGAGCCGGGCATGGCCGAAGGCGCCGCGCCCATGGCCAGCAGTCCTTCGTCAAACAGCTTGTTCAGGCCGCGGATCTTGACGCCGGCAAAGTCGGCTGGCACCACCAGCGGCTTGCTGTTGGAAGTGAAGATGCCGTCATTGGTGTCGACGATCCATGCGATGTTCTGCACGCCCTTGGCCAGCATCTTGGCATCGAGCTGGCGCGCGGCGTCGGACGTGATGAAGGCCTTCTGCTTGGCCACCGAGGTCATCAGGTACGGAATGATGGTGACACTCATCTCGGGAATGGTGCCGCCCCACTGGAAGCTCAGGATGGCGGCTGCCTCGACCTTGCCGCTGGCCACGGCCGGGTGGTTTTGCGCCGGCTTGAACAACTGGGCGTTGCCAAAGATCTGCACGTCGACGCGCCCCTTGGTCGCCTCCTTGACTTCCTTGGCCAGCTGATCGAGCGACTGCGCCGTATGGTGCGCCGGCGGAAACTGGTGGCTGATGCGCATGGTGTAGTCGGCAGCGAGTGCGCTGCCGCCCATGCCGAGGGCGGCCAATGCAGCCACAAGGGTGCGGCGGGTGAAACGGGTTGCGAAAATGGTCATGTCAGTGTCGTCCTTCAGTATGTATGCGTTGCAATTCGATCATGCCACGGCGCCCGCGCCGCGCAGTCTGTCGATATCCCTAGGTTCAAATCCCAGTTCGGCCAGAACCTGCGCCGTGTGCTCCCCGGCTTTGGGCGGCTGCAGCCGCACGCCCAGCCGCTTGCCGTCCATCGTGAACGGCAGCAAGGTGGTTTGTGCGGTCTGACCGGCACGCGCGCCATCGGGCAGCGTGATGTCGGCCAGGCCGCCTGTGGCCTGCAGGTGCTCGTCATCGTAGAGTTCCTCGGGCCGGCGGATCGGCGCAAACGGCAGTCCGGCGCGTTCAAACATCGCCGTCAGTTCGGCCGCGCTGTGCGCTGCCAGCCGCTCACGCAGCACCGGCATCAAGGTCGGGCGCTGACGCACACGGTCGTTGTTGGTGGTGTAGCGTGGGTCGGCCTTCAGGTCGGCAAAGCCCAGCAGGTCGCAGAAGGTGGCCCACTGCGCGTCGCTCACGGCCGCCAGAAAGATCTGCTCGCCATCTTTCACCGTGAACACGTCGTACACCGCCCAAGCGGAGATGCGGTCGGGCATGGGCGCTGCCGGTTTGCCAGTGATGGCGTACTGCAGCATGTGCTGGCCGACCAGAAACACATTGTTTTCGTACAGCGCGCTTTGCACTTCCTGGCCTTTGCCGGTGATGCCGCGCTGGATCAGTGCGCCCATGGCACCAATCGCGCCGAACATGCCGCCCATGATGTCATTCACGCTGGTGCCCGCGCGCAGCGGGTCGCCGGGCCGGCCGGTCATGTAGGCCAGGCCGCCCATCATCTGAACCACCTCGTCGAGCGCGGTGCGGTGCTCGTAGGGGCCGGGCAGAAAGCCCTTGTGGCTGACGTAGATGAGGCGTTCGTTGTCGCGGGCGAGCGATTCGTAGTCCAGCCCGTACTTGGTCATCGTGCCGGGTTTGAAGTTCTCGGCCACCACATCGGCGCTGGCAGCCAGGCGGCGCGCCACTTCGGCGCCTTCCGGCTTGTGCAGATCGATGGCGATGCTCTGCTTGTTGCGGTTGAACATCGGGAAAAAACCCGCGCCTGCGCCCAGCAGGTGACGGGTGCGGTCCCCTTCGACCGGTTCGACCTTGATGACATCGGCGCCCATATCGGCCAGCACCATGCCGCAGGTCGGGCCCATCACCATGTGGGTGAACTCAACCACGCGCAAGCCGGCTAGCGGCAACGGGCGATCAGTTCGAGTGGTGGCGTCTTTCATCTGCATGCTCCGGACTCAGACAGCGACAGCTTCGGGCTGCGCTGGCGACATGCACTTCGGCAAACCCGCCCGCCACAGCGTGCCATGCAGGGTTTCGCCATCCAGCCAGTCGGCCACCTGCCGGCGCAAGGCGAGCAGTGCGTCGATATCGATACCGGTGTCGATGCCCATGCTGCGCAGCATGAAGGCCAGGTCTTCGCTGCTGACATTGCCGCTGGCGCCCGGCGCGTGCGGGCAGCCGCCGATGCCAGCCAGGCAGGCGTCAAAACGGTTCACGCCCGTCTGCAGAGCCGCCAGCACATTGGCCAGCCCCAGGCCGCGCGTGTCGTGAAAGTGGCCACACCAGAGTTTGTCGCCCGCGACGGCGCGCACCTTGGTAAACAGGCGTTCCACCGCCAGCGGGTCGGCATAACCCACCGTGTCGGCCAGGCTGATGCGGTCCACGCCAGCATCCAGCAGGCAGCGAACCAGCCGCACGACCTCATCGTGCGGCACCTCGCCCTGCAACGTGCAACCAAACGCAGTGCTGATGCCGCCTTCCAGCAAGATCGACGAGCCCGCGGCGTCGATGGCGGCGCGCATGCGCGCCACGTCGGCCACCACCTCATCGGGCGCGCGGCGCAAATTGGCCAGGCTGTGGGCGTGACTGGCCGAAAGCGGCACCGTCATCAGGTGCGCGCCGCTTTCGATGGCACGCTCGGCACCTTTCAGATTCGGCACCAGCACCGAGACGAACAGATCCGGCAGCGTGCGTGCATAGGCCACCAGTTCAGCCGTATCGGCCAGTTGCGGCAGCAGGCGTGCAGGCACAAAGGAGCCGACCTCGATCTCGCGCTGGCCCGCCGCATGGGCGGCGCGAATCCATTCGATCTTCTGGGCGCTGGGCAGGATTCGAGCGATGCTCTGCAGCCCGTCGCGAAGACCCACTTCCCGAATGATGGCCGTGGCCGGCAGCTTGCGTTCTGGTTGCATGGTTGTTCCCGTGGGCTGGCAAACCTGAAGTTTAGATGTTCCCAAACACTTCAGAAACGGTATATTGGAAACATAGAGATTCCAAAACGGAATGCCAGAAGATGCGAAACCTTGATCTCACCACACTGCAACTCTTCGTTGCCGTCTGCGACGCCCGCAGCATCGCGCGGGCCGCCGTCCAGCAGGCCATCGTGGGATCTGCCATCAGCAAACGAATGGCGGCGCTGGAACACAACGTGGGCACGCCTTTGCTGGTGCGCCGGCGTCGCGGCGTGGAGCCGACGCCTGCCGGCGAAACCCTGTTGGAGCACGCCCGCACCATGCTGGCCTGCAGCGACCAGATCGAGCGCGACATGGCCGCCTACGCCGCTGGCGTGCGCGGCCAGGTGCGCATCCTGGCCACCGCTTCGGCCATTGCCGAGTCGCTGGCCGACGACGTGGCCGCCTTCCTGCAGATGCCGGCCCACCTGGACATCCGCATTGATATCGAGGAGCGCGTCAGCAGCGGCGTGCTGCGCGGCGTGCGCGAAGGCATCGCGTCGGTCGGCATCTGCTGGGACGTGGCTGATCGCAGCGGTCTGCAGTCGCGCCCCTGGCGCAGCGACCATCTGGCCGTGATCGTGCCGGCAGAACACCCGCTGGCGCTGCACACGAGCCTGGCGTTCGCCCAGACGCTGGCGTTCGAACATGTGAGCCTGCCGCCCAACAGTGCGGTGCAGTTGACGCTGCAACGCGCGGCCGCAATGGCCGGCCAGCCGCTGAACAACCGCATTTCGGTCGCCACCTTTGAAGCCGCGCTGCGCGTGGTGCGGGCCCGACTGGCCATCTGCGTACTGCCCGCCGAACTGGCACAGCCCGGCGCACGGGATGCATCCCTCGTGGTCATCCCGCTCACCGATGACTGGGCGCAGCGGCGATTTGCAATCTGCACCCGTGACGACGCAACGCTCTCACCAGCTGCGCGCTTGTTGTTGGACCACCTGGCGAACTGTGGACGAACGAGAAAACCAGCGCCCGATTGAACCCCCGACCCTCCCGCCGAAAGATGGCTTTTCCGCCTTGTTGAGGCAAGCAGGGCCCGGCGGAACATGCCAAACCCGAAAGTCGCCGCGCGGGCCAAAAACCAGAACCGAAGTCGCTCAGGGCTTTCGACGCAAGAGCCGCAAATGCAAGGGTCGCACAAAGTCTGCGCCTCCCTCGCCGCAGTGCGGCTCGAAAGCCGCGCGAACCCGCTTCAGAATCGCCTCATCGATTCCATGATCGGCAAAGCTGGGATACATCATGCGCAGGGCAAAGTCTTCGAAGTTTGCGAAGTGCACAGCCTGCGCAAAGCGCTGCTCTGCCGCCATCTCCCAATGCTGGCCAGTCGCCAGAGCCCGATCCAATGCCGCCTGAGCGGCTGGTCGCACCACGCCCTCATCGTTGTACAAGCGCACAAGTTCGTTCAGCGCGCCGCCATAGATCGGCTCGGATGTATAGAGAAAGCCGCCAGGTCGCACCACCCGCGCCACTTCAACCAGCGCCTGATCCATCACGGGCATGGGCACATGGTGCAACGACTTGAGCATGAGCGCCAAATCAAACGAGGCGTCGGCAAACGGAACAGCCTGCGCGCCAGCTGCCACAAACTCCAAACCAACTTGCGGACTCGCCAGGTTCTTCGCGTGCTGAATGGCGTCCACCTCCAGTCCGGTGACGCGGCACATCGGCCAGCGCTTCACCAGGGCCCGCGCCAAACGCGCATTTCCACAACCGAGTTCAATGATGGCCTGAGCCCGCAATGGCACCAGTGCATCAAGCACCTCCAGTTCGTCGTCCTGGACGGGCAACCTGTCGGGATCAAGTGCGACAGCGGTCATGTCGAGTGTTCCAAATGAAGATTCAGCGGAGGTAATGATCATGAAGCAGCAGACGACGACAGGCAGCGGTCAATTCCGTCCGAAACTGTCAGGCATCTGCACCGCCACCACCTCGCCACGCGCCGTGGCCACGCCATCGGCAAACACGGTCGTGATCACGACGACCTTTCGCCCCTTGATCTCTTTCACTGAGCCGCGGATTCTCAGCTCCACCAGTGGCGTAGGTTTCAGAAAATCCACGTGCAAGGAACCTGTGACGAAGCGGAACGCCGGCAATGTATCCATCTCACGACCTTCCTGGCGGTACATGGCAGCCGCCGCAGTCGCGGTACTGTGGCAATCGATCAACGAGGCGATCAGTCCGCCATAGGTGAAACCAGGCACCGACGTGTGGAACGGCTCAGGCGTGAACAGGGTCACCGTTTCGTCACCATCCCAATGGGTCTTGATCTGATGGCCATGGCGGTTCAAGCTTCCGCAACCATAACAGTGCGAAACGTTCTCGGGGTATTGGTCCTGAAAGGCTTTCATGGCTGAGATCTTCTTCAATCTGACCAGGCGCTCAGGCCGATCGGGTTACATGGGTGCCATCGTTGGCGCCGGCGCTGTTCAAGTGATCGGCCTTAGCGGTGCACTTGCGGATAAGGCAAATTCCCAATGACACCGCCGGCAAAATGTGAACGACGGGCTCGCGGCCCAGAGATTCGATGGGTGTGCAGGCGGTTGTCGTGTTCATCGGTATTTTTTCAGATAGACACCTTCAAAATAACGCTTGGCCCAGTGGAACAGGCGAGTTGAGGGCAGGACCAACTGGCGCCGCGCGTTTCGGAACACCAGCGTGCCGTGGTCGAGCGCATCGATGATGCAGATCAGCTCGACCTTGAAAGTCGCCGAAGGCGTCTGGCCGCGCAGTCCCGCCAACACGTTTTCAGCCGCTGCCGCGGCCTGCAAGTCGGCCATGTGGGCCTGCTTGGGCATCCAGTCGGGGCCAGGAAAACTGCCCGAATCGCCGACCACATAGACATGCTGACTACCGACCACTCGGCATTGCGCATCAGCCTGCAGCAAACCGCCGGGCGAGCGCGCCAGCTCGGTCTGGTCGAACCAGGCGTTACCAGTCATGCCGGGCATGAACAGGATCAGGTCGGCCGGGAATTCCCCCCCTTCAGTGACGACACGATCGGCGTCAAAACGCTTCATCTTGTGGCCCAGATGGGTGCGGATGCCACGCCTGGCCATTTCTGCCAGCAGGTGCTTCACAGCTTTCGGACCGAGGCGTGCACCAGGCTCCTTGGAAGGGTTGAAAAAAACCAGCTCGAACTTGTCACGCCGGCCCTCGCGCTTGAGCTGTTCGTCAATGCCGAACAGGAACTCGAACATGGGCCCGCCGCGCACAGCGCTTGGCTCGTTGGGGTTGCCACCAAAGCCGATGGCAATTGTGCCGCCGTTCATGGCCCGCAACCGTTCGCGAATCCTTTCCGCCGCCGAGATGCCTTCACACGGTGTAATCGCGTATTCGATGCCGGAGAGCTTCTTGATGAACCGCCCTCCGCTGGCGATCACCAGCGCGTCGTTCGCGATCTCGCCAGCCGTGGTATCGACGAGGCGCCCCCCTTCGCGCAGTCCCGTCACCTCAGCGGCCACATGGCGCACCTTCATTCGCCGGAAAAAATTGGCCAAAGGAACGATCAGTTGCTCCCGGGTGCGCAGTCCAGCGGGGATCCAGATGATGCCAGGCAGGTAGTGCAGTTCGGCGCGCGGCGCGATCAGGGTGATTTCGATGTTCGGGTCACGCCGGCGTATCTCGCGCACGGTGGATAGCGCGCCGAAGCCGGCGCCAATGACGGTGATACGGGCCGGCGTGGTCATAGGGCAAAACTTTCATCACAAGGCTGGTGCTGCCACGACGGTAGCAGCCTGGCGGCGCGCTCGAGGAATTCGTCTCGCGAAAGGCCCGCCAACAAGGGATGCCAACGGCGCTGCTCCAGAACCGTGCTGACCGCCCGCGCACGGTGTTCGTGCCCGGCAAACAATAGCGTTTCGTCCGGCATGGTGAAGATGCGTTGAGACACGCTGTCCCACAGCGCGGCCGCATCGGCGGGAAAGGGTTGGCTGGGGCAGGCATCCACGGCCAGCAGCCCCCCGCAAAACACGCGATCACGCCAGACAAAGCTGAGGCAGGCGGGAGTGTGTCCAGGCGTCTTCAGCACGCGGACCAATTCATCACCAAAAGGCAGCAACTCACCATCGGCCACTGCATGCATGACAACAGGCGCTGAGGCTGAAACCGTCGCAGCGCCCTGGACAACCGGGGCACCCAGGCCCTGGAGCATGGCGATTTCGCCACCTTGCGCCGGTCCGTGGTGATGGGTGCGCAGCACCCAGCGCAGCCGCAAGCCACGCTCGGTCAGCACCGCTCGCCAGACCGCAAGGTCGCAGCCATGTGGATCAACCAGCACTGCTTCGCCCGCGTCGGCATCGGCCAGCAAGTAGCTCATTTCGCCCGTACGTTCGTTGTGCAGCATGCGGAACCACATGTCAGGCACCCCAGCGCAAAAATGCCGCCAATGCGAGACCGGCCAGGCAAGCCCAACCCGAGAACAGCCAGCGCCACAGTACAAACCGAGGCACGAAGCCGACACCCCGCACCAACCCCGCGCTCATGGCCCAGAACAGCGCCATGGCAAGCCTGTGGTCCGCTTTGCCGCTGGCATCGGTAAACAGCAGCGGGTAGACGCTCCCGATTACCATGAGCAGCAACGCCGCGAACAGGCTGGGAAAATGAACCCGGCTGGTGGTGTGCTCTGCCTCGGGCATGGCGAGTGCCTTGGGGCTCGATGCAATGGGCGCTGGCATCAATGGTCCTCGGCGCGGGCAGCAGCGCGAGCGTCCTGGTTTTCGCCCCACATGGCGTTGAGGATGGCGAGCAAAACGGCAAAGCCGACACCGAGTATCCAGGCGAAGTACCACATGATCAGATTTCCTTGGTAGGGTTTAGGTGGAGGAAACAGCGGCTCAATAGGCCCCGTGTTCGTTTTCTCGGATATAGGCTGCAGTCACCTTGCCGCGCATCACGCGGTAGGCCCAGGATGTGTAGACCACGATCAACGGCATGAAGATCAGGGTGGCCCAGAACATGATGCCCAGCGTCAGGTGGCTGGACACGCTGTCCCAAACCGTCAGGCTGGCTCCGGGCATGGTGCTTGAAGGCATGACGAAGGGAAACATGGAAGCACCCGCCGTGCCGATCACGCCGATGATGGCGAGCGCCGAGGAGACGAACGCCATCAGCGTGCGTCGTGCCAAGAGCAGCGCGGCAGTAACGAGTGCACCCAGCGCCCCGACGGCGGGCAACAGCCACAGCAACGGTTGCACAGCGTAGTTGTGCATCCAGGCACCGGCCTCACGCACCACCGTTTTCGCCAGCGGGTCGGGGAGCGCAGAAGCATCGACCACCGAGCTGATACGGTACCCGCCGATGCTTTGCAGCCAAAAGCCGGCCGCCAGGAACGCCACGACCATCACCAGCGCCGCACCGACCGCGCCCTTGACCGCGCGCGACTGGATCACGCCTTCGGTCCGGTGCGCCAGGTAGGCGCCGCCGTGCATGGTGATCATGGCGCTGCTGACCACGCCAGCCAGCAAGGCGAAGGGGTTGAGCAGTTGCCAGAAGCTGCCGGTGTAGGTAGAGATCAGATATTCGTCAAACTGGAACGGTACACCTTGCAGCAGGTTGCCAAAAGCCACGCCAAAGATCACGGGCGGAACGAACCCGCCAATGAAAAGCCCCCAGTCCCAAGTGCTGCGCCAGGTCGCGTTGTGGATCTTGCTTCGATAGTCGAAACCCACCGGGCGGAAGAACAGCGCCCACAGCACGGCCAGCATGGCCCAGTAGAAGCCGCTGAAGGCGGTGGCGTAGACCAGCGGCCAGGCGGCGAAGATGGCTCCGCCAGCGGTGATGAACCAGACCTGGTTGCCATCCCAATGCGGCCCAACGGTGTTGATCACCACCCGACGCTCCATATCGTCACGACCGACGAAGGGCAGCAAGGTGCCCACGCCCATATCGTGGCCATCCATGATGGCGAAGCCTACCAGCAGCACGCCTACCAGCAGCCACCAGATCAGTTTGAAAGTTCCGTAGTCGAACATGGCGTTTCCTTCAGGCGTGAGCCGGTGCGTGAACGGGTTCTTGCTGGTAGCGGCCAGTGCCCAGACTGCCCGGGCCGATGCGTGCAAACTTCACCATCAGGTACATCTCAACCACCAGCAACACGGTGTAGAAACCCACGAAGCCGGCGAGCGAGCCGTAGAGGCTGTTGACGCTCAGGGTCGAAACCGAGAGGTGGGTCGGCAGGACGCCGTAGATGGTCCAGGGCTGGCGACCGTACTCCGCAACGAACCAGCCCAGTTCACAGGCAATCCATGGCGCGGGCAGCATGATCAAGGCCCATTTCAGCAACCAGGGTCGCGCTTGGCAATTGGTCTTGACCGTGCTCCAGAAAGCCAGGGCAAACAGCGCCAGCATCAGGAATCCAAGACCCACCATGATGCGAAAGGCCCAGAACATCGGCGTCACCCGGGGCACCGTGCTGTCCACCGCTTTCTGGATCATCTCGGGCGTCGCATCGCGCACATCGACCACATATTTTTTCAGCAGCAAGCCAAATCCCAGATCGGCCTTCCGTTGCTCAAATGCGGCTTTGGCGGCTGCGTCCTCGGGGTTGTGGCGCAGCGCTTCGAGCGCGGTGACAGCCTGAATCCCGTTTTCGATGCGCGCGCGATTCTTGGCTTTGATTTCGTGAATGCCCGGGATCTCCTTGGTCAACGAGCGCGTACCGATCAGACCCATGACCCAGGGCACTTCGATTTCCCAGTTGTTCTTCTGGTCGGCTTCGTTGATATCAGCCACCAGGGTCAGGCCAGCCGGCGCGGGTTTGGTTTCCCACATGGCTTCCAGCGCCGCCATCTTGGTCTGCTGGGCCTCGCCCACGGTGTAGCCCGATTCGTCGCCGAGAACGATCACCGAACACACGCTGGCCAGACCAAAGGCGGCCGCCACACGAAAGCTGCGTTTGGCAAACTCAATGTCGCGGCCCTTGAGCAGGTACCAGCTGGAAATGGCCAGCACAAACATCGCGCCGGTCACATACCCGGCCGAAACCGTATGCACAAACTTGGCCTGTGCGTCCGGATTGAAGACCACGGCCCAGAAGTCCGTCATCTCCATGCGCATGGTCTGGTAGCTGAACTCGGCACCCACCGGGTTCTGCATCCAGCCATTGGCGATCAGGATCCACAGCGCCGAAAGGTTGGTACCGACTGCCATCAAGGTCGTCACCATCAAATGCTGCGTACGCGAAAGCCGGTCCCAGCCAAAGAAGAACAGACCGATCATGGTTGATTCCAGAAAGAAAGCCATCAGGCCCTCAATCGCCAAGGGGGCGCCAAAGATGTCGCCCACGTAGTGCGAGTAGTAGGCCCAGTTGGTGCCGAACTGGAACTCGAGCGTGATGCCGGTGGTAACGCCCAGGGCGAAGTTGATGCCGAAAAGCTTGCCCCAAAAACGGGTCATGTCTTTCCAGATCACGTTGCCGGTCATCACATAGACGCTCTCCATGATCACCAGCAGCCAGACCATGCCAATGGTCAGCGGCACAAACAGGAAGTGGTACAGCGCAGTCGCGGCAAACTGCAAGCGCGACAGGTCAACCAATTGTTCTGAAATCACGGTATCACTCCTGGACGGAATTTGAAATCTTTGCGGGGCGCGAATCCAACATTTGTGCGGCAGCGGTTTCGGGACTCACCACCACGCGCTCTTCACGCACAAAACCCCACCACAACCCGACGAGCACGAGCAACTTGATCACCAGCACGACGGCCAGTTTGCGTATCAAGATGCGATCAGGGAGGTTCACGGCAGGAAATCGTTGTCATTTATTTAACAAGAAGCGTGCCAGGCTGCTTACGATCAATTAATCCATATAAATCAACAGCTTGCGATGAACTACTTTTCCAACGACGAACTGTCACTTGCGGAAACTGTCATATTTGTCAGATACTGCCAACCATTTCTGCCATTCTGGCAGTTGCAATGGATGCCCTGTGAAACCCCTGCCCGAACTTGCCGCGTTCCTTGAAAGCCTGCCCGAGCCCCACATCCTCTTCGATGCGAAGTACCGCATCCTTTCGGCCAACGCGGCCTATCGGCGCGAGCACAGCCCCGACCGCAGCGTCATCGGCCGCCACTGCTACGAGGTATCTCACCACTTCGCCGTTCCCTGTGACCAGGCGGGCGAGTCATGCCCCATGGCGCAGTCGTTGCGCTCGGGCCAACGCGAACGCGTGCTGCACCTGCATCACACCCCAAAAGGCGAGGAATACGTCAACATTGAGCTCTCGCCGCTTCCGGGTCCCGATGGTGAAACGGCATTTTTCGTGGAAAAAATGGAGTTGCTGGGTGTGGCGCATGGCGAGCCCGCCCATCAGGGACTGATCGGCCGCTCGGAAGCGTTCCAGGGCATGTTGAGGTTGGTGGCGCGGGCGGCAAACTCGCGCGCCACCGTGCTGCTGCTGGGTGAATCGGGTACCGGCAAGGAACTCGTCGCCAGGGCTTTGCACGAAGCCAGTCCACGCGCGGCCAAGCCGCTGGTGGCAGTGGACTGCTCCAGCCTGCCCGAAACCCTTTTCGAATCCGAGATCTTCGGCCACGAGCGCGGCGCTTTCACCGGCGCCAATGCGGCCAAGGCCGGATTGGTGGAGGCGGCCAGCGGCGGCACCCTGTTTCTCGATGAGGTGGGCGACATTCCGCTGTCACTGCAGGTCAAATTGCTGCGCCTGCTGGAAACAGGTACCTACCGCCGCGTCGGCAGCACCCTGCTGCGCCATGCCGACATCCGCGTTGTCTCTGCCACCCACCGCGACCTTGACCAGATGGTGGCAGACGGCCGCTTCCGAGAAGATCTCTACTACCGACTATCGACCTTTCCGATCAGGCTGCCCAGTTTGCGCGATCGCACGGGCGATGTGCGGCTGCTGGCGCCCTCGCTGCTGGAGCGTGTGGCCGCGCCGCGCCATCTGCAACTTAGCGCGTCAGCCCTGAAGCTGCTGGATGCGCAGACCTTTCCGGGAAATGTGCGTGAATTGCGCAACCTGCTGGAGCGCTCGGCACTGCTCTGCGACGGCGATCTGATCGAGGCCGAGCATGTGCAGCAGGCCATCGACACCGGTCGCCGTCCGACTGGCGCACCCAGGCAAGCGGACATGAGTCTGGCGCTCACGCTGCCTGCAGGCGCCGGCGCGGAATCGGTGCCGGATTTCAAGGCCCTGGAACGCACCGCGCTGCGTGCCGCCCTCGCGGCCCATACAGGCACCCGGGCAGAACTCGCCTTCAAGATGGGCATCAGCGAGCGCTCGCTCTACCGAAAAATCAAAGGGCTGGATTTTCCTTGCACACCACCGGCAGCCTGAGCGAGTCGCAAAATCCCGCCTATGAATTCACAACACAGCAGTGACTTTGCGAATACCGACATCAGCAGTCCAACAACTGGCGTGCCGGTCTCGGATCTCCACAAAGCCTTGCTGAAATCAAACGCGACAGGAAAGAATCCGCAGTCAAGGACGCGAGCATGATTGAATCGAACCAACCAGAAGCCATCTCCAGCGTCATCGCTGATCGCGTGATCTGCCCACGAATTTCCCCAATAGCATGACCCTCGACAGCAACCCCTCATTTGCCAACCCGGCACAGATCTGGAACAGCCGCTTCTCCACAGACGGTTACGTTTTCGGCACCGAACCCAATGACTGGCTCCGGCGCCACGCCTCCGTCTGGAAATCAGGTTCAACCATCCTTTGTGTGGCCGACGGCGAAGGACGCAACAGCGTCTGGCTGGCCGGGCAAGGCCACAATGTGGATGCGTTTGACATCTCAGAGGTGGGTGTCGGCAAGGCCAGGCGCCTGGCCGAGCAATACCACGTGAACGTCAACTATTCGATTTCCGGATGCGACGACTTTGAGTGGAGGCCCAATCATTACGATGGCGTTGCCGCCATCTTCGTGCAATTCGCTGATCCCGTGCTTCGGTCACGTCTGTTTGAGAATATGGCTCGGAGCCTCAAGCCCGGAGGCTCCCTTGTGTTGGTTGGATATACACCCAAACAATTGGACTACGGAACCGGTGGACCATCTGTTCTCTCGCATCTCTACACGCCTGAAATGCTACGCGAGGCATTTGGAAGTCTGGATATTCAAGTTCTGGAAGCCTATGAGGCGGAATTGGCAGAGGGTGATGGCCACAAGGGCCGCTCCGCCATCATCGGACTTATTGGAGCGCGCACGGATTAGGTACGGGCGCACTTGAAGGCTTTTTTATGAACACTCTCATGGTGAATGCCGACCTGTCGCAACGAAGTGTTGTCGATGGCAACGCCCTACCTTGGCAACCCTCTCCTTCACCGCTGGTCCACCGCAAGATTCTGGAGCGCGATGGCGCGGAGGTGGCCCGCGCGACTTCCATCGTTCGATACGACGCGGGGGCGACGTTCAACTTGCACGAGCATGAGCTCGGGGAAGAAATTTTGGTGCTGGAAGGAACCTTGAGCGACGAGTTTGGAGACTATGGACCCGGCACTTACGTGAAGAACCCCCCGGGCTCCAGCCATGCACCATTTTCCAAGGGCGGGTGCACATTGTTTGTGAAACTGCGGCACCTTTCCCCCGATGACGATGAGCGGGTTGTGATTCACACCCACCATTCGCCCTGGTTCCGGGGAATGGTCGACGGGCTGACCGTTATGCCACTGTCTGAATTCGGGACCCGTCACACCGCAATGGTGCGATGGGCGCCAGGCACATATTTCAATCCTCACAGGCATTACGGCGGCGAAGAAATTTATGTTGTCGAAGGCGTTTTTTCCGACGAACATGGAACATACCCGCAAGGAAGCTGGATCCGCAGTCCGCACCTGAGCCAGCACAAGCCGTTCAGTGTTGAGGGATGCCTGATTCTGGTGAAAACCGGACACCTTGTGGATTGATCTCTTACTTGACTTGCCTTTGAGGGCTTTTGCAAAGCCCAATAAAAGGGCAACCGGTTCCAAGTCCGGTCTCAGCACACTTCTGTCGGGCTGGCATCCGCCGGTCAACAGCTGGTTCCATTGGTTACGCCGCCTCCAACGCCAGAACCGCTGTCGCTGTGTTGGAAATCGGGATGTGATAGTTGCCGGTGACCCGCCGCACCTTCGGACCGGCTGCTGTCAGAGCACCGCGCATGGCCAGCCACATCAGCAGTTCCACACCTTGCGTGCCGGTCTTTTCGACGAGTTCGTGAATGCTGAATTGCGTGGCCCATTCAGGATTGGTCTCCAGGCTGTCGAGAAACTGCAGGTCGAAGGCCTTGTTGATGAAGCCCGCGCGTTCGCCGTCGAGCTGGTGGCTCAGGCCGCCGGAGGCGATGACGGCCACCTTCTTGCTGCTGTCCCATGACTTGATCGCCTCGCCCACGGCCTTGCCCATTGCATAGACGCGGCTGGCCTTGGGCAACGGGAACTGCACGGTGTTGATGCACACCGGCACCACGGTCACTGGGCAATCGCCTTCAGGCCAGAACAACTTGAGCGGCAGCGTGCAAGCATGGTCAACCAGCATCTCCTGGCAACTCACGATGTCGAACTCCTTCTCGACGAGCGTGTTGATGATGTGCCATGAAAGGTCCAACTCACCCCTGAAAGGCGGCAGCGTCGGGATGCCCCAGCCCTCGTCAGCGTTGTTGTATTCGGGAGCGGCGCCGACGGCGAAAGTTGGCATCTTGTCCAGGAAGAAGTTCAGGCCGTGGTCGTTGTAGAACAACACGACGACGTCGGGCCTCTTTGCACCCAGCCATTCGCGGATCGGCGGGAAACCGTCGAAGAAGGGTTTCCAGTAGGGCTCCTGCTGCAGACCCTTGTGAATCGCGCTGCCGATGGCGGGAATGTGGGACGTGCCGAGGCCGCCGATGAGTTGTGCCATGTTGGTTCTCCTGGAATCGTTGTTGATTTACTGTCCGGCGGCCACGAGCTTCGCCTTGAACGCTTCCTTGGTCATGCCGGTCTGCTGGGCACCGATGTCCTGCATGTCCAGCTTGAAAATGCCTGCGAACTTGGCCAGGTAGTAGGCGTGGCCGCCCGCCGCGATGAGTTGCAGCACGTTGCGCGCGCGGATGGCGGCGGCCTGCTGCTCGTTCAGACCGTACTTGCGCATGTAGGCTTCTTCATCGGCAACGAAAGCCTGACGGTTGGCTTCATCATTGAATGAAAAGCACATCTTGTTCAGCGCATAACCTTTGCGGGCCTGTTCACCGTCAAAGGGTGTTGTGCCGGGGATCTCTTTGGCGGGCTGAGTCATTGCTCGTCTCCTGCGATGGTTGATGTGAGTCAGGACTCCAGTGTCACGCGCCGATTGCAAAAGATAAACAGATCAATCATGATTTGATCCATGAGCAAATTCGATTGGTCCGATCTCGACGCCCGTCTGCTGCAGTTGCTGGTGGCGGTAGTCGAGGCCGGCAGCATCACCGGCGCAGCCCAGCGGCTGGGGGTCACGCAATCAGCGGTGAGCCACCTTCTGGAAAAGTTGCGTGGCATCGTGGGTGACCCGCTGTTCGTCAAGTCCGGGCGGGGCATCGTGGCCACAGCGCGGGCCGAAGCACTGGCCGTTCAGGCGCGGGATCTGCTGGGCGAGTTGGAGCGATTCGCGCGTTCGGGCGAATTCGACCCGGCACGCTGGCAGACCACTTTCACCATCGCCGCCAACGATTTCCAGCGGGACCTGTTGCTGCCGGCCTTGATGGCACGGTTGCGCAGCGCCGCGCCAGGCGTCGCGCTGCGGGTGATTCCATCCGGTGTGCCCAGCCTGGAGATGCTGCGCAGCGAGCACTGCCAGCTCGTCATCAGCCCGCGCCCGCCCGACGGCGCCGACATCCTGCAAAAGCGCCTGTTCGAGGACTGCTACCGCGTGTTCTACGACCCCGCCGTGCGCAAGCCGCCAGGCTCACGCACCGAGTACCTGGCGGCCGACCACATCACCGTGCTCTACGAGCCGCGCCGCCCGCTCGACCTGGATCAGCACCTGGCCCGCAAGGGCATTCAGCGGCGCTTTGCCATCATGGTGCCGGACTTCTCCGGACTGCCCCCGTTCATCCGCGGCAGCGACATGCTGGCCACCGTGCCCGCCCGCCTGCAGTCCCACCTGCTGCGCGACCTGGCCAGCGTGGAGCCCCCGGTGCCCTGCCCACCCCTGCCGATGTACATGATCTGGCACGCGCGGCATCAGGCGGATGCCGCGCATCGGTGGCTGCGGGCAGCGCTGGAGTCGGTGGTGGCGCAAGAAGTCGGATGAATGCGAAAAGCCCTGACCACCTTGCAGATGTCGCGAGCGCTTGATGGCTGCCCGTCACAGACAATTCTTTGACACTTGCCGCCCCCGCCCCGCGGCATCCTCAGCTGCCGATCCTATCCTCCAGCGCCGCCATGGCTTCGTCGAGCAGCGCGTGCAACTCAGCAACCCGCGCCTCACCCAGCCGCTGGTTCAGCGCCAGTTGCGCCACCTTCCAGTGTCGCTGCGCCTCCGCGCGCTTTCGCTGACCGTCTTCGGTGGCGGTGATCAGGTGGCTGCGTGCGTCGGCGCCCGGGGCCACGCTGATCCAGCCCGACGCAACCAGCGGCTGCAGGTTGCGTGACAGCGTTGACGGCGTGAGTTTCATGGCGGCCGCCAGGTCCACGCTGCGCATGGGCCCCAGCCGCACCACGTGCGAAAGCAGCGAATACTGGGTGCCCTTGAGCCCCGTCTTGCCCACTTCAGCGTCGTAGTGCTGCGCGACGCGGCGCATCAGCTGGCGCAGCTTCAGGTTGGTGCAGCCTTGCGGTCGGGAAAGCGGTGCATTCGTCATTATTTAATTGTAGCTACAATTGTTGCAGATACATTTTTATTTCTGGCGACACAAAGGAGCCCCGCATGAGCCACACCCCGCACAACCATATCGATCAATGGCTGGCCGACGAAGAAGCCGTTCGCAAGCGCGCGCAGGGTGGCGCCGGACCGGGACTGGCCACGGCCGAGCAAGTGGCGGGCAAGTCAGGGCTGGAAGTGATGCAGGCGATGCTGCGCGGCGAAGTGCCGCACGCGCACATCGCGCGGACGCTGAATTTCACGACGATCGAGATCTCCAAAGGGGTGGCCATTTTTCAGGGCACGCCGCAGATCGAGCACTTCAACCCGCTAGGCTCGGTGCACGGCGGCTGGTTTGCCACGCTGCTCGATTCGGCGCTGGGATGCGCGGTGCACACGATGATGCCCGCCGGCCGCGCTTACACCACCGCCGAGCTGAGCGTGAACTTCGTCAAGGCGATCACGCTCAAGGTTCCGCGAGTGCGTGCCGAGGGCCGCGTGATTCACTGCGGCCGGCAGCTGGCCACCGCCGAGGCCCGCCTGGTTGGCCCGGACGGCACGCTCTACGCGCACGCCACCACCACCTGTCTGGTGTTCGACATGAAGCACCCGCCCGCCGGCGGGGCGACGACATAATCAAAATCTCTGGCGATCAACCTCACCCGGGGTGGCGGGAAACTGCCCAATACGAACAGAAGGACACTCATGAGACTGCTTCACACCATGCTTCGCGTCGGCAACCTGCAGCGCAGCATCGACTTCTACACCCAGGTGCTGGGCATGAAATTGCTGCGCACCTCCGAAAACCCCGAATACAAATATTCGCTCGCGTTCCTGGGTTACGGCAGCAACCCCGAGCACGCCGAACTGGAGCTGACCTGGAACTGGGGTGTTGAAAGCTACGAGATGGGCACGGCCTATGGTCACATCGCGCTGGGCGTGCCCGACGCCTATGCGGCGGTGGAGAAGATCAAGGCCGCCGGCGGCAACGTGACGCGCGAGGCCGGCCCGGTCAAAGGCGGCAAGACGGTGATCGCCTTTGTCACCGACCCGGACGGCTACAAGATCGAGCTGATCGAACGAGCCGAAAACGCCGGTGGCGGCGGGCTGCGCTGAATCGGCGCCTTCGAGCCAGAAAATCGTCCTGTTTTCATAGCGAAAAACGTCCATTTCACGATGGCTTTTCCCCATTTTGACGTAAAAAAGCCCGGAAACCGGGCTGAGGGGGGTCCGTCGCCGGGGACCCGATCCTGCGTGCGCCCTGATTGGCGCGGCGGGCCTTATTTCAGCGTGACCTCGACCCGGCGCGCCTCAGCCGGTGAACCGCCGGCCTGCGTGTTTTCGGGGCGGCTCATTTCGATCTTGTCTTCGGTTACGCCCAGCAGCAGCAGCGATGCACGCACGGCCATGGCCCGCTGCTTGGCCAGTTCGGCATTCAGCGCCGGGTCACCAGAGGCGTCATGGAAGCCGCTGATCACCGCCATCTTGCCGCCTGAAACGGCGGTCACGACTTCGCCCAGTGCCTGCGGAGCGCCTTCGGCCAGATCGGCCTTGCCGCTGGCAAAGTAGAAAACCACCATGCCTTCGCCAACCCGGATGCGCGGCGCATCGACGTCCACCTCAACCACCACCGCCGTTGGCGCCTGCACGGCACGGGCCCGGTTGCCCTGATAGATGCTGACGCCGATCACCAGCGACACCACCAGCGCAATCACGCCAAAAACCACACCCAGCACCAGCCCCTGGCTGTCATCGTCCGAAGAAAACATCTCACACTCCCAGAAAAGATGAGGGATTGTAAAGTGTGGGCATGTCCGCCCCCGACGACCGCTCGCCCTTTGCCCGCTGGACGGTGCGCGACCCGGCGCCGCTGCTGGAGCGGGTGCGCGGCCAATGGCAGGGCCTGCGCGAGCGCGGCGACACCCACGCCGATCTGTGGGTGTTCGGCTACGCCTCGCTGATCTGGCGCCCCGACTTCGACCATACCGAGCGGCACATCACCCGCGTGCACGGCTGGCACCGGGCGCTGAAGATGTGGAGCCGCATCAACCGCGGCACCCCTGAAGTGCCCGGGCTGGTCTTTGCCCTGCTGCCCGGCGGCAGCTGCCAGGGCATGGTGTTCCGGGTGCCGCACCGCGATGCCGAAGAGGTACTGGCAGCGCTTTGGGCACGCGAGATGCCCACCGGTGTGTACGACCCGCGCTGGTTGCCCTGCGCCACGCCGCATGGCGCCGTGCAGGCGCTGACCTTTACACTGTCCCGGCGCAGCCCCAACTACACGGGCCAATTGAGCCCGCAGCAGTTGCAACAGATTTTTTCGCAGGCCCGCGGGCGCTACGGCACGACGCGCGACTATGCCCGCCAGACGCTGGAAGCGCTGCGCCAGCAGGGCATTGACGACCGCGCGCTAGCGCGCCTGCTGGCCCAGACCCATCCCTGAGGCCGCACCCGATCTCCCAACTTTCAACCCAGACCATGAACATCGCCGACCTGCGCAAGAGCTACGAAAAAGCCGAGCTGAACGAACACGCCTCGCATGCCGACCCCCTGAAACAGTTTGACCAGTGGTTGCAGGAAGCGATCAAGGGCGAAGTCCCCGAACCCAACGCCATGACGCTGGCCACGGTGGCCAGCAACCTGCGCCCCAGCACGCGCGTGGTGCTGGTCAAGGGCTACGACGAGCGCGGCATCGTCTGGTACACCAATTACGACAGCCAGAAGGGGCAGGAACTGGCCGGCAACCCCTGGGCCGCGCTGCAGTTTCACTGGGTGGAACTGGAGCGGGTGGTTCGCATCGAGGGGCTGGTAGAAAAGATCAGCGATGCCGAGAGTGACGCCTACTTTCACAGCCGGCCGCTCGATTCCCGCATCGGCGCCTGGGCCAGCCCGCAAAGCCAGGTGATCGACGACCGCACCGTGCTGGTGACCGCCGCCGCGCGCTACGCCGCCAAATTCCTGCTGCAGCCGCCGCGCCCGCCGCACTGGGGTGGCTACCGCCTCAAGCCCGACACCTGGCAGTTCTGGCAGGGCCGCAAGAGCCGGCTGCACGACCGGCTGCGCTACCGGCTGGACGGCGGCAACTGGGTGCGCGAGCGCCTCGCCCCCTGATCCGGCGCCCCGTCAGGGTGGCAGTTTCGGCACCAGCGCCAGCACCAGCGATACGCTGACCAGCGCCATCGCGGTCGAGACCGCCAGCGTTGCCGTCACCAGGTCTTCCGCCTTGCGGTAGCGGTGGGCAAACAGGAACACGTTGGCGCCCACCGGCAAGGCTGCCGCCATCACCATCACCGCCAGTTGCACGCCGCGCAGGCCGAACAGCCAGCCAGCCGCGAGCATCAGCACCGGGTGCACGAAGGTCTTGATGGCCGAAATGACCAGCGCGCCCTTGAGCTGCATGCCGATGGCCGTGTGCGCCAGCGTCACGCCCACCAGCACCAGCGCCACCGGCCCGAAGGCATCGCCCAGCAGTTTCAGCGGGCGGTCGATTTCGGCCGGCAG
The DNA here is from genome assembly GCA_014879655.1 of Burkholderiaceae bacterium. GTDB lineage: Bacteria > Pseudomonadota > Gammaproteobacteria > Burkholderiales > Burkholderiaceae_C > JACSRS01. The sequence continues at coordinate 35,353 of JACSRS010000096.1, forward strand.
GCCCCAACCCGTCTGTGCGTACAGCAGCCCGGCAATGATGGGCAAGGGAATCGGGTGGACGATGGCGTTCTTCATCGCCGTGCCGACGATCAACAGCAGATGGCGCCGCTCGCCCTGCCCGGCCTGCGACTGCTCGTGGGCCACCAGAAGTTCCAGCACCACTGTGGCAAAGGTCAGCACCACCAGCGCGTGCATCGATACCAGCGCGAACAGCTGCACCAGACCGGCTTCGCCGTAGGCCAGCCCGACCAGCGGCACGCCGATCATCAGCATGTTGCTGAAGATCGCGCCCAGCGCGATCACCGCCGACCGGCTGTGCCAGCCCTGCAGCGCCAGCACGATCAGAAACAGCGCAATCGCCACCGCGTAGTACAGCGCCACCGAACCGAAGTTCAGCCGCTCGATGTGCACCGAGCTCATGGTGCGAAACAGCAGCGCCTGCGCCAGCACTAGAAACACCAGATTGGAAAGGTCGCGCACGCCCTCGCCGCGGATCAGTTTGGCCTTGCCGGCCACAAAGCCGATGCCGATGAGCAGGCCCACCGGCAGCAGCGCAGAAAGAACGGGGTTGTCGAGCGTCATCGGAGCGGCTATTATCGACCGCATGGGCCACCGGGCGCTCGCGCCCGTCAACCATCAGCCAACCCTTCCCCATTCCCGGCCACCTGCCATGTCCAGCCATTCATTCGCGAAGCTGACCACCGCCCCGCCGGCTCGCGCGCTGCGCCGGTTGCCCGCCCCACTGTGCACGACCCTGCTCGCCAGCTTCATCGCGCTGTCCGGCTGCGGCAAGGCAGACGGCGTGGGCGGTGCGACGGGCGACGCCAGTGCAGCCACCGTGGCCGCCAACGCCGAAGCGGCCAAGGCCTTCAACCTCGCTGACCCGCAGGGCATGGAAGACGCACGACGCGGCTTCATCGCCCGGCCCACCGGGCAGATCAGGGGCGCGGACGGTACGATGCTGATCGACTTCGAAGCGTTCAGGTTCGTCGAAGGCCCGGCACCGCCCACCGTCAACCCGCTGCTGTGGCGCCACGCCACGTTGAACGCGCAGATCGGCCTGTTCAAGGTAACCGACGGCATCTACCAGCTGCGCGGCTTCGATCTGGCGAACATGACACTGATCCGGGGCCAGACCGGCTGGATCGTCGTGGACCCGCTGACCGCACGCGAGACCTCGGCGGCCGCGCTGGCCTTCGCGCGCCAGCACCTGGGCGACAAGCCGGTGAGCGCCGTGATCTTCACCCACAGTCACATCGACCATTTCGGTGGCGCGCAGGGCGTGGCCACGACGCAGGAGGTGGCAGCGCGCAAGATTCCGGTGGTGGCGCCGGTCGGTTTCATCGAAGAGGCCACCAGTGAGAACGTGATGGCCGGCCCCGCCATGGGGCGCCGCTCGATCTACCAGTTCGGCCGCGACCTGCCCCGCGACGCCCGGGGCCTGGTGGACACAGGCCTGGGAAAGAACCTGGCCTATGGCAACTTCGGCATTCTGGTGCCCAACCAGCTCATCACCGAACCGGCACAGGCGCTGACGCTGGACGGCGTGCACTTCATCTTTCACAACGTACCGGGCGCCGAGGCGCCGGCCGAACTGACGTTTTCGCTGCCCGACCTGAAGGCCTATGGCGGAGCCGAGAACATGTCGCAGACCCTGCACAACCTGCTGCCTGTGCGTGGCGCCAAGGTGCGCGACGCGCTGCGCTGGTCCGAGTACCTGGAGCAGGCGCTGGAACAGGTAAAAGGCGCCGAGGTCTACTTCGGCCAGCACAACTGGCCCGTCTGGGGCCAGGCGCGCATCAGAGAGTTCGTGAAGATGCAGCGCGACGTCTACAAGTACATGCACGACCAAACCGTTCGCCTGATGAACGCCGGGCTGACGCCGCGCGAGATCGCCGAGCGCATCCGGCTGCCCGCATCGCTTGCAGCCTACCCGGCCGTGCGCGGCTACTACGGCGACCTGCGCCACAACGTGAAAGCCGTCTACCAGTTCTACATGGGCGCCTACGACGGCAACCCCGCCAACCTGAACCCGTTGCCGCCGGTGGAATCGGCCAGGCGCTATCTGGAGCTGGCCGGGGGCGCCGACAAGGCCCTCGCCGCCGCGCAGGCCGCGTTCGACAAGGGCGACTACCGCTGGGCTGCCGAACTGCTGAACCACGTGGTCTTTGGCGCCCCGGACAGCAAGGCTGCCCGCGAACTGCTGGCGCGCACCTACGAGCAGATGGGTTACCAGTCTGAAGCTGCCAGCTGGCGCAACAGCTACCTGACGGCCGCCGCCGAACTGCGCAACGGGCCGCCCAAAAAGGGCATTGACCGTGCCGGCGCGATCGAGCTGCTGAAGGAAACACCGATCGAGCGCTTTCTGGAGGCGATGGCTGCCGGCCTGGACGGCCCCGCCGCCGAAGGCAAGAACCTGAAAATCAACCTGGTGCTGAGCGACTTGGGCGCGTCGTATGTGCTGTGGATTGAAAACGCGGTTCTGCACTTCAGAAAGGCCCCACCGGCGGCCGATGCCCATGCCACGCTGACACTGACCCAGCCGATCTTCATCAAGATGGTGGCCGGCACCGCCGGCGTGAAGGACACACTGCTGAGCGACGACCTGAAGGTGGATGGCAGCAGCATCGATCTGGTGCGCTTCTTCTCGCTGATCGACAAGGCGCCAGGCACCTTTGCCATCGTGACACGCTGAGCGCGGCGGCTCCCGGCGGCTCCCGGCGGCTGTCAGCCGACCTGGGTGGGCGTCGTCCAGCCGGTTGCGCGCAATTTGCCCCAGACGTGCACCAGCAAGCCGTCGCAGGCATCTTCCACCAGATCGAGCGTGCGCTCGAAACCGGCCGGGCCGCCGCTGTACGGATCGGCCACAACCTCGGCGCGGTGCTTGCGGCAGAACTCGGTCAGGCGCCGCACCTTGGGCAGGTACCGATCATCCGGGCACAGCGCCCGCGTCAACGCAAAGTTGTCCCAGTCCATCGCCAGCAGCAGCGTGCTGCGTTCAAAGTCGGCGTCTTCCAGCGCCCGCGCCCGCAGGTCCGACAGGTCATAGCCGCGCCGCGCCGCCGCGTGCTGGCTGCGCGGGTCGGGCGGCGCGCCGACGTGGTAGTCGTGCGTGCCGACCGAATCGACCCGCACCTGCTGCGCCAGCCCGGCGTCGCGCACCATCTGCCGGAACACACCGTGCGCGGTCGGGCTGCGGCAGATGTTGCCCATGCAGACGAAGGTGATGAGCAGGGGTGGCTGGGCCATCGTCAGATCCTCATGCGCTGGCGGTCTCTGCAGCGATCTGCCGCAGCGCCTGCTCGAACACCGCCGCCGGCTGGCCGCCGGAAATCAGGTGCTTGTTGTTGATGATGACGGCGGGCACCGAATGGATGCCGGCGCGCAGGTACAGCTGCTCGCGCTCGCGCACCTCGGCGGCGAATTCGTCGCTGGCCAGAATGGCGCGGGCGCGGGCCTCGTCCAGACCGGCTTCCTTCACCGCCGCCAGCAGCACGTCCGCCGACTCCGGGCTTTCGCCCCGGCCCTGATAGGCCGCCAACAGCGCTTTTTTCAGCGCCACCTGCGCACCCGGCGCACCCTCTTCGGCGGCCCAGTGCAGCAGCCGGTGCGCGTTAAAGGTGTTGTAGACACGGCCGCGACCGGCCGGGTTGAAGCTGAAGCCCACCTCGGCGCCGCGCTGGCGGATGGTTTCGCGGATCTGCTTTTGCTGCTCGGGCGTGGAGCCGTATTTTTCGGTCAGGTGCTCGGTAATGTCCTGCCCGCCGGGCGGCATCTGCGGGTTCAGCTCGAAGGGCTGGAACTGCAGCGTGGCTTTCACGGTATCGCCGGTGGCGGCCAGCGCCTGTTCCAGCGCGCCCAGGCCAACCGCGCACCAGGGACAGGCGATGTCGGAAACGAAGTCGATTTTCAGTTCAGTGGTCATGGCTTTCGGACGACCGTCAAAGCGGCCGCTTCGCGTCAGGTAAAAGTCCATTTTCGGCCATCGGGCATTTCCCTGCCGGCATCACCATCATGCCGACAAGGACGGCGCCACTCAATCCGGCGGCGCGCGGCGCAGCGCCTTGATGTCCGAGCGCTGGCGCTTGCCCTCCAGCCGGCGCTGTCGGGAACCCCAGGTGGGCTGGGTGGCGCGGCGCACACGCGGCGCGCGCGCCACGCTGTTGACCACCGCCTGCAGCCGCTCCATGGCGTCGTTGCGGTTGAGCTCCTGGCTGCGGTACTGCTGCGCCTTGATCACCAGCACGCCGGCGTCGCTGATGCGGGCATCTCGCAGGCTCAAGAGGCGCGCTTTCACGTCATCCGGCAGCGATGAAGCGGGGATGTCAAAGCGCAAATGCACCGCACTGGACACCTTGTTGACGTTCTGCCCGCCCGCACCCTGGGCACGGATCGCGCTGATTTCGACCTCGCTTTCGGGAACGCGCAGCAGCGGGCCGACCGTCATCGCGGCCCCGCCACGCCAGCAAGCGCCGCCAGCAGCGCGGCGTCGAACACTGCCGGCCGCTCGAACTGCACCCAGTGACCGGCGTCCGGTATCAGCGCCAGGCCCCGAAAGTCCGGCGTCACGGCGGCGTAGGCGGCTTCCAGCTGGCTGATCCAGGCCTTGTACAGCGCGTCGTGCGCGCCGTAGATCGCATGAACCGGGCAGCGGACGGCGGGCAGCGAACGTGCCAGGATGTCGGTGTGCGCCAGCCGCCGGCGCGGCATGCGGTCGCGCGCCAGGTTGGCCTTGTGCAGATGCAGCGCCAGCCCGTCGATCAACGCCGGGTCGCGCAGCATCAGCGCCGCCAGGTTGTACCGATGCACCGCGTCCTGCGCCATCGGGTCGGGCAGATGCCGCCACGCCTTGAGTTCGAACTGGCGCTCGGGCACCACGCCCATCGCCGGCGCGCCGACCAGCACCAATTGCCGCGCCAGCGGCGGGTGCGCCGCCAGCAACATGCCGGCCGTCATCCCGCCGAATGAAAAACCGACCAGGTCGCAGCGACCCGCCGGGCCCAGCATTGCCCGCAGGCCGTCGGCCAGCGGCTCGATCATCGCGTCGGCATCGCCGCCGCTGGCCGGGGGTGCGCTGTCGCCGAAACCGGGCAGGTCGGCCGCCCAGACCTCGCGCCCGGCGGACAGCAGCGCATCGATGTTGCGCACCCAGTGCGTCCAGCTGCCACTGCCGCCGTGAAGCAGCACGACGGGCAAACCCGACTCGCCAATTGCCGCCTCGCGCGATGGCGTCCATTGGTGCCAGACCATCGCGCCCCGCCCGCACGGTGTCTGTGTGCGCCGGGCTTGCGCCGCCAGCCGCCGGACAATGTCGGCCGGCACGTCAGCCGGCAGCGGTCATCTGCGCCAGACCGGCAATGGCCAGCGCATAGCCCTGCACGCCAAAACCGCACATCACCGCCCTGGCGGCCGGCGACAGGAAGCTGTGGTGGCGAAATGCCTCGCGCGCAAAGACGTTGCTGATGTGCAGCTCGATCAGCGTGACGCCGGTGCCCTTGACCGCGTCGTGCAAGGCCACGCTGGTGTGGGTGTAGGCGCCTGCATTGAAGATGAGGCCTGCCAGCGTGCCGGCAGCCTGCGCGCGACCGGCCTCGTGAATCCAGCCGACCAGCTCGCCCTCGTGGTTGCTCTGGCGAAAATCGAGTGCCAGGCCGTGCTCGGCGCAGGCCTGCGCACAGAGCTTTTCAACGTCGGCCAGCGTCGCCGAACCGTAGACCGCGGGTTCGCGCGTACCCAGCAAGTTCAGATTGGGGCCGTTGAGGATCAGGGCAGTTTTCATGATGGGTGCGGCAGAGCCGGCCAGACGGGGTCGTTGCGTCAAGTTTAGAGCCAAACAAAAAGCGCCCAAAAAGAAGAAGGGCCCGAAAAGGCCCTTTCTGTGAGGCGGAAACGATCAGTTGACGACGATGACGCGCCAGTCCAGCCGGTTGTCCGCGCGGTGGACGACTTCGACGTTCTTCTTCATCGCCCACGGAATGACCTGGTTGTGCAGCGGAATGTGGGCCACGGTGTCGTTCTGCAGCTGCAGCGCCTGCGTGAGCAGCTGGGTGCGCAGTTTCAGGTCGGTTTCCTTTTTGGTGCGCTCCACCAGCGCGTCCATCTGCGGGTTGCTGTAGCGGCCCACGTTGTAGTTGCCGTCGCCCTGTGCGCCGACGCTGCGCACCAGCGATTGCAGGCTGTACAGGGCATCGAAGGTCGGCACGCCCCAGCCCAGCATGTAGATGCTGGCTTCATTGCGCTGGATCATCGGGAAATAGGTCACCAGTGGCAGCGTGCGCAGTTTGGCCTTGACGCCGATCTTGGACCACATCACGGTGACGGCCTGGCAGATCTGCTCGTCATTGATGTAGCGGTTGTTCGGGCAGGCAAAGTCCACCTCGAAGCCGTCGGGGTAGCCCGCTTCGGCCAGCAGCTTCTTCGCGCCTTCCACGTCATAGGGGATGCGCTTGTCCACTTCCTTGCTCCAGCCGTTGACCTGCGGCGCCACCAGCGCGCCGGTGGGCTGGGCCAGACCGCGCATGGTCACGCGGGTCAGTGACGCGCTGTCAATCGCCATCGACAGCGCCTTGCGCACGCGCAGGTCCTTCAGCGGGTTCTTACCCTTGATGTTGGAGCCGGGCAGTTCGTCGCGGTACTGGTCCATGCCGAAGAAGATGGTGCGGTTTTCGGCGCCATCGATCACCTTCAGTACGGTGTTGCTGCGCAGACGCGCCAGATCCTGCAGGCTGGGGTCGAGCACGAAGTCGACTTCGCCGGAAAGCAGCGCAGCCACGCGCGTGGCTTCGGACTTGATCGGGGTGTAGATGATCTCGGTCACGTTGCTCTTGCTGGTGGCCCAGCCCCACCAGCCGGGGTTCTTCACCAGCACCAGTTTCTGGTCAGGTTGCCACAGCTGCACCATGAACGGGCCGGTGCCCATGGCATTGCGGTGGGCAAAGTTCTCTTCCTTGGCCTTGGCGTCCTTGGGTTCGACCGACTTGTTCTTCTCGGCCCAGGACTTGCTCATGATGCGCAGCTCGGTCAGCTGGTTCAGCAGCACCGGATTCGGCGCCTTCAGGATGATGTCGAAGTTCTGCGCGTCCACCGCAACCACCTTGTCGATGCCCTGGGTGTAGACCGCGTAGTTGGAGGTCTTGGCCATCGCCCGGTTCAGCGAGAACACCACGTCGTCGACCGTCAGCGGCGAGCCGTCGCTGAACTTGACGCCCTGACGCAGCGTGAAGCGCATCTGCGTGGGCGAGATTTCTTTCCACGACACCGCCAGTTGTGGCTCGATCTTGAAGGTTTTGCTGTTGTAGTACACCAGCGACTCGTAGATGGCGGCGTGCACGCCATTGCCCAGCGCGTTGTTCTGCGAATGCACGTCCAACGTCGGGATGTCGCTGGCGCTGGCCCATTTGAACGTCTTGGCATGGGCAGGCAGGGCAGCCAGCGTGGCCGCCAGAACCGCAGCGGGCAGCAGGGCAAAAGTGAATTTCATGGAAACCTCAAAATGTTAGGAGCGCTGAATATGCCAGAGCTGCAGGATCAGCGGACAGACGGGGAAACCCGGCAAAAGCCTTGCAGATTTCGGGGCCATTTCGTCGCCAATGCACCCCAATATTGATAGCTGAAAGGCGCCAAAAGACGCTGGATCAAGGCCATTTTTGTTCAAAAAATTTCCTAAAGATGGTCTGGGGGTCCACTTCGTCCGCCAGCCACATCGGCAGCCCGGGCTGCACCGCGCCACCTGGCCGGTTGACGCGGCCACCCGCCATCCGAAACCAGGCGCTGGCTGGCCCGGCGCGTCAGCTTTCTTCGGGCACCATCTTGATGGCGCCGCTGGGGCATTCGGCCACACAGATGCCGCAGCCCTTGCAGTAGTCGTACTTGAACTCGAAGCCCTTGCCCGGGCCGAGCTTGACGACCGCGTTGTCCGGGCAGACGCCGTAGCAGTTGTCGCACTCGAAGCAGTTGCCGCACGACAGGCAACGGCGCGCCTCGAACAGCGCATTGCCTTCATCCAGACCGCCCTGCACCTCTTCGAACGTGGAGCGGCGGCGGATGATGTCCAGCATGGGGCGCACCGCGCGCGGCGCGTCGCTGTAGTACCAGGTGTTGAGCTTGTCGAAGCTCGCCAGTTCGCTTTTCGGCAGTGCCACCACCGCCTGCCCCTTCAGCCAGGCGTGAATGTTGCGCGCCGCCTTTTTGCCGTGACCGATGGCCACCGTCACGTTGCGCTCGGCCGGCACCATGTCGCCGCCGGCAAAGATGCCGGCGTGGCCGGTCATCATCTGCGCGTCTACCTGCACCACGCCGCCTTCCACCGCCAGGCCCGGCACGCCTGCTATCAGCGACAGATCGACGTCCTGGCCCAGCGCCAGCACCACCGAGTCGGCCTCCAGCGTCTCGAACTCGCCGGTGGGCTGCGGAAAGCCCTTTTCATCGAGCGCCATCTTCTCGACCGTGATCGACTCGGCGCCGGCCTGTTTGATGGTGGAGAGCCACTTGATCATCACGCCCTCCTGCAGCGCCTCCTCGACCTCGAAGTCGTGCGCCGGCATCTTTTCGCGGCTGCGTCGGTAGACGATGATCGCCTCGGTCGCGCCCAGGCGTTTGGCGGTGCGCGCCACGTCGATGGCGGTGTTGCCGCCACCGTAGACCACCACCCGGCGCCCCAGCATGGGTTTGTCTTCGCCCTCCATCGAGCGCAAGACCGAGACCGCGTCCAGCACCCTGGCCGAGTCGCCCGCCGGGATGAAGGCGCGCCTGGCAATGTGGGCACCCACGGCCAGAAAGACGGCGTCAAATCCGCCAGCCTGCATGTCCTGCAGCACGCTCTCGACCTTGCGGTTGTAGTGAATCTGCACGCCCATGTCGACGATGCGTCGCACCTCGGCGTCGAGCACGTCGCGCGGCAGCCGGTACTTCGGGATGCCAAAGCGCATCATGCCGCCGGGCAGCGGGCCGGCTTCGAACACGGTGACGGCATGACCCAGGCGCGCCAGATGGTAGGCGGCCGACAGGCCCGAAGGCCCGGCACCGACCACCAGCACCTTCTGGCCCGAGGTGGCAGCCGGCGCGTCAAAGGCCCAGCCGTTTGCGATGGCCTGGTCGCCCAGAAAGCGTTCGACCGAGTTGATGCCCACGGGCGCATCGAGCTGCCCACGGTTGCAGGCGCCTTCGCAGCTGTGGTAGCAAACGCGGCCCATCACCGCGGGAAACGGGTTGTCCTGCACCAGCGTGCGCCAGGCCTGCTGGTAGTTGCCCGATTCGGCGTGGAACAGCCAGGCCTGGATGTTCTCGCCGGCCGGGCATTGCTGGTTGCACGGCGGCATGCGGCTGAGGTAGACCGGGCGCTCGTTGCGCCAGGAGCCGGTATGGTTGGCCAGCGAGCTGCCAACGTCCAGGGTGATGGCAAAGGGTTTTTGCATGCTCATTCCTCCAGCAGCCCGAAGCGGCGGATGTTGCGGTCGGCGATGGCCTGCAGCCGGGCAATGGTGGCGGTGTCCGGGTCGGGGCCAAACAGGTGGGCAAAGCGCTTTTGCGGCCGCAGGTAGTCTTCAATCGGCACCTGGTGGCGGATCTTCGAGACGCCGGTGACCTCGCCACGCTCGGCCTCGAACACCGGAAAGAACCCGCTCTCGTGCGCCAGCCGCGCCAGCCGGATGGTGTCGTGCGAGGCCGCGCCCCAGCCCAGCGGACACGGCACAAAGATGTGGATGTATCGTGCGCCGTGTACCGTCATGGCCTTGGCCACCTTGGCCTCCAGGTCGTGCAGATCAGCCACCGTGGCCGTGGCCACGTAGGAAATCTCGTGCGCCATGGCGATCTGCGGCAGGTTCTTGCCCTGGCCAAAGACGTTGCCCGGCTGCGGGCCGACCGGCATGGTGGTGGCCGTTCGCGCCGCCGGCGGTGTGGCGCTGGAGCGCTGCACGCCGGTGTTCATGTAGGCCTCGTTGTCGTAGCAGATGTAGAGCACGTCGTCGTTGCGCTCGAACATGCCCGACAGGCAGCCAAAGCCGATGTCGGTGGTGCCGCCGTCACCGCCCTGCGCCACCACGCGCACCTCGCTGCGGCCCTTGACGCGCATGGCCGCCGCAATGCCCGTGGCCACGGCTGCCGCATTGCCGAACAGCGAATGTATCCAAGGCATCTGCCACGAGGTTTCCGGGTACGGCGTGGAAAACACCTCCAGGCAGCCGGTGGCGTTGGCGGCGATCAGCTGGCCGTTGGTGGCCTGCATGGCCGCGTCAATCGCGTAGCGTGCGCCCAGCGCCTCGCCACAGCCCTGGCAGGCGCGGTGGCCCGAGTTGAGCGAATTGTTGCGCGCCGTGTTGGCCTGCACGCTGCGCTGCTCGGGAGCGAGCAGCCGGTTGCCGACGGTGAAGGTGCCGGTCTGGTAGAACTTGACGACGGTTGGGTCCATGGGAGTTTCCAGTCAGTGTCGGTTTGCCGCGGGCACGCCGCTCAGGCCACGCGCGATGAAACGGTACCGATGTCGCGCAGGATGCCTTCGGCCACCGGGCCGCTGCGCCGCTGGTCCTTCTCGCGCGCCAGTACGCGGTTGACGATGTCCCAGTCCAGATCCAGAAAGGTCAGCTGTTCCAGCTTGTCCTGCACCGCATCGTGCAGCAGCTTGCCCAGCGAGGCGCGTGTGATGGCGCGCCCCCCCAGCCCCGCCACGACCGCATACACCTGCTGCGGGCGGTTCTGCACAGCGCTGCGCACGTCGCGGGTGACGATGCCACCAATGCCGACGGCAAAACATTTTTCGACAACGACCAGCCGCTTGACGTGTGCGGTGGCCGCGCGGATGGCCGCGATGGGAAACGGCCGGAACGAGGTGATGCCCAGCACACCGATCTTCAGGCCTTCATCCCGCAGCGCATCGACCGTGTCCTTGATCGTTCCCAGCACCGAGCCGAGCGCAATGACCACGGTTTCAGCGTCTTCCAGTTTGTAGGTGCGGATCAGGCCGCCCGAATCACGACCAAATTCCTGGCGGAATTCCGCGGCGATTTCCGGCAGCCGCTCCAGCGCCTGCATCTGGCGCGCATGCGCCAGATAGCGCACCTCGGTGAAGGCCTCCGGCCCCACCATGGCGCCGATCGTTACCGGCTCGTTCGGGTCCAGCACCTGGCGCGGCTCGTACGGCGGCAAAAAGCGGTCGACCTGCGCCTGCTCGGGCAGGTCGACCCGCTCGTAGGCGTGCGTCAGGATGAAACCGTCCATGCAGACCATCACTGGCAGCGACACTTCCTCGGCAATGCGAAAAGCCTGGATGTGCAGGTCCAGCGCCTCCTGATTGGTCTCGGCAAACAACTGGATCCAGCCGGCGTCGCGCATCGACATGCTGTCGGTATGGTCGTTCCAGATGTTGATGGGCGCGCCAATCGCGCGATTCGCCACCGTCATCACGATCGGCAGGCCCAGTCCTGAGGCGTTGTAGACCGCTTCCGCCATGAACAGCAGGCCCTGACTGGCAGTGGCCGTATAGGCACGCGCGCCGGCTGCAGAGGCGCCGATCGCCACGCTGAGCGCGGCAAATTCCGACTCGACGTTGATGAACTCGCAGCGCGCAAGCGCGCCGGATTTCACCATCTCGCCCAATCCTTCGACGATGTGCGTCTGTGGCGAAATCGGATAGGCGCAGATGACTTCTGGGCGGCTCAGCGCCACGGCCGTGGCAACGGCGTGCGAGCCTTCGCATTGTTCAAGCATGTTGCATCTCCGCCTGGCGTTCCTGTTCTGTGACGATCTGGTAGGCCTCCGTTGCAGCGGCGACGTTGCCATCGGCCACCGCGCCCTTGAACTTTCGGCGGATTGCCGCGTGCACCGCGTCCAGCGTCACCAGCCCACCGAGCGCGGCAAAAGCGCCCAACATGGGCACATTGGGCACCGGCCGGCCGACATGCTTCATCGCGAGCTCGGTGGCCGGCACGGTGAGCAGGTGTGCGGGCTTGAAACCGCTGGCGAACTCGCCCAAGCCCAGCTGCTCGAACGTGCGAGTAGTGTTGATCAGGATGAATCCGTCCTTTTTCAGGCCGCTGAACACGTCAACCTGATGCAGCAGCGTCGGGTCCTGAATCAGCAGCGCGTCAGGCTGCATCACCGGTTCGCGAAGCCGGATTTCGTGATCATCGAGCCGGCAGAACGCCACCACCGGCGCGCCGGTGCGCTCGGAGCCGAAACTGGGGAAAGCCTGCGCGTGCCGCCCACCCAGAAAAGCCGCGATGGACAGCATTTCTGCGCCGGTGACCACGCCCTGCCCGCCCCGGCCGTGTATGCGTACCTGAAACATCCCTGGTCTCCTGTAACCCGGCAGCGCGGCGGCGATGGCGCGCAGCGCAGCAATCCGGTACAGGGATGATGGCCCGCTGGGGCCTGCGGGTCTTGACCTGAATCAGGGAAACCGGCCATTCGCCGCTACGGCCACCGGACTGCGAACCGGCGCCCGCTACCTGACGACGACGGCGTCCAGCATGCGGTAGTACAGCCCCATCGGATCGTCCTTCAGTACCTGAAAGCGCCCTTCCACCACCACCGGTTCCATCGTCGCCTTGACCGGTATGCGGGTCTTGACTTCGACCATGCTTTCGGGCCCGCCCGGCGTGCAGAAGCCGCAGGTCAGCGGCACGGCGCTGAGCAGGAAATGCCGCTGGCGCTCGCCTGGCTCCAGCGGCAGCATGAAGCCCTGAAGGCGCTTCGTCTGCTGGTTGAGTTCCAGTTGCGCCGGTTCGAACACCGGCAGGATGCGGTTTTTCTCAACCCGGGTGGTCACCCGTGTCAACAGCGACCAGGCCAGCACGTCCGAGCGTTGCGGCAGCGGCGCGAAAGGACTGTTGGGGCTGTGAACGCCAGGGCCGGTGCCGAACGGAACGCCTGGCTCCGCCGAGGCTGACAAGGCAGGCGCTGCCTGCTGCACCGGCTTTACCCCCGGCATCGGCGAACTCAGCTGGGCGTGGGCCAGACTGCTCGTGACCAGCACCGCGGCCACCAGGCCATGGACGGAGAAAGAGGACTTCATGGTCAGTGCTCGTGTTTCATGCCGCAGTATTTGCCAATGGCCAGGCCCTTGCACGCGGCCTGAAGCTCCCTGTAACAGGCATCTGCCTTTCTCCCGGACTCCAGACATTTGGCCGCCGCCTCGTGCGCGGCAGCCATGGCGCGGTGGCGGGCCACGTCCTCCCGGACCTCTTTATCGCTGTGTTGCGCTACGGCATTGAGAGCAACAAAAGACCCGATGACGCTGGGAATCAACCATCTTTTTACGAATTTCGACATTTTTCTCACCTTGCATTCAACAGCCGGGCCACATCGACCCGGTAGGCACTGACGGCCGGCAAAAGGGCAGCGAGCACCGCCACCCCCGCCGCCGCCAACGGCACCCACGCCTCGGCCGGCACCCACTGCCAGCCATGCACCACCACCGATTTTTCGGCCTGCAAAAACCATGCTGCCATAGCTGTCAAGCCGTGCCCCGCCGCCAGTCCCAGCGCCGAGGCCAGCAGCGCCAGCCAGAGCGCCTCCGAAAGCAGCAGCGCGCCCACCTTCCACGGCGGCGCGCCAAGCATGCGCAGCATCGCCAGGTCGGCGCGGCGCTCGCGCACGGCGCTCCACAGCGCGATGAACACCCCGAGTGCCGCCGTCATCAGAAGCACAGCCCCAAAGCCCTGCAGCACCTGCGTGCCGACGCTGACCATTCCGAGCAGCCGCGTGATCTCCACGGCCGGCGCGGCCGACTGCATGCCGGTGCTGCTGTTCACGTAACGAGGAAAGGTCACAGCCGCCAGTGGCGTGGTGTAGCGGATCAGCGCCACCGTGACTTCGCGTTCGGCCTCCAGCGCGGCCTGGTCTTCCTTGTCCAGCGGGGTTTCACCGCTGTGCATGTCTTCGTGCACCTTCCAGACGGATTCGGTGGCCGTGAGGATCAGCCGGTCGAGCACGCAACCACAGGGCGCGAGCACGCCGGTGACGGTGTACGGCGTGTGTGCGTGCTCATCGCCGCCCCCGCCCAGACCGTGCGAGCCGGCGAAGGGGTCACCAGTCTTCAGTCCGGTGGCAGCCGCCACCTGCGCGCCGAGCACGGCCTGCATCGGCGCGGCCCAGAGTTCGCCCTGCGCCAGCTGCGCCTCGTAATGAGCGATGTAGGCCGGCGTGGTACCGACGATGCGAAAACCGCGAAAGCTGTCACCCAGGCTCAGCGGAATGAGCTGCGCCACCTGCGGGTGCTTCGCCAGCGCCTGCATGTCGGCCAGCGGAATATTGCCCGGCGGCACGTCGATGTGAAAGACCCCGGCCAAGATCAGCTGCATCGGGCTGCCCTTGGCCCCCACCACCACATCGATGCCGGCCAGGTCGCGCTCGAAAGCGCGGTCCAACTGGTGGCTGGCCAGCAGCACGAAGGTCATGGAAGCCAGCCCCAGCGTCATCAGCAGCAGGTTCAGCCCGGCAGCGAGAGGCCGGGACCAGAGGTAACGCCATGAAAGAACCAATGTATTCATAGCAAACTATGACCATCCGACGCTGGGATGATGCCATTTTTGCTTGAAAACAGCAGTTCAGTCGCCTGGGGCAGCGCTTCGGCCACGCGCCGGTCGTGCGTGGCGATCACCAGCGTCGCGCCACAGGCTGCGGCGCTCTCGCGCAGCAGGGCCAGCGCCGACGCACACGCAAAGTCATCAAGGCTGGCCGTGGGCTCGTCGGCCAGGATCACACGCGGCGCACGCAGCACGGCGCGCGCCAGTGCCACACGCTGCGCCTGCCCGCCCGAGAGCTGATCGGGCTTGCGTTGTGCCAGATCGGCCACACCCAGGACATCAAGCGTGCGGGTGATGGCGCCTGGGTCTACCGGCAGCCCGCCCGCGTAATAGACCAGCGCGAGGTTGCCGGCCACGCTCAGCGCGTCGCTGAGGTATAGCTTCTGCGGCAACAGGCCGATGGCCCCGGCGCGCCAGGCGTCACGGGCACGCCCACCCAGCACACCCAAAGGCTGGCCTGCCACGATCATCTCGCCCTCGGTGGCGGTCAGCAGACCGGCCGCCAGCGCCAGCCAGGTCGATTTCCCGCTGCCCGAGGGTCCACGCAGCAGCAGCGTGCCACCTTGATCGACCCGCACGTCGGGGAAGCGCATTGTCGCGCCGCCGGGGTAGCAATAGGCCATCTGGCGGCTCACTATCATGCTCGCCCACCCGGCACGTGAGTGGCGCAATCCGCGCAAACGCCGCGCACCGCGAAGTCCACCGTCAAGCCCTGGTACCCCAGGGCTTTGAGCGCCTGCAGCGCCGTCTGTGCCGCTTTGTCCAGATCCAGAGCGCTGCCCTGCAAGGCGCTGTCCAGCGGGCGGTCGCGGTGGCAGCTCTGGCACTCAAAGTGGGGGATAGCATGAACACTGGGAGGCATGGACTGATACCGGCGAACGCGCTGGGTATCCACCCGGCACAACAGCAGGCCCGCCTGGGTCAGCCTGTCGATCAGGCGGTAGAGGGTGACTCTGTCCATCGCGTCACCACTATTCGCCCCCCCGGCATCCGCCAGCGCCGCCTGCAACTGGCCATGGGTATAGCTGGTCGTGGGGTGAGCCAGCAGCCATCCCAGCACTTTTCGCGCGGCAGCGGTGCGGCGCAGCCCGTGGGCCGCCAGCAGCGCGTCGATGGAGTCGGTATTGGCAGGCGCAAGTGCCATTGGTAATTTCCTGTGAAACCGGCAACCTGAAGAACTGACACAACAAATTCTCCGGGGCCAAAGAATTATCGCAACAAAGTTGCAATAGCATCTAACGCAATTCAGTTGCATTATGAACCCAACCCAAGACGTTGACCCGCAATCCGCGGCAAGCAAGGACGCCAAGCCGGTGAGTTTTCATTGCGCGGGCACGCGAAGTGTGCTGGCGTGGCCCGCGTGGTTGCGCCTGCTGACGGTGGCGCCCGCGTTGCTGCTGCTCTGGCTGGCTGTGCTGTGGGCTCTCTCGGATCTGGTGCCGCGATGAACTCTGCCTCAAGTCCTGCCGGACACGGGGCGCCGCTGGTGGACCTGGACAACCTGACCGTGAGCTACCGCAAGCATCCCGCCCTGCACCACATATCCGGCGTATTTGCGCAAGGGTCGCTCACTGCGGTCATGGGGCCCAATGGCTCGGGAAAAAGTACGCTCTTAAAGAGCATTGCCGGGCTGCTGCCTGTTGGCTGCGACCGCCCGGCCGCTGCCCTCCAGGTCAATCTGAACCACCGCCCGATGGCGTATCTGCCGCAGTTCAGCGAGATCGACCGCAGCTTCCCGATCGATGTGAAGGACTGCGTGCTGCTGGGCTTGTGGGGCCGCACGGGGCCGCTGGGCGGCATGGGTGCGGCGATGCTGGAGCGGGTGGACGCGGCCCTTCATTCGGTGGGTCTGCAGGGTTTCGAGCGACGCAGCGTGGGTTCACTGTCCAGCGGGCAGTTTCAGCGGGTCTTGTTTGCCCGCCTGCTGGTGCAGGACGCCGACCTGATTCTGCTGGACGAGCCCTTCAACGCTATGGACGCGCGAACCACGGCCGACCTGCTGGCACTGGTTCAACACTGGCACCAGGAGCGTCGCACCGTGATCGCCGTGCTGCACGACGAAGCCCAGGTACGCCAGCACTTCCCTCAGACCTTGTTACTGGCGCGCGAGCGGGTGGCTTGGGGGCCCACCGCCGTCGTACTCACCCCGGAAAACCTGCAGCGCGCCCGTGCCATGGCCGAAGCCTGGGACGAAACGGCCCGGGTGTGTGAGCTTGACGTCGCGCCCACGGGCCCGATGGACCCCTCGCGGACGCAGGCGCCAAGCTCCACGGCGGTTTGAAGGCCACGCCATGGACACACTGTTGATCGGCGCATGGACCGTCCTGTTCGCACCGTTTGCCGAATTCGCCTTCATGCGCCGGGCGCTGGTGGCCGTTTTGGCCCTGGCGCTCAGTGCAGCGCCGCTGGGCGTGTTCCTGACCTTGCGGCGGATGAGCCTTCTGGGCGATGCGCTGAGCCATGCCGTGCTGCCCGGCGTGGCCATCGGCTTCCTGGTGGCGGGTCTGTCGCTGCCGGCGATGGCCCTGGGCGGTGTGGTGGCGGGGCTGGTGGTTGCGGGCATCGCCGGCCTGGTCAGCCGGTTGACGCTGCTCAGGGAGGACGCCAGCCTGGCTGCTTTCTACCTGGTAGCCCTGGCCCTGGGCGTGACGCTGATCTCCCGCCACGGCACGCAGCTGGATTTGCTGCACATCCTGTTTGGCAGCGCTCTGGGGGTGGACGACGCCGCACTGCTACTGGTTGCCGGTATTGCCACGGTCAGCGTGCTCGCGCTCGCGCTGATGTACCGCGGCCTGGTGTTGGAGACCTTTGACCCTGGCTTTCTCAAGGTCCGGCACGGGACTCACTTGGGCGGATGGGTGTGGCACCAGGGTTTTCTGCTGCTGGTGGTGGTGAACCTGGTGGCGGGCTTTCAGACCCTGGGAACCTTGATGGCCGTGGGCCTGATGATGCTGCCCGCCGTGTCCGCGCGCCTGTGGCATGACACCTTGCCCGCGCAGTTGATGAACGCCAGCCTGCAAGCCTGCATGGCAGGGTTCGCGGGCCTGCTGCTGTCGTACCACCTGGATACGCCTTCGGGGCCGACCATCATCGGCTGCGCCGGCGCACTCTATTTTGTCTCGCTGGTTCTGGCACCGGCAGGCTGGCTACCCCGCTGGCGCGACACCTCGCACCGGGTTGCGTGAGCCGGCTTGCTTACGCCTGAAAAGCAAGACTCTCCCCGATGCCTTCCTCCCATCGAAGAACTCACCATGAACCCCTCCCGACGCATTCTCCTGGCAAGCAGTCTGATCCTGGCACTGACGAAAAGCGGTCTCGCCAACGCCGACGACAAAATCCCGGTCGCGGCCAGCTTCAGCATCCTCGGCGACCTGGTGCGTGTCGTAGGCGGCGACCGCGTGGCTGTCACCACGCTGGTGGGGCCCGACCAGGACGCGCATGCGTTTGAACCCAGGCCAGCCGACGCCAGGACCCTTCTCGCCACGAAGCTGTTTGTGACCAACGGTCTGAGCTTCGAGCCCTGGGCCACCAGGCTGGCCCAAGCCACAGGCTACCGCGGCGCCACTGTCGTGGCCTCGAAAGGCGTCAAGCCGATCCCATCCGGCGCGCCCGGCAATCACGGCAGTCATCGACACGAAACCGCCGATCCGCATGCCTGGCAGGATCCAGAAAACGTGGTGCTGTACGTGCGCAACATCGCTGCCGGCTTGTCCGGAATCGATCCCCAGGGGGCCAACGGGTATCAGGCCAACGCTGAAGCCTATGCCAAGGAACTCCGGGCGCTGGACGCCTGGGCCCGCGAACAATTCGCAGCCATCCCGCTGGACAAGCGCAAGGTGATCACTTCGCATGACGCTTTTGGCTACCTGGCAGCGCGCTACCAGATCCGGTTTCTGGCACCCCAGGGCGTGAACACCGATGCAGCGCCGGGCGCAAGGCAGGTGGCCCGCCTCATCGAGCAAATCCTGCGTGAAAAAATCAAGGCTGTGTTTGTGGAGAACATGAGCAACCCCAAACTGATCGAACAACTTGCCAAGGATACTGGTGTCGCGGTCGGGGCCCGCCTGTATGCCGATGCCCTGTCTTCCGCCGGCCAGCCCGGTTCCAGCTACCTGCTGATGATGCGACACAACGTGGCCCAACTGGCGGCGGGAATGAAGCTGAACTGAAAGGCTCCAGCGCGTCCCGGTGCGGGAGTGGTCTGGCGCCCTGCACGGCCACACTGGGTGTGAGCAGGTTGCCCGCCTGAAAGCCCACGTGCACATCCTCGCGCAGCCGCTGCGTCAGCCCGAAGCCATGGACCGGAACACCGACGGAACAGGCTGCCGCTTGATGGGGAGGCCCTCGATTTCTTCAAGCCAGGGCTTGACGCTCAATCCTTCGCCAGCCGCGCAAAGGTCTTGCGGAACTTGGCCACCTTGGGCGCTGCCACGGCCATGCAGTAGCCCTGGCCCGGGTTTTTCTCGAAGAAATCCTGGTGGTAGCCCTCGGCCGGCCAGTAGTTCTCCAGCGGCGCGACCTCGGTAACGATGGGTGCGCCGAACAGCTTGTCCTGGCTCATTTCACGGATCAGGTCATCAGCCACCGCCTTCTGCTCGGGCGTCGTGTAGTAGATGCCGCTGCGGTACTGGGTGCCGGTGTCGTTGCCCTGACGGTTCAGCGTTGTCGGGTCATGAATCACGAAGAAGATTTCGAGCAGTTCCCGGGTGCTGACCTCGGTGGTGTCGTAGACGAGTTTGACCACTTCGTTGCAACCGGTGCGGCCGGTGCAGACGTCTTCGTAGCTGGGCCGGGCCGCCTGGCCGTTGCTGTAGCCGGACTCGACGTCGGTCACGCCCCGCACGCGCACATAGACGGCTTCGGTGCACCAGAAGCAGCCGCCACCGAGCACGAGGGTTTGAAGGGTTGAGGACATGGAGATCTCCGGTGAAACCTGTCAGTCGCTGACAGTCGCCGCATCTTACGACGCGGCCCCGTGGCATCAGCGCCTGGTCAGTCCCGCCTGCGCGTCTTTTGCTTGCTGGCCCGCATCGGACCGACGATCTTGCGCATCAGCCGCAGCGCAAGCAGAAAGGCGACGGCCGTTGCGATGGCCGCCATCAGCGAACGCAGGTGAAATACCTTGTCGTCCGGCGGCACGCCGCTGAACATGGCCACCAGGAAATCGCCACCGATGAACGCGCCGAAGACGCCCACCAGCACGTTTTCGATCACGACGATCCGCTCCTTCTGCCCCGCAACCAAGCCAGCCACCAGGCCGATGAGGCCGCCCACAAAACACCAGATGTAAGGATTGATGCCGTTCTCCTGCAACAAGAATGATCAGCCCATGGTGCCAGCATTTGCGCCCGGCGTACCAACTGAATGCTTCGGGCCGTTGCCCGTCAACGCGGGTTCGGCCCGGACAGCATCCAGAAAGGCCGCCAACGCCTGGTGTTCCCGGTCCGTTTTCCACAGGCAATAGGTGTCATAGGGTGACGTTTCAACATCCAGCGGCACAAACGCGGTGCCCGGCACCGCCGACTCGCGCAGCGCCTGCGGGACCAGCGCTAAACCCAGCCCCTGCGAAACCAGGGACACCACGCTGAGCCAGTGCCGCAACTCATAGCGCACTTCGGGGGTGAAGCCAGCATCGGTACACAAGGCGACGATCCGCGCGTGGTAGTCGGCCGAGACACCGGGCGAGATGCACGCAAACGGCTCACCCCGCAAATCCGACAGCGGCAGCGAATGCCTGCCTGCCAGCGCATGCGCGGCGGGCAGACAGGCCACCAGCGGCTGGCTGACCACCAGGATCTTCGACAGTCCCGGCGGCACGCGGGTGGTGTGAACGAAACCCAGATCCAGTCCTTCGCGGGTCAGTTCGATCAGCTGTTCACTCGAACTCAGTTCCCGCAATGTCAGACGCAGCCGCGGGTGCTGCACTTGGAATCGCCCGAGCAAGGCCGGCAGCCCGCAATACAGCATGGTGCCGACGAAGCCGACCTGCAGGCTGCCAGCGAGCCCGTCGGCCACGTCTCGCGCGTGCCGGGCGGCCTGCTGGGCTTGCTCCAGCAGCGCGCGGGCACGGGGTATCAGGGCGCGCCCGGCTTCGGTCAGGTGCACGGCCTTGCTGTTGCGGGTAAAGAGCCGGGCGCCGACGGAGGCTTCGAGTTGCTGGATGTTCGTGGAGAGCGGCGGCTGTGAAATGGACAGCCGCCGCGCGGCGCGGCCAAAGTGCAGTTCTTCGGCCAGTACCAGGAAATAGCGAAGATGGCGAAACTCCATGCATCTCCAATTCGTATTGTTGAATATTCAATTGATATTAGACAGCTATTGTCGAATCGCCAACAATAGGCGATCGACCACCCGCCGCCACTGGAGACACCATGAAAGCCAAATTCAACTGGGAAGACCCCTTCCTGCTGTCCGAACAGCTCAGCGACGATGAGCGCGCCATCCAGGAGGCCGCCCACACCTTCTGCCAGGAAAAGCTGCAGACGCGCGTGCTGATGGCGGCCCGCAATGAAAAGTTCGACCGCGAAATCATGACCGAGGCCGGCGCCATGGGTTTTCTCGGCTCCACCATCGAGGGCTACGGCTGCGCCGGCCTGAGCTACGTCGCCTACGGCCTGATCGCCCGCGAGGTCGAGCGTGTCGACAGCGGATACCGCAGCGCCATCAGCGTGCAAAGCTCGCTGGTGATGCACCCGATCAACGAATACGGCAGCGAAGCCCAGAAGCAGAAGTACCTGCCCAAACTGGCCACCGGCGAATGGGTCGGCTGCTTCGGCCTGACCGAGCCGAACCACGGCTCCGACCCGGCCAGCATGCTGACCCGTGCACGGCCGGTGGACGGCGGCTACCAGCTCAAGGGCGCCAAGATGTGGATCACCAACAGCCCGATCGCCGACGTGTTTGTGGTCTGGGCCAAGCTGGCCGACCCGGATGGCAAAGTCGGCGGCCAGGAATGCATCCGCGGCTTCATCCTCGAAAAAGGCATGAAGGGCCTCTCCGCCCCCAAGATTGAAGGCAAGATGAGCCTGCGCGCCAGCATCACCGGCGAAATCGTGATGGACGACGTTTTCGTGCCTGAATCCCAGCTGCTGCCCAATGTGGCCGGCCTGAAAGGCCCGTTCGGCTGCCTGAACAAGGCGCGCTACGGCATCGCCTGGGGCGCACTGGGCGCGGCCGAAGACTGCTGGCACCGTGCCCGCCAGTACACGCTGGACCGCGTGCAGTTCGGCCGGCCGCTGGCGCAGAACCAGCTGATCCAGAAAAAACTGGCCGACATGCAGACCGAAATTGCACTGGGCCTGCAGGGCTGCCTGCGCGTAGGCCGGCTGATGGACGAAGGCAAGGCCGTGCCGGAGATGGTCAGCCTGATCAAGCGCAACTCCTGCGGCAAGGCGCTCGACATCGCCCGCATGGCGCGCGACATGCACGGCGGCAACGGCATCCATGACGAATACCACGTGATCCGCCACATGATCAACCTGGAAACGGTCAACACTTACGAAGGCACGCACGACGTGCACGCACTGATTCTGGGCCGTGCACAGACCGGGCTGCAGGCGTTTTATTGAGGCCCCAGCCCCCAAAGGGCTGGCTGAGGCCGGTTCAGCGACCGGTCGTGTGGCGTGGTCTCTGACGGGATCCGTGGGAAGCAACGACCCCATCGGACAGAAATGTTCCCGCTTAAACTGCGCCCTGCTACACGCCGACCCTGAATCCGCCTCATGAAAATTGCCACCTGGAACATCAACTCGCTGACCGTGCGGCTGCCTCAGGTTCTGGACTGGCTGGCGGCCAATCCGGTGGACGTGCTGGGCCTGCAGGAACTCAAGCTCAGTGACGACAAGTTTCCGCTCGACGCGCTGCAGGCGATCGGCTATCACAGCGCCGTGTTCGGTCAGAAGACCTACAACGGCGTTGCCCTTCTGACACGTGCGCCGGTGACCGGCGTGGTGAAAAACATCCCTGGCTTTGCTGACGAGCAATCCCGCGTCATCGCTGGCACGATCGCCAGCCCGGCGGGTGACGTGCGCGTGATCAACGGCTATTTTGTCAACGGCCAGGCGCCGGGCACCGACAAGTTTGCCTACAAGATGACCTGGCTGGCGGCGTTGCGCGACTGGCTGGCGACCGAACTGGCGCGACACCCCCGGCTGGTGTTGATGGGAGACTTCAACATCACCGCCGACGATCGCGACAGCTGGGACCCGGACGGTCTGCGAGAAACCATTCACCACACGAGCGCCGAGCGCGAGGCGCTTCAATCGCTGCTGGCCCTGGGCCTGCACGACGCCTTCCGCCTCTTCGAGCAGCCCGAGAAAAGTTACAGCTGGTGGGACTACCGCGAATTCGCCTTTCGCCGCAACCGGGGTCTGCGCATCGACTACACGCTGGTCAGCGAGGCGCTCAGGCCCCAGGTGCTTGCCTGCGCCATCGACAGGTTGCCGCGCAAGAACGAACGCCCCAGCGACCACACCCCCGTGGTGCTGACGCTGGCCGACTGATTCACACCCGACTCACACGCCAGGGAACCGCGAGCATGGCCAAAGACTTCAGCGCGATGGAGGACAGCAACCGCTCGTCCAATCCCGACATCCACAGCCTGTCGGACCCGCGCCGCCGCACCCTGTTGCAGCTGTCGGTCGGCGCAGCGTCAGCGGCGTTGTTCTCACCCTGGCTGGCCGGATGCGCCTCCGCCCAATCGGCACCCGTCGGGGCAACCCAGCGACTCAAACCGGGCTTCAAATCCGTCCCGGTCGACACCTCCGACCGCCTGGTCGTGCCGGACGGCTACGTGGCGGCGGCGTTGGCCGCCTGGGGCGAACCCGTGGGCGTGCCGGGCCAGATGCCCGCCTGGAAAGCGGACGCCAGCAACAGCGCCGCAGAACAGGCCGTGCAGATGGGCATGCACCACGACGGCATTCATTACTTTCCGCTCGAAAATGGTGCACAAGGCAGTCGCCACGGCTTGCTGGTGATGAACCACGAATACGTCGACGACGGTCTGCTGCATCCGGGTGGCATGCAGCCCTGGACGGCCGAGAAGGTGCGCAAGGCCCAGGCTGCCCACGGCATTTCGGTGATCGAGGTCGTTGAAACACCCGCCGGCTGGCAGATGGTGCGGCCGAGCCGCCATGCGCGGCGCATCACCGCCGTGACGCCGTTCCGTCTGAGCGGGCCGGCTTCGGGTCATTCGCTGATGAAGACCGCCGCCGACCCGGCCGGGCAAACCGTGCTGGGCACGCTGAACAACTGCGCCGCCGGCATGACGCCCTGGGGCACCTACCTGAGCGGCGAAGAAAACTTCCGCTTCTACTTTGCAGGTGGCGACAAGCCCGACGCCCACCAGCAACGCTGGGGCATCACCAAAGCGGCGTTTTTCCGCTGGCCGGAACACGACGAGCGCTTTGACGCCACCCGCCACCCCAACGAGTTCAACCGCTTCGGCTGGGTGGTGGAAGTCGACCCGATGGACCCGGCCAGCGCCCCCATCAAACGCACGGCGCTGGGCCGGGCCGCGCACGAAGGCGCCTGGGTGGCGGTCACCCGCGACGGGCGTGCGGTGGTCTACAGCGGTGAGGACGCGCGCTTCGAATACATCTACAAGTTCGTCAGCCGGGACGCCATCCGGCCTGCAGGTGGCGGATTGTCCAAGGCACAGGCCAATCGGGACTTGCTGGACCACGGCACGCTGTACGTGGCCCGGTTCAACGCCGACGGCACCGGCGCGTGGTTGCCACTGGTGCATGGCGAGGGACCGCTGACCGCGGCCAACGGTTTTGCCGACCAGGGCGAGGTGCTCATCAAGGCGCGCCAGGCCAGCGACCTGCTGGGTGCCACCAAGATGGATCGCCCCGAATGGCTGGCCATCGACCCGATCAGCGGCACGATCTACTGCACGCTGACCAACAACAGTGCGCGCGGCGCAAAGGGCCAGCCGCCAGTCGACGCGGCCAACCCCCGGGCCAACAACAGCCATGGCCACATCATTCGCTGGGACGAGGGCGCGGCGCCGGGCGGTGACTTCCATGCCACGGTGTTCCGCTGGAACCATTTGGTGCTGGCCGGCGATCCGGCCAACGCCCGCGCCGAGGCCAGGGGCAACATCAACGGCGACATCTATGGATGCCCCGATGGCATTGCGTTTGACGCCCGCGGCCTGCTGTGGATACAGACCGACGCCCACGCCTCGCAGATGTACCAGGGAGAATTTCGCAATATCGGCAACAACCAGATGCTGGCCTGCGACGTCACCACCGGCGAGACCCGGCGTTTTCTGACCGGGCCGACCAACTGCGAGATCACCGGCCTGGCGCTGACACCCGATGGCCGCACCCTGTTCATCAACGTCCAGCACCCGGGCGAAACGCCCAGCGATCGCAGCGATCCGGCCGATCCTGCGCGCTTTTCGAACTGGCCCGACTTCAGGCCCGGTGGCCGACCCCGGTCTGCCACCGTGGTGATCCGCAAAAAGGACGGTGGGCTGATTGGCAGCTGAGCGCCGGTAGCACCGGCCCTACTCCAGCCCCAGCTCCTGGATCTTGCGGGTGATGGTGTTGCGGCCGATACCCAGTTTCTGGGCGGCCTCGATGCGCCGGCCCCGGGTGCAGCCCAGCGCGGCCTGAATCAGGCTGGTCTCGAAGCGGCGCGTCAGCACATCCCAGACATCTTCGCGGCCGGCGGCCAGCAGATCGTGCGCTTCGCGCTCGAGCGCATGTTCCCAGACCTCTCCCGCACCCGTCAGGTCGGCTGTGACCGCCGACACAGGCGTCTGCATGGCTGGCGCGGGATCACCTGCAACGGCCTGCGGGTCGGCCACAACTGCAGGTTCGGTGGTCGCGGACACCTGCATCGCCGCTGACGCGACGGCGGCCGGTGCCGGCGCGCTGCCCAGCACCTCGGGCGGCAGGTCCTTCAACTCAATCACCTGCGCCGGCGCCATAACGGTCAGCCAATGGCAGATGTTCTCCAGCTGGCGCACATTGCCGGGGAAATGAAACTGCCCCAGCCGCGCCACCGCCGCATCCGAAATGCGCTTGGGCTCTACACCGAGCTGCCGGGCGCTCTGTTGCAAAAAGTGGCGCGTCAGCATCGGGATGTCTTCTCGCCGGTCGGTCAGGCGCGGCAGGCGCAGGCGGATCACGTTCAAACGGTGAAACAGGTCTTCGCGAAAACTGCCCTCCTTGACCCTTTGCTCCAGATCCTGGTGCGTGGCGGCAATCACCCGCACATTGGACTTGACGGCGCTGTGGCCGCCCACCCGGTAGAAGCTTCCATCGGAGAGCACGCGCAGCAGGCGGGTCTGCAGGTCAAACGGCATGTCGCCGATCTCGTCCAGAAACAGCGTGCCGCCATCGGCCTGTTCGAACCGCCCGCGCCGCATGGTCTGCGCACCGGTGAACGCGCCCCGCTCATGCCCGAACAGTTCCGATTCGAGCAGGTCCTTCGGGATGGCGGCCGTGTTGATGGCCACAAACGGTCCGCTGGCACGTGGTGAATGCTTGTGCAGCGCCCGGGCGACCAGTTCCTTGCCCGAGCCCGATTCACCGGTGATCAGCACCGTGACGTTGCTCTGTGAGAGCCGGCCGATGGCACGGAACACGTCCTGCATCGCCGGCGCCTGGCCCAGCATTTCGGGCGCCGCAGCCATGCGCTCCTCGGCGACCTCCTCGCGCTGGCTTTCTTCGACAGCGCGGTGGATCAGTTCGACGGCACGCGGCAGGTCGAACGGCTTGGGCAGGTATTCGAAGGCGCCGCCCTGAAAGGCCGATACGGCACTGTCCAGGTCGGAAAACGCGGTCATGATGATGACGGGCAGGCCGGGCAGCTTTTCCTTGACCTTGCCGAGCAGGTCCAGGCCGGAGCCCCCCGGCATGCGGATGTCGCTGACCAGCACCTGCGGTCCATCATCAGCATCGGCAGACTCCAGCGCCGCCAGCACCTCGCGCGGGCTGACAAAGCTGCGGGTGGGCAGGTTCTCGCGCAGCAGCGCCTTCTCCAGCACGAAACGGATGGACTGGTCATCATCAACTATCCAGATCGGTTTCATGTGGCGGACATCCCCTGCTGTTTGTTGGAACCTAAGGCAACGGAATCAGAATCTTGAAATCCGTTCGGCCGGGCACACTGTCGCACTCGATCAGGCCATGATGCTGCTGGACAAAGGTTTGCGCCAGCGTCAGCCCCAGACCCGATCCCCCATCCCGCCCGGACACGAGTGGATAGAAGATGCGGTCCTTGATCGAGTCTGGCACGCCAGGCCCGTTGTCGATGACATGCAATTCCAGTGCCAGCCGGTAGCGCTGCTTGCCGAAGGTGATCTGCCGGACGACGCGCGAGCGAAAGACGATCTCGGCGTCACCGACCGCGATGCGCGGAGCCAGCGCCTGCGCGGCATTGTGAACGATGTTCAGCAGCGCCTGAATGAGTTGTTCCCGGTCACCGCGAAACTCCGGAATCGAGGTGTCGTAGTCCCGCACCACCCGCAGCCCCCTGGGAAACTCCGCCAGCACCAGTGACCGCACCCGCTCGCACACTTCATGGATGTTCACGTCGCCCACCACATGGGGCCGGCGGTGCGGCGCCAGCAAGCGGTCCACCAGCGTCTGCAGACGATCGGCCTCGTGGATGATGACCTGGGTGTATTCGGCCAGTTCCTTCGAGTCGAGCTCCAGTTCCAGCAACTGCGCAGCTCCCCGGATGCCGCCCAGCGGATTCTTTATTTCGTGCGCGAGGTTGCGGATCAGCTCCTTGTTCGCCTGCGCCTGGTCGATCAGCCGCTCTTCGCGCTCCTGACGCGCCTGCGCCTCCAGCGGCAACAGCTCGACGATGATCTCGCCCGCGCGCTCGGTCTGGGCCACGATCACGTGGACGGGCAAGGGTTCGTGATGCACCCGCTTGAGCTGCGCGTCGTAACGCAGTGCGGCAAATTCGTTGCTGCGAGCCCCTTGCAGTGCGTGCCGCAGCACCACCGGATCGACGAAGCAGTCGGGCAGCGGCGCACCTTCGATGCTGCGGCGCGACAGCCCCATGGCATCTTCCAGCGCCGCATTGGCAAACAGCACCTGGCCGTCACCACGCACCACCGCTACCAGCGTGGCCAGCAGATCAAAAGCGTGGAAAGGGGAGGATCGCGGAGCAGCGGGTTTCAAGCGGTTTATTTTGCCGCAGAACCCGCCGGAGTCGGCGCACGGCCCAACTCACGCCGGATGCCGGCGATGTCACTCTCCGTGCGAGCGATCGAGGCTTTCAGTTCGGCCGTGCGATCCAGGTACTTCTGGTAATTGCTGGCCTCCGAGCCCTGCTTGTCGGGTTGCCCGTCCTTGTACTCGGCCTTGAGTTCGGCCAGCCGGGTCTCGGCCTTCTTCAGTTCGGCCTCGAGCACCGCGCGGGCATCGGCGTCGCGGGCACGCTGGTCGCTTGAATCCACCCGCTGCCCGGCGCTTCCGGAAGCCCTGGGCGCACTCGCCGGCTGCGGCTGGCTCTGCACCTTGGTGCCGGGGATCACACTGACGCCGGTGTTCTCGATCAGCTTGCAGGCCTTGGGGTCCACAGGCTTGTTGGTGTACTCGTTGCCACATCGATAGATACGGTCCTGCGCCTGCGCACTTTGCACCGCCATCAACGCCAGCAGGACCATCGGAAATACGTGCTTCAAAACTGTTCCTCACCTCGGGGCCGGGTTGCAAGTATCGGTCAATCACCGGCGATGTCAAAACCGGGTTTTACGATACCAACAAAAAAGGACGGCCGAAGCCGTCCTTTTGCAAAGTTTCGCTACAAAACTTACAGCGAGTAATACATGTCGAACTCGACCGGATGGGTCGCCATGCGGAAACGCGTGACTTCCTGCATCTTCAGGTCGATGTAGGCGTCAAGGTAGGCGTCGGTGAACACACCGCCCTTGGTCAGGAAGGCACGGTCCTTGTCAAGGTATTCCAGCGCCTGGTCCAGACTGTGGCACACGGTCGGGATCAGCGCGTCTTCTTCGGGCGGCAGGTGATACAGGTCCTTCGTCGCCGCTTCACCCGGATCGATCCTGTTCTCGACGCCGTCAAGGCCGGCCATCAGCAATGCCGCGAAGCCGAGGTAGGGGTTCATCAGCGGATCGGGGAAACGTGCCTCGACGCGACGGCCCTTGGGATTGGACACAAACGGGATACGGATCGAAGCCGAACGGTTCTTGGCCGAATAAGCTAGCTTCACCGGTGCCTCAAAGCCAGGCACCAGGCGCTTGTAGCTGTTGGTGCCGGGGTTGGTGATCGCGTTCAGCGCACGGGCGTGCTTGATGATGCCGCCGATGTAGTGCAGTGCGAAATCGCTCAGGCCGGCATAACCGTCGCCGGCAAACAGGTTCTTGCCGTCTTTCCAGACGGACTGGTGCACATGCATGCCGGAACCGTTGTCACCAACGATGGGCTTGGGCATGAACGTGGCAGTCTTGCCATAGGCGTGGGCCACATTCTGGATCACGTACTTCTGCAATTGAACCCAGTCGGCGCGCTGCGTCAGCGTGCTGAACTTCGTGCCCAGCTCCATCTGGCCGGCGTTGGCCACTTCATGGTGGTGCACTTCAACCGGAATGCCCAGCGCTTCCAGCACCAGACACATTTCGGAGCGCATGTCCTGGAAGCTGTCAACCGGCGGCACCGGGAAATAGCCACCCTTGACGGCGGGGCGATGCCCACTGTTGCCGTGCTCGTATTCCTTGTCGGTGTTCCACGACGCTTCTTCAGAATCAATCTTCACGAAGCAGCCCGACATGTCGTTCTTCCAGCGCACGCTGTCGAACACGAAAAATTCGGGTTCCGGACCAAAGTAGGCAGTGTCGCCAAAGCCCGAGGCCTTCATGTAGGCTTCAGCACGCTTGGCGAGCGAACGCGGATCGCGCTCGTAAGCCTTGCCGTCGGAAGGATCAATCACATCGCAGCTCATGATCAGCGTGGATTCTTCAAAGAACGGATCAATGTTGGCGGTGTTCGGGTCGGGCATCAATTGCATGTCCGAGGCTTCGATGCCCTTCCAGCCGGCGATGGACGAGCCGTCAAATGCATGACCGTCGCTGAACTTGTCTTCATCAAATGCGGAAACGGGCACGGTCACGTGCTGTTCCTTGCCACGGGTATCGGTGAAACGGAAATCAACGAACTTGACTTCGTTTTCTTTCACCATCTTCATGACGTCTGCGACGGTCTTGGCCATCAGGTACTCCTTGTGGGGTGTCGTTGAAAAAATTGTGTTGCAGGCAGGGAAATGCAGGTTTTGTGCCAGATCGGATCGACCGCGACGCCAACCAAACCGCAATTGTGCCCGGTCCGGACTCCCGCAAACTGACAGCTGCCGAAAAGTTTCAGCAGGCTTCGATTCCATGACGCACCCACTTGGTGCAAATCAATTGCACCAATTCAGGGCATCAAACCGTTCGCACCAACTCGGGGCCGAGCTGCAGCCCGAACGGTTGCAGCCCCGCCAGCAGCGCCGGCCAGGCCCGGGCCACTTCAGCCGCCGAGCCTTTCACGCCCAGCTCGATGTGACGGCCGTAGGTCGGGTCGTCGACGCTGGGCAGGCTGAACACGCGGATCGGTGCATGGTCGCGCTCGATCGCTTCCATCAGCGGCGTCAGCGCCGCTTCCATGGCGCCGAACACGATCACCGATTGCTCGATCCAGTGGCCCTTGCGGAACTGGCCGAAGTGGTGGGTGTCGAGCACCCACTCGATCATCGGCCAGGCCATCACCGGGAAACCGGGCACGAAATGAACCGCCCCGCCGACCGCGCCGGTGCAACTGAAGCCGGGGATCTTGTTGAAGGGGTTCGGAATGATCTGCGCACCCGCCGGAAACACCCCCATGTTCAGGCGGTGGATGTTGTCGGGCCGGTCCGGGTCCCACACCTGCCCCTGTTCGCGCGCCACA
Source organism: Burkholderiaceae bacterium (assembly GCA_014879655.1). Classification (GTDB taxonomy): domain Bacteria; phylum Pseudomonadota; class Gammaproteobacteria; order Burkholderiales; family Burkholderiaceae_C; genus JACSRS01. The sequence goes on from JACSRS010000096.1 coordinate 65,783, forward strand.
TCGCGCATGCGCTCCTCGATCAGCGCCTGGGCCTGCGGGTGCAGCTGCAGGTCCACGCCCAGCGCCCGCGCCGCGCACTGGCGCGTGTGGTCGTCCGGCGTGGCACCAATGCCGCCACAGGAAAACACCACGTTGTCCGACGCAAAGGCCCGCTCCAGCGCCGCCGTGATGCGCTGGGGCGAATCGCCCACATAGTCGGCCCATCCCAGCGACAGGCCGCGCGCACCCAGCAGTTCGATCACCTTGGGCAGGTGCTTGTCGGCGCGTTTGCCCGAGAGGATTTCGTCGCCGATGATGATCAGGCCAAAGGCCCCGCCCGGCTCAGGGCGAAGTGGTGGGGGCGGGTGCGGCAAGCGCGGGTCGGTCGGCGTTGGATTCATCCTGCAATGCTAGCGGTTGTGAAGCGGCCCCGCTGGCCGGATCGTTGCCCTCCTGCGCAGCCCGCATTTTCTGCAAGGCGGCCAGGCAGTAATGCGAGAACCACAGCGAGGAAAAGGCAAAAACCAGGGTGTAGATCCAGATCGCGATGGGCGCCAGAATCACGAAAGCCGCCGCAAACAGTGCACCCGAGGCCCAGACCACGCTCGGCGCCGCGCCGAGATACCCGGTGAGCACCCCCATGCCCAGCAGCCAGCCCTTGTGTTCACGCATCAATTGCTGGCGCTCGGCCTTGCTGGCGTGCTCGGCCAGCGCATCGAACGCCATCACGCGGTAGGTCAGCCAGCCCCAGATCAGCGGCGGCAGGATCAGGATCAGCGGCGGGATCAGCCAAAGCGGCAACGAGATGACGATCGCGATCAGCGCCAGCAGCGTCGAGCCCAGCGACCACAGCACGCTCACCAGCACCGAGCCACCGTGGCGCCGCTCCAGCTCGGGGAACCGCCGCGTGGCCACCATGCGCACCAGCGCCGGCATCATCAGCACCGCTACCAGCAGCAGTGACAGCACCACGATCAGCGGCGTGACTGCAAAGATCACGATCAGCGGCGCCAGCGCCGCGCGCAGCTGGCCCACGCCCAGGCTGTCGAGCCAGCCCCAAAGCCTGGCCGCCCATTCGTACTCGTCCAGCGTCAGCCGCACCCACTCGACGGACGGGTGCCAGTAGAAGTGGCCCAGTGCCAGCGCCAGCACCACCATGATGATCAGCGGCAACAGCGACAACAGGATCACCCGCGGGTGCAGGCAGTAGGCAACGGCGCGCCAGAAAGCGTCGAACAGCAGACTCATGTCGCAAGCATAACGGCCCGCGCGCCCGATCGATCAACCCGCATGGGCGATCCCGGACAGCGCTGCCGGGCTTGCGCAAGTCGGGCGTTGACGGTGCCGCGCCGGCTCAGCCCCTGCCCAGCAGGCGCCTGAAGCCCAGCCACTGCTGCGCCCAGAAACCGGCGCCGTAGTCGCGCCCCTCTTCCACCTGGTCGCGCACGCCGGTGGCGTCAAAGCGCTTTTCAAAATTGGCCGTGCCAAACAGCATGTCCCACCAGGGCAGCAGCACGCCGAAGTTGTAGCCGCCGAGCGTTCCCTTGCCCGCCGTCTCATGCCCGATACCGATGCTGTGGTGCAGGCGGTGAAAGCGCGGGCTGACCCACAGGCGCTCGCCGATGCGGCCAAACCACAGGCGCAGATTGGCGTGCTGGAAGCTCTCGCTGAGCTGGCTGAACGCCACCAGCATCACAAATTGCCCGGGCGCCACGCCGATCAGGATGGCCAGCACCGCAAACACGGCGTCGCGCAGCACGTCGTCGAGCAGGTGGTTGCGGTTGTCGGTCCACATCGTCATCTGCCGCTGCGAATGGTGCAGCGAATGCAGCGCCCACCACCAGTTGAACTGGTGCTGTGCGCGGTGCAACCAGTAATTGACGAAATCGAAAACGACCAGATAGATCACGAAGCTGACGAAAGCGCCGTCGGTGACGCCCGGCCACAGCTGGTCGATGTGCCAGGTGCCGAAACCCCGGCCCCGCAGCTCGCCAAAAAAGTTCTCCAGCGCGTTTTCAAGCGTGAAGAACATCACCAGCTTGAACAGGCCCAGCCGGTGAATCAGCGTGTAGAGCACATCGACCCGCACGGCGCGCCGGTCGGTGACCGGCTCCACCGGCCACAGGCGCTGCAGCGGCCCGATGACGAACAGAATGATCACGATCTGCAGCAGGCCCACCAGCAGCCAGCCGGTGCCGTCGTAGGCCACTTCCAGCAGGTTGCCGGCGCCCAGCGAAAACGCCAGCGGCTGCACCACCGTCACGTACAGCCACTGCTGCGCGGCGGCAAACGCGTCGGCCAGCTGCTCCATCATCGCGCGCTGCCCGCTGGCCGGCTGTGCGCCGCGATCCAGCCCTGCAGGTCAGGGTGCTCGCGCAAGGTCCTGAAGCAGAACCCGCGCGCCTTCAGCCCGGCGATCAGCGGCTCCAGCACCGCCGGTGCCCAGGGGTCCTGGCGCGACCAGATGCCCAGATGGGCCAGCAGGATGTCGCCGCTGCGGATGTCGCGCAGCGCCTGGGCCAGCAGGCGCTCGTTGGGCCATTTGTCGCTGGGCAACTCGTCGCCCAGAAATCCCGCGGGCGCCCAGCCCACATGGCGGTACCCGCAGGATTGCGCCGCCGCCAGCAGCTTGGGCGAGGTCTTGCCGCCCGGCGCCCGGTACAGCGGCAGCGGCTCGATGCCGGTCAGCGCCTTCAGGCGCTGCGCGGCGTGCTCGATGTTGGCGCAGTAGGTGGCGGTGTCCCAGTTCAGGTCCTTGCCGGCATCGGCGCCCGCAGAGGGACGGATGCGAAACGCCCCCTTGCCGTCCTTGCCGGCGAGGTCGGCGCGCCAGTAGGCGTGGTCCCAGGTGTGCGAGGCAAATGCATGGCCCTCGGCGGCCCGCGCTTTCCACCACGGCGCCCAGTGCTCGCCCAAGCTGCCGTCGCCCACCTGCGTGCGCTCGTTGGCGGCGAAGAACGTGACCTGCACCTGCTGGCGGGCCAGCACCTCGGCAATCAGCGGCGCCACCGCCATGTGGCCGGTGTCGAAAGTCAGATAGACAGGCTTGTCGCAGGCGTTTTTGACGTCTTTTTGGGCACTAGCCATCGTCGAATGGCTCAACACTGCTATCGTCACGATAGCAAATACAGCCTTGCGCCGCGTCGCCGCGCGGGCTCCGGCTCCGGCACTCGGTGGGAACGAAGGTCTATTGCCGCGGCGCATGATCCAGCGTCCAGACGCCGTGCGGCGATTTGCCCACCGGAATCTGGCGGACCACCGATTTCGTCGTCGTATCGATCACGGTGAGCTTCTTGGCCCAGCGCGACGCCACCAGGATGTAGCGGCCATCGGCCGACACGTCCATGCAGTCCGGCCCCGACGGCGCCGGATAGCGCTCGACCGCTTCAAACGACTGGTAATTGATCTTGCTGATGGTGTCGGCCACACGATTGCTCACGTACACATGCTTGCGGTCGCCCGCTGCGCGGAAGGCGTGCGCGCCCGCGCCAGTGGGAATGGTCTTGACCAGCCGCGGCTGCGGCCCGCTGACATCGTAGACCTCCACGCCGTCGCCGCCGGTCAGGCCCACCAGCAGGTGCCGGTCGTCCGGCGTGCCGAACACGTCGGCCGGCATCGGCCCGGTCTTGAAGCGCCACTTCAGCGTCTGCGTGGGCAGGTCGATCGCCACCAGCTCGTCGCTGTCCTGCATCGTGGCCCAGGCCGTCGTGCTTTTGCTGTCGATCCAGACGTGGCTGGGCGTCTTGCCGGTGAGGATGCGCTTGGCCAGCGTCAGGTCGGTGCCGTCCCAGCGATAGATGTCGACGTGATTGAGGCGGTTGGCCGCCGTGACAAACCACTTCATGTCCGGCGAAAAGCGCAGCTGGTAGGGGTCGATGATGCCCCGCACCGTGCGCTGCACCTCGGCCGTGCGCGGGTCGATGAAGGTGAGCGAATCGCTGAGCGCGTTGGCGACGATGACCGACTTTTCATCGGGCGTCATGTACAGGTGATGCGGCTCCTTGCCGGTCGGAATGCGCTTGAGCTCTTTCCAGCTCACCGGATCGATCACGCTGACATTGCCGTCGAGCGAATTGAGGACAAAAACCGGGTTTGGCGCACTGGCCCAGATCTGGGTGGCGGCGATCAAACAGAAAAGGGCCAGCAGGCCCTTCGAAAGCGGAAAAAACTTCACGGACAAGGCTTTCAAAACAGCCTGCCAGTGTAGCCGGGCCCGATCGGCGAGCGCCCTTGCCCGCTTACCATCAGGGACATGCCCCTGATCCAGATCAATGGCGTCCGCCTCGAAGTCCGGACCATCGCGCCCCGCCCTGCACCGGCCGGCGCTGGCGCCCCTGCGCCGCTGGTCTTTCTGCACGAGGGCCTGGGTTCGGTGGCCATGTGGCGCGACTGGCCCGACGCGCTTTGCGCCGCCACCGGCCGGGCCGGCCTGCTGGTCTCCCGCCAGGGCTACGGCCAATCCGACCCGGTGCCTGACGTGCGCGGCGAACCGGCGGTGCGCAAGGGCCAGCGCAACGGCCGCCTGCAGCCGGACTACATGCACCACGAAGCCTGGGCGGTGCTGCCGGCGCTGCTGGTCGCGCTGCAGATCCGCCGCCCGGTTCTGGTCGGCCACTCGGACGGCGGCACCATCGCGCTGCTGCACGCCAGCCGGTTTGACGTGTCGGCCTGCGTGGTGATGGCGCCGCACACCTTCGTCGAAGACCTCTCCATCGCCGCCATCCGGCGCGCGCGAGACGAATTTGTGGCCGGCCGGCTGCGCGAGCGGCTGGCGCGCTTTCACGCCGATGTGGACGGGGCGTTCTGGCAATGGAACGACGTGTGGCTTTCCGAGGGGTTTCGCAGCTTCGACATTCGCGGCGACTGCGCCGGCATCACCGCGCCGCTGCTGGCCATCCAGGGCGAAGCCGACCCCTACGGCACGATGGCCCAGATCGACGCCATCGCCGAAAACGCACCCCAGACGCAGCTGCTGAAACTGCCCGACTGCGGCCATTCGCCCCACCGCGACCAGCCGCAGGCCGTGACCGCCGCCATTCAGGCCTTCCTGCAAGGCCTTTGAGACTACTGAATCAATAGCTGAAACTCACCATTTGACGCTGGTTTGTGCCTATTTTCATTGAAAACTGACCCCAAAACCGGTCATGGGGTCAGCTTGGCCAGATCGTCCGGCGTGAGCCAGCACCACTGGCCCGGCGCCAGGTCAGCGGGCAGCACCAGCCGCCCGATCTGCGAGCGGTGCAGCCCCTCTACCCGGTTGCCCACCGCCGCCAGCATGCGCTTGACCTGGTGGTACTTGCCCTCGGTCAGCGTCAGCCGCAGGTGGTGCGCGTCCACGGCCTCGCAGGCGGCAGCCTTCACCGGCCGGGGGTCGTCGTCCAGCACCACGCCGGCCAGCAGCCGGCTCACCTGCGCGTCATCCAGCGGATGTCTGGTGGTCACCTCGTACACCTTGGGCACGTGGTGGCGCGGCGAACTCATGCGGTGAATGAACTTGCCGTCGTCGGTCAGCAGCAGCAGCCCGGTGGTGTCCTGGTCGAGCCGGCCCACCGCCTGCACGCCCTGCACCGCGCCCTTTTGCGGCCGCTGGCGCAGCGGCGCCGGCAGCAGCGTGTAGATGCTCGGGTAGGTGGAGGGCTTTTGCGAGCATTCTGTGCCCGCCGGCTTGTGCAGCATCAGGTAGGCGCTGGCCTGGTAGGGCCACGACCGGCCCTGCACGGTAAATGTGAGAGCGTCGGTGTCCAGATCCGTTGCCGGCTCCAGATCGCCCTGCCCCGCCACGCTCACCAGCCCCTGCTGGATCAGACCGGCACAGACGCGCCGGGTGCCAAAGCCCTGGCTGTAGAGGATGTCGTCAAGTCGCATGGGGTGGGAGGGTCAAAAAGGTGCACGCAGCTCGCGCGCTCGGCATCATTCTGGTTGGCAGCAACACCGACTCCAGGCAAACGATGGCCATCAACCGGCCAAATTCGTTGTCGCTGACCGGCCAGGGTAATTGTCGTCAACCAGATATTCTTCAAGGTCAGGGTCGCGGGCATCACGCGATCCTTCCAATTCGCAACCATTATGGTTGCAAATTTCCCGCCCTGGTCGGCGCGCGGCGGGCTTCAGACGCGCGGCCATCCTGTGACAAACGTCCAGGAATCGGTTAGATTCTGACCATTCTGGTCAGAATTGGAGTTGGATATGCAAACCTGGCAGATGCAGACCGCCAAAGCACGGTTTTCTGATGTGGTCAGAAGTGCCAAAAGCGAAGGGCCACAAGACATCACCATCCACGGCAAATCCGTGGCCGTGGTGCTGTCACGCGAGCTCTACGACCGCCTGAGCGGCAACACACAGTCCCTGGTGCAATTCATGCAGTCCTCCCCTCTATATGGAATGGAGGACCTGGTATTCGAGCGCGACAAAAGTGTCGTCCGCGACGTCGACCTTTAAGCGCTTGCCATGAGCTATCTCATCGATACCAATGTCCTGTCGGAGCTGCGTCGCAAGAATCCTGACCCCAAGGTCGTCGCATGGTTTGCCGAACGTGCCGCGCAGTCGCTGTTCCTGAGCGTGCTCACACTGGGCGAGATACGCAAAGGCATTGAGCGGCTGGACACCGCTATTGGCGACGAGGTACGCAAGCAAAACCTGAGCGACTGGCTGGAGCAGGACCTGCCCACTTTTTTCCTGGGCAGACTGCTCGGTATTGACGCTGGCATTGCTGATCGTTGGGGGCACCTGCAAGCAAAGGTTGGCAGGCCATTGCCTGCCATTGACAGCCTGCTTGCGGCGACGGCGCTGCACCACAACCTGACTCTGGTCACACGCAATGTCAAGGATTTCGCAGACATGGGTGTCGATCTCATCAACCCCTGGGGCTTCGGCGAATCAAGCCAATAGGCAGTCACTCCAAAGCACGAATCCGGTTGCCGATCTGCGCAGCCGACCTGGGAACCCGGCTGCCACCAGTCTTCAATATCGAGCCGCTTCTCGAGCATGACCCGAGGCACCAGCTGACCTGCTCCCAATCCCCGTAGCATTCGAATAACAGTTTTAGGCTGATGGCGGACGTTCGAGAGTTGTCGTTCCATGGGCGGCTTCCGACCCGAAGCAGACAGCCACCTGCACACCTCAAACTGGACACTAGACAGGCAGAGCCTCTGGATTCAGATGGCCGCCCGGGCCACCCGCTCTCAATCTGAGCAAGTAGGAGTACTCGTGGCTGTTGGTCAGTCGCCAGCGTCATGGGTGCGAGGACGTCGCGTGGCCCTGCTGCACAGTGGTGCAGAGTTTCATGGCTTTGATGAGAGCAGCAATGTATCGAGCATCTCTAGCTGCGAGCAGCGCGACTGCCATGTTCAGGAGCCATTGACGACCTGTCTTTGAGGCCGCATCCAACCAATGGAGCAGAATCTGCTTTGAACATGGCATGAGGCATCACATGGTGACCGTTTGCCCACTCACTTCAGGAGGCACACCCATGCAGGAGCTCAAGTTTGTTCTAGCCGACCATGTTGCCCATAGGTCCGACCTCATTGATCTTAATGTGGAGTACCTGTCATGGGTTTTTGAGGAGGTCGAGAAATCCTTCGGTGTCCCGGCTGATGAAGTCGTAGGCATGCCGGCGAGCGAGTATGTGCCAACCGTCATCCACAAAGTCTGTGGAGATCCTGCACCGTTGGGCGCTTTCTATCTCATTCTTGTGGACGGTCAGGTCGCTGGCATGGGCGGACTCCGCCGACTTCGGGATCAGGTCGCCGAGGTCAAGAGAATCTATGTTCGTCCGAGATTTCGTGGTCTCAAGCTGGGTGATCAAATGCTGGCTCGATTGTTGGCTGATGCCGTGGACTTTGGCTATCCAAACGTACTCTTGGACACTGGCGAATTCATGACCGCGGCGCATCGGATTTATGAGGCTCAAGGATTCGTTGACTGTCCAGCCTATAACGAGACCGAAGTCCCCGAAGCCTTTCGTAGCCGCTGGCGCTTCATGAAGTGGTCGTTGCCACATGAGACAGTGATCAATGACAGTGATGCCCAGGATGCTATTCAGGGCAAAAGCCAACGTTGAGCGACTGCTTTCCCGCTCAACCGCCGGCAGCTTCTGGCCGAAAGCGGTTTTCCCTGAGAGACTGCACGACCGGCAGCAGCCGCTGCCAACCAGCCATTGCCGCCCTGCCTTCAATCGCTGACCACGTATCGGGCAGCATGTTGGTCACGCAGCGGCCAAAAGAAAAACCCCAAGCAATTCAATCACTTGGGGTTTCATTTGGCGGAGAGGGTGGGATTCGAACCCACGGTACCTTGCGGTACGCCTGATTTCGAGTCAGGTACATTCGGCCACTCTGCCACCTCTCCTGATCGGGTGCGCGTGGTGCGAAGCCTGAGATTCTATCTCAAGGCGAGAGCTGCTCCAGGCCGCCCAGATACGGGCGCAGCGCGGCCGGCACAGTGACCGATCCGTCGGCGTTCTGGTAGTTCTCCAGCACCGCCACCAGCGTGCGCCCGACCGCCAGGCCCGAGCCGTTGAGGGTGTGCACCAGTTCGTTCTTGCCCTGCGCGTTCTTGAAGCGCGCCTGCAGCCGGCGGGCCTGGAAGGCCTCGCAGTTCGACACCGAGCTGATCTCGCGGTAGGTGCCCTGCGCCGGCACCCAGACTTCCAGGTCGTGCGTGCGCGTGGCGCCAAAACCCATGTCGCCGCTGCACAGCAGCATCACCCGGTAGGGCAGACCCAGCAGCTGCAGGATGGCTTCGGCGTGGCCGGTCATCTGCTCCAGCGCTTCGTAGCTGCGCTCGGGGTGCACGATCTGCACCATCTCGACCTTGTCGAACTGGTGCTGGCGGATCATGCCGCGCGTGTCGCGGCCGGCGCTGCCGGCTTCGGAGCGGAAGCACGGCGTGTGCGCGGTGAGCCTGATGGGCAGCTGCGATTCGGCCAGCACCTCGTCGCGCACCACGTTGGTCAGCGTCACTTCAGAGGTCGGGATCAGGTACAGCGCCTGCGTGTCGGGCATGTCCTCGCCCTCCTGGCCGCCTTTCTTGACGGCGAACAGGTCGGCCTCGAACTTGGGCAGCTGCCCGGTGCCACGCAGTGTCTCGCCGTTGACGATGTAGGGCGTGTAGCACTCGGTGTAGCCGTGCTGCTGGGTCTGCACGTCGAGCATGAAGGCAGCCAGCGCCCGGTGCAGGCGCGCAATCGGGCCGCGCATGAACGTGAAGCGCGAACCCGAGAGCTTGACGCCCGTGTCGAAATCCAGCCCCAGTTTCTCGCCGATGTCGACGTGGTCGCGCACCGGGAAGTCGAACGCGCGCGGCTCGCCCCAGCGGCGCAGCTCGACGTTGCCGTGTTCGTCGGCGCCCACCGGCACGCTCTCGTGCGGCAGGTTGGGCACCGCCAGCAGCAGCGCCTGCAGCTCGGCCTGGATCACTTCGAGCCGGGCGGCGGAGGTTTCCAGTTCGGTCTTGAGCGACGCCACCTGCGCCATCACCGCGTCGGCAGATTCGCCTTTGGCCTTGAGCTGGCCGATCTGCTTGCTCAGGGCGTTGCGCTGGCTCTGCAGCTCTTCGGTGCGGGTCTGCAGCGTCTTGCGCTCGGTCTCCAGCGCCCGGAAGGCCTCCACGTCCAGGAAGGCCTGGGGCTTCTTTCGGGTTTCAAGGCGGGCGACGACCGAATCGAGGTCTTTTCTGAGGAGCAGGATGTCTAGCATGGTGCGGGAGATTGTAGGTTTCAGGCCAGGGTGGCCGGGTCGAAATTGGCGCCGCAGAGTATCAGCGCAACCCGCTCGCCGCGCTGCGCCCGGTAGGCGCCGGTCTGCAGCGCCGCCACGCCCAGCGCGGCTGCGGGCTCGACGGCGAGCTTGAAGGTCCGCCACAGCCATTGCTGGGCGGCGCGGATGGCCGCGTCGGGCAGCAGCAGCGCGTCGGCCACCGCCCGCTGGCTGATGTCCCAGGCGATATCGCCGATGCGCCGCGCGCCCAGCGAGTCGGCCGCGATGCCGCTGACGGCCACGTCCACCGGCTGGCCGGCCTGCCGCGCCTGCCACAGCGTGGGCGTGCCCTCGCTCTCCAGTGCGATCACGCGCGCGCGGCCTTCAAACCAGGCCGCCACGCCGCCGATCAGGCCGCCGCCGCCGACGCTGACCAGCACCGTGTCGGGCAGACCGGCCTGCGCCTCGATCTCGCGCGCGAGCGTGCCGGCGCCGGCCACCACTTCGGGCTGGTCATAGGCATGGGTGAGCAGCGCGCCGGTTTCAAGCTGGCGCGCCAGGCAGGCCTGCAAGGCCTCGGCGTAGCTCGCGCCGGTGACGACCACGGTGGCGCCGAGTTCGCGCAGTCGGGCGCGCTTGGCCTCGGGCGAGACTTCGGGCACGAACACCTCGCAGGCCACGCCCAGCGCACGCGCCGCCGCTGCGGTGGCGATGCCGGCATTGCCGCCGGAGGCAACGATGACACCGCTGGCCGGCATGGCATGGGCCAGCAGGCGGTTGGCCATGCCGCGCGCCTTGAAGCTGCCGCCCACCTGCAGTTGCTCCAGCTTCAGCCAGACCTCGGCACCGTCCAGGCCAAAGGTACCCCCCGGCAGCTTCCAAAGCGGAGTTTCACGCAAAAAACCGGGTAATCCAGCGTCAATTCGTGCTTTTGCGCTATCAATATCTGATTGTTTCAATGCAGGTGCTCCGGCTGCGCATCGCCCGGTCCGTCCAGCCGCAGCCCCTTGGGCAGCGGGAACTTCACCGTTTCGGCGATGCCGTCCATCTTGCGGATCGCCACCGCGCCCATGCTGCGCAGGCGCGCAATCACCTGCTGCACCAGGATGTCGGGCGCCGAGGCGCCAGCGGTCAGGCCGACGCGCTGGCGGCCGGCAAACCACTCGGCCTGCAGCTCGTCGGCGCTGTCGACCATGTAGCTGTCGGTGCCCAGCTTGCGGGCCACTTCGCGCAGCCGGTTGCTGTTGGAGCTGGTCGGGCTGCCGACGACGATGACCACATCCACCTGCGGGCTGAGCAGCTTGACCGCGTCCTGCCGGTTTTGCGTGGCGTAGCAGATGTCCTGCTGCTTGGGCTCGCGCACCTGCGGAAACCGCGCCTTCACGGCGGCGGCAATGTCGGCCGCGTCGTCCACCGACAGCGTGGTCTGCGTCACCACGGCGAGCTTTTGGGTCTGAGCGGGCATCACGCGGGCAACGTCGGCCACGTCTTCCACCAGGTGGATGCCGCTGTCGAGCTGGCCCATCGTGCCTTCGACCTCCGGGTGGCCCTTGTGGCCGATCATGATGAATTCAAAGCCTTCGCGGTGCAGCTTGGCGACTTCCACATGCACCTTGGTCACCAGCGGGCAGGTGGCGTCGAACACCCTGAAACCCCGCGCCTGGGCCTCGGCCTGCACCGCCTTGCTGACGCCATGGGCGCTGAAGACCAGCGTGGCGCCCGGCGGCACGTCGGCCAGGTCTTCGATGAAGATGGCGCCCTTGTTTTTGAGGTCATTCACCACGTAGGTGTTGTGCACGATTTCATGGCGCACGTAGATGGGCCGGCCGAACTTGGCCAGCGCCCGCTCGACGATTTCGATGGCGCGATCGACGCCCGCGCAAAAGCCCCGCGGCTCGGCCAGGAGTACTTCGGCCATCAGAGCACCCCGATCACGAGCACTTCAAAGGTCACCGGCTGGCTGGCCAGCGGGTGGTTGAAGTCGAACAGCACCGAGCCGTCTTCGTGAACCTCGCGCACCGCGCCGGCGTAGCTGCCCTGGCCGTCGGGTGTGGGGAACTGCACCACCTCGCCCACCGCGTAGCGCTCGGCCGGGTCGCCCAGCGCGTCGAGCAGCTTGCGCGCCACGCGCTGCACCATGTCGACCTTGCGCTCGCCGAAGGCGTCGCCAGCCGGGATGTCGAACACCGCCCGCGCGCCCTCTTCGAGCCCGAGCAGCCGCTGCTCCAGCGCCGGCGACAGCTCGCCACTGCCCAGCGACAGCGTGGCCGGCTTGTCGTCAAAGGTGTTGATGATGTCGCCCGCCGGACCGGCCAGGCGGTAATGCAGCGTGAGGAAAGAACCCGGTTGAACTGTTGCCATGGAAGTCCCGATAAACTGGCCTCCATTGTAGAAACCCGCCCCTGTGGGCCGTTTATGGCGCTGAAAGACCTTCCCGCTGATGCCCAGCCCCGCGAAAAACTGCTGGCACGCGGCCCCGGTGCCCTGAGCGACGCCGAGTTGCTGGCGCTGCTGCTGCGCACCGGCATGAAGGGCAAGGGCGTGCTGCAGCTGGCAGCCGAGCTGCTGTCAGAACCCGGCACCGACGCGCAAACCGGCCTGCCCACCGGCGGCTTCGGCGGGCTGCGCGGGCTGCTCAACGCCAGCCTGGACGACCTCAAGCGCATCAAGGGCCTGGGCGGCCCGGCCAAACGGGCCGAACTGGTGGCCGTGCTGGAGCTGTCACGCCGCGCGCTGGCCGAGCAGTTGCGCGAGCGCGAGGGCTTCAGCACCCCCGACGCCGTCAAGCACTACCTGCAACTGCACCTGGCCCAGCGCCAGCACGAGGTGTTTGCCGTGATCTTCCTGGACAGCCAGAACCGGCTGCTGGCGATGGAAGAGATGTTTCGCGGCACGCTGACGCAGACCAGCGTCTACCCGCGTGAAGTGGTGCTGCGCGCGCTGCACCACCATGCGGCGGCCGTGGTGCTGGCGCACAACCACCCCAGCGGCACCGTGCAGCCCAGCCGCGCCGACGAAGCGCTGACCCAGGCGCTGAAGGCCGCGCTGGCGCTGGTGGACGTGCGCGTGCTCGATCACGTCATCGTGGCGCCGGGGCAGGCGCTGTCGATGGCCGAAAAAGGACTGATTTGAAACCGCCCGCCCGCCTCAACTCCCTGAAAGACCTACAGCAGGTGCAGCGCCAGCTGGCCGAGGCGCAGGCCCAAGCCGCCGCTGCACTGGCGCGCCAGCAGGCGGCCGAACGCCAGCGCCAGGCCGAAAGCAACCTGTTCAGCCGGGCCATCGGTGCAGTCAAGACCCTGCCGGACACGCGCAAGGCGCACCTGCCGCTGCCGCTGCCCGAACCGCTGGCCTTGCAGAAGCAGCGGGACGAGCAATCGGTGCTGCGCGAAGCCATCAGCGACGACTTTGACGTCACCACGCTGCTGGAAACCGACGAGCAGCTGAGTTTCCGGCGCCCCGGCATCGGCACCGACGTGACGCGCAAGCTGCGCCGGGGCGACTGGCGCATCCAGCGCGAGCTGGACCTGCACGGCCTGCGCACCGAAGACGCGCGCGAGGCGCTGGGCGGCTTCATCCGCGAGGCGACCAAGCTGGGCCTGCGCTGCGTGCGCGTGGTGCACGGCGAGGGGCTGGGCTCGCCCGGCAAGGCGCCGGTGCTCAAGTCGCGGGTGCAGGGCTGGCTGATCCAGAAGAACGAGGTGCTGGCCTTTGTGCAGGCGCGGCCGGTGGACGGCGGCGCCGGTGCGCTGCTGGTGCTGCTGCAACCGTCCGGCGGCGGCGTCCAGAACAACAACCGCCCATAGCCAGCGCCCGACGACCTGCCGCATACCTTGACTGTGGCGCATTCAGCGCCTGAGGGGCGCGATCAGCCGTTGCGGTTGCGCATCCAGTCGGCGGTCTGGAAAAAGCTGCCTTTCAGGCGCTCGCGCAAGTCGGCCGGTACGGACGACTCTTCCATCGCGCGCGCCATGCAGGCCAGCCACTGGTCGCGCTCGACGATGCCGATCGAAAACGGCATGTGGCGCATCTTCAGGCGCGGGTGGCCGAAGCGCTCGATGTAATGCTGGGGCCCACCCAGCCAGCCGCAGAGAAACCAGAACAGCTTGTCGCGCGCGTCGGACAGGTCGCTGCCGTGTACGGCGCGCAGTTCGGCATAGGCCGGCTCCAGCTCCATCAGGTCGTAAAAGCGCTCGACCAGCGCGCGCACGGCGGGCTCGCCGCCGATCTGCTCGAACGGGGTGGCGTCAGGCAAGGGATTTCCAGCGTTCATCTCGGGGACAGGGATTCAGGTTGCAGGGTTTTTCAGACACGCCGCCCGGCGACGGCCGCAGGCTCTGGCGAACGGGGGACCCCCCAGGGGTTTCTGGAAGCAATTTTGTATCTTTTTGGCATCAATCCATCGTCAAATGGTGCTTTGTTGCTATTATAAAATGATTCCATCTGCCATCACTGGGCAGCGCGGCGCAGCGTCTCGACGACCGGCCGGCGCAGCACGTCGCGCAGACCCCACCAGCCGGCGGCGAGCGCCAGCAGTGCGCCGGCCAGCGCGCCCGCCAGCGGCACCAGCGCCGATGCCGTCCAGGTGAACTCGAACACGAAGCGCGCCAGCGCCCAGCCCACCACCACGGCCACGACGCTGGCCAGAAACCCGGCCAGCAGGCCGACGCCGGCCAGTTCGGCGCGCTGCACCTGGCGCAACAGGCTGGCGCGGGCGCCGACGGCGCGCATGATGGCGAACTCGCGCGCCCGCTCCTCGCGGGTGGCCGTGACCGAGGCAAACAGCACGATCAGTCCGGCTGCCAGCGTGAAGCCGAACAGGAACTCCACCGCCCGGATCACCTGGTCGAGCACCCGCTGGATCTGGTTCACCGTGTTGCTCATGTCCACATTGGTGATGTTGGGGAAGGCGCGCACCAGCCGGTTGTCAAAACCCGGCGTGTCCGGCGCCTTGAACGCCGCCATGTAGGTGGCCGGCACGTCGTCCATGCGCGACACCGGGTACATCACGAAGAAGTTCGCCCGCATCGAGCTCCAGTCCACCTTGCGCAGGCTGGTGATCTTCGATTCGGTGATGACACCCGCCATGTCGAAGCGCAAGGTGTCACCCAAGTGGAGATTGAGCGTCTTGGCGATGCCCTCTTCGACGCTGACCGCGCCCTTTTCTTCGTCGGTCCAGCTGCCGCCCACCACCTCGTTGTGCGGCGGCCGGGTCGCGCTGTGCGAGAGGTTGAATTCGCGGTCGAGCAGGCGGCGCGCGCGCTCGTCGGTGAAGCTCTCGGGCGTCACGGTCTGGCCGTTGATGGCCACCAGCCGGCCGCGGATCATCGGGTACCAGTCGAACTTGCTCACCCCGCTCTGGCCAAGCGCTTTCAGAAAGTCGTCGCCCTGCTCCGGCATCACGTTGATGACGAAGCGGTTCGGCGCGTCGGGCGGCGAGGCGCTGCGCCAGCTGCTGACCAGATCGGTGCGCAACAACACCAGCAGGATCAGAGCCAGCAGGCCCACGGCCAGCGCGCTGACCTGCACCACCGCGTAGGCCGGCCGTGCGGTGATCTGGCGCGTGGCCAGCACCAGCCAGCGCGGCGCGGTCGCTTCGTTCACGCTCCTTCGCAGCAGCGTCACCGCCAGCCAGCTCAGCAGCGCAAACACCGCGACGGCAACGGCAAAGCCGCCCACCGCAATCAGGCCCAGCAGCAGGTCGGAGCTGACGGCCAGCAGCAAGGCTGCAAAGCCGGCCACGCCCAGCCCCATCACCGCCAGCGATGTGGGCTTGAGCCCGCCGACGTCGCGGCGAATCACCCGCAGCGGCGGCACCTGCGCCAGTTGCAGCACCGGCGGCAGTCCGAAGGCACCCAGCAGCGTCAGCCCCATGCCCAGACCAAACGCCACCGGCCACAGGCTGGCCGGTGGCAGCGACCCGCTGACCAGACCGGCCAGCAGCGCCACAAACACGTGGTGCACGCCATAGCCGATGGCCACGCCCAGGCTGCTGGCAAACACGCCGATCATCGCGAACTCCAGCGTGTAGCTCAGCGCAATCGTGCGCTGGCTTTCGCCGAGCACGCGCAGCATCGCGCAATCGTCCAGATGGCTGGCCGCGAAGCCGCGGGCGGCCAGCGCCACCGCGACGGCAGACAGCAAGGCGGCCAGCAGGGCCACCAGATTCAGGAATTTTTCGGCGCGGTCCAGCGTCATGCGCATCTCGGGGCGGCCGCTTTCGAGCGACTCGATGCGCACCCCGCGCACGTCGGGCTTCTTGACCTCGGCGCTCGACCAGTTGACGAAGTCGCGCACCGCGCGGTCATTGCCAGCCACCGCCATGCGATAGGTCAGGCGGCTGGCCGGCTGCACCAGGCCGGTGGCGGCAATGCCGTCGGCGGCGATCATCACGCGCGGCGCAAAACTCATGAAGCCGGCGCCGCGGTCGGGTTCGTTCACGATGATGCGGGCGATGCGAAAACGTGCATCACCGAGCAGCAAGGTGTCCCCCGCGCGCAGTCCCAGCGCATCGAGCAGCGGCGCGTCGACCCAGGCTTCACCGGGGCCGGGTACCTCACGTGTGAGGGCCGGCGCGCTGCCCGGCGCGTCGGACACCGTCAGCTGCCCGCGCAGCGGATACCCCGGCGAGACCGCCTTGAGCGCCACCAGTTTGCTCGCGCCGCCCTGGGCATCATCTGCGCGTCCCATCGTCGGAAACGACAGGGTGTCGCCGGTTTGCAGGCCCAGCGCGCGGGCCTTTTCGCGAAAGGCGGCTTCGGGCGGGTTGTCGCTGGCGATGACGGCGTCGCCGCCGAGCAGCTGGCGCGCGTCGCGCTGCAGTCCGCCCTTGATCCGGTCGGCGAAAAAGCCGACGGCGGTCAGGGCCGCAACGGCCAGTGCAACAGCCACGATCAGCAGCCGCAGGTCGCCGGCCCGCAGATCACGCCAGAGGCTGCGCCAGCTCAGGGCCCAGATCGAGGGCCGTTGGAGGGTGTTCATGGGCGCTACCTTAGCGCATGTGGATTGAACCCACGTCGCACCCCGGCACTGGGCTGCCTCCGGCAGCAGCGGGCAGCGATGCGGCCGGGCTCAGATCAGGCCACGGCGCGCAGCTGGGTTCCGGCCAGTTCGGGCTGCAGGCGCAGCCGATCGACGCCGCTGTAGCAGACAAAGCGCCGGTTGGTGGCGCGGCCGATTGCGCAAAGCCCGATGCGGCTGGCTACCTCGTGTCCCATCTGGGTGATGCCACTGCGCGAGATCACGATCGGCACGCCCATTTGCGCCGACTTGATGACCATTTCGCTGGTCAGCCGCCCGGTGGTATAGAAAACCTTGTTGGCACCGGTCATCGTGGCGGTGGGCGCGCCGGGTTCACCCGGGCCCGGCATTGCCCCCACGGGCTCGCGCTGCAGCCACATCCAGCCGGCGATGGTGTCGATGGCGTTGTGGCGGCCGACGTCTTCAACAAACATCAGCATCTCTTCCCCCTCGAACAGCGCGCAGCCATGCACCGATCCGGATGACTTGTAGGTCGTCTCCTGCAAGCGGATCGCATTGACAATGCCGTACAACTGCGACTGTTCCAGCGTGGCCGGCGGCAGGACGAGGTTGTCGATCTCTTCCATCAGGTCACCGAAGACGCTGCCCTGGCCACAGCCCGTGGTGACCACCCTTTTCGCAGTTTTTTCTTCGATCCGCTCGATGCCATGCCGGGTCCGGACGGCGGCAGCGCCGACGTCCCAGTCCACCGTGATCGATTCGATCTCGTCAATGGATGCCACCAGCCGCTGGTTGCGCAGGAAGCCCAGCACCAGCAGTTCGGGCGCTGCCCCGAGTGTCATCAGCGTCACCAGTTCGCGCTTGTCGACGTAGACCGTCAATGCCCGTTCGGCAGGAATGGCCACCGTCACGGACTCGCCGAACTCGTTGATCACACGGATCTCGCGCGTCAGCGGTGCGCGAGCCGCAGTCAGACGCGGCAGGCCGGATTCCTGGGTGGATTCACGGGTGGTTGGGGAATTCATGCGATCAGTTTGCAATGGAAAAGGCCCGGGCATGGCTGCCCGGGCCCAAGACCGGAACGCTTGCGGGGTCAGGACTTGGCAGGCGAGGCCGCAGCAGCCGGTGCCGGTGCGGTTGCAGGTGCGGCAACCGCAGCCGCGGGCGCTGCCGGCGGCGCGGGGGTGTAGACAAAGGGGCCCGGTTCGACGCAGGGCGGCGTTTCAACTGGCGGCTGTGTCGGCTTGCCCGCCGCCTTGGCGGTCTTGAAGTAATAGGCCGCCGTGCGATCCATGGATTTGCACAACTGGTAGTTGGCGACCTTGCCGCTCCAGGCAGCCTTGGCAGCTGCTTCGGCAGCTTTCGCCGCAGCCTCCTCTGAGGGAGCCGGCAACTTGGCCAGCGCCATCGCGGCCAGCGAGCAGCCCAGAGCGAAGACGATTGTTTGTTTCATTTCAGACTCCTGGCAATCTCAGACTTGTACGGTCGTGCCCGATTCAGGCGCTGCCTGACCGGATCGCTGGGCCGGTATCTTGCCGGCCTTGATATCGTCCAGCCACAGTTCGTGGTGCTCCTTGGCCCAACCTTCGCTGACGTGACCGGTTTTCATCGCCTTGTAGGCGCCGCGCACGCCGACCGTGCCCATGTAGATGTGGCCCATGATCAGCGCCATCATCCAGATGGCGCCAACCGCGTGGATCATGTTGGCGATCTGCATGTCGCTGCGCACGTCGCCAAAACCGGGGATCAGTTTGTCCAGCACCAGACCTGAACCAACGACGAGCAGCCCGGGAATCGTTACACCCCACCAGAACAGGCCTTTTTCACCCGCATTGAAACGGTGCGAGGGGATTTCGTGGTCGCCCAGCATGCCGCCGGCGCGACGAAGCCACACGAAGTCGGATGCCTTGGCGATGTTGTCCTTGACGAAGATCGTGATGATGATCAGCAGGGAAACCGCAAACAGCGGACCGGTGAAGTTGTGAATGTTCTTGAGCGCATAAGTCAGCCAGCCAAACAGGGTGGCTCCCATGACCGGTAGCAGGAAATACTTGCCATAAGCCATCACCAGGCCGGAGACGGCCAGTGCGATGAACGCGAAGGCATTGGACCAGTGGGCCGCACGCTCAAACGGCGTGAAACGCTCGATGGTGCGACCAGTCTCCGGGTGGTCATGCCCCATCGGACCTTTTCCAAAGTAGAGCACGGCCAGCGCGAGTGCGGAAATGGCCATCAGTGCCGCGCCGTAAGGAATGATCCAGTTGTTGCGAACCTGGCGCCAGGCTTCGCCGGCCGTCGTCAGGCGCGAACCCGGGTACTGCACGAACGGCTGGATCAGGTTGCCGGCTTCGGGCGCTTCGCTCTTGGGGAGGCTCGAATAGCCCGTGACGCCGGCCCCCACCTGACGCCAGACGGGCGCATTGTTGCCCGGCTGGACCTTGCCGCGCTCGGCATTGGATTGCTTGGCGTAGTTGGGATCGGTGCTCGCGTCCGGCGCGATCTCGAAGATATTGGCGCTTTTCACGCCGCCAACCGCTGCCGCCGGTGCGGCGGCAGGCTCGGGCGCCGCCGGCGTCTGCGCCTGCACGCTCAGGCCGATGATCAGCAGCGCGGTGGCAAGCAGGGAGCGAATCATGGTCGTCTCCCTTATTTGCTGCCGATGCGCTGGTAGTCGTTCTGTCCGTACTGGGTGCGGGCGCGCAACTCGCCCTCCCAGCTGGCCTTGTCGCCCGGTTTCCATCCGGGCGCAGTGAAGGCCGCCACACCCGTACCGTCCCACGGGGGCGTGCCCTGCTTGCCGCTGCCCAAGGCCTGGGATTTTTCTCCACAGGCCGACAGCGCAAACGCCGCTGCGAGAATCAGGAATAAGGACTTCATCATTTCACTCCTTCCGGCTTGGCACCTGCCTTGGAGCCGTAGGCCGTGCCCCAGCCCCAGACCTCCGCGCCCTTGCCACGCTGAATCACACGGTTGCGCAGGATATCGGCCAGCACATCACCGTCACCGGCGAGCAGCGCCTTGGTCGAACACATTTCGGCACAAGCCGGCAGCTTACCCTCGGCCAGCCGGTTGCGGCCGTACTTCTGGAACTGCGCTTCCGTGCCGTTGGGCTCGGGCCCGCCCGCACAGAACGTGCACTTGTCCATCTTGCCGCGCACACCAAACGTACCCTGCGACGGGAACTGCGGCGCCCCGAACGGGCAGGCGTAAGAGCAGTAGCCACAACCGATGCAGACGTCCTTGTCGTGCAGCACCACGCCCTCTTCCGTGCGGTAAAAGCAGTTGACCGGACACACCGCCATGCAGGGCGCATCCGAGCAGTGCATGCAGGCCACGGAGATCGACTTTTCACCGGGCACACCGTCGTTGAGTGTGACCACGCGGCGACGGTTGACCCCCCACGGGATGTCGTTTTCGTTCTTGCAGGCCGTGACGCAGCCGTTGCACTCGATGCAACGCTCGGCATCACAGATGAACTTCATTCTTGCCATTTCGGACTCCTGGTCATCGTTTGGAGGGCCGCGCAACGATTGCGCCGGCCAGCCGTCTCATGGTTCATGCCTTTTCGACGTTGCAGATCGTCGTCTTGGTTTCCTGCATCATGGTGACGGCGTCGTAGCCATAGGTGGTACCGGTATTGACAGCCTCGCCACGCACGATCGGATGGGCCCCGGCCGGGTAATACGCCAGCAGATCATTGCCCTGCCAGTGTCCGGAAAAGTGGAATGGCATGAAAACGGTATCGGGTCCGACCCGCTCGGTCACCAGCGCCTGCATGTTCATGCGGCCACCGGTCGGGGTGGTGACCCAGACTCGCCCGCCATTGATGATGCCCCGGTCGGCGGCAACTTTGGGGTTGATCTCGACGAACATTTCCTGCTGAAGTTCGGCCAACCAAGGGTTGGAGCGGGTTTCTTCACCGCCACCTTCGTACTCGACCAGGCGGCCGGAAGTCATCACCAGCGGGAACTTCTCATAGAGCTTGTCCGCCAATGTCTTGTCCTGCACGGTCTTGAACAGGGTTGGCAACCGCCAGAATACCTTTTTGTCGGCCGCCGCCGGGTACTTGGCTATCAGATCCGGACGGATTCCGTACAAGGGCTCACGATGCTGGGGGATCTGGTCGGGGAAGTTCCAGACCACCGCTCGCGCCTTGGCGTTACCGAACGGATGGCAGCCGTGAACCTTCATCACGACGCGCTGGATGCCGCCAGACATGTCGGTCTTCCAGTTCTTGCCTTCGGCCGCAGCCTTTTCCGTGTCGGTCAGGTCATTCCACCAACCCAGCTTTTTGAGCAGGATGTGGTCGAACTCGGGGTAACCGGTGTTGATATCAGCGCCGAGTGAACAGGAGCCGTCTTCTGCCAGCAAGGAAACGCCTTCGCGCTCCACGCCGAAGTTCGCGCGGAAGTTGCCACCGCCGTCCATGATGTGCTTGGAGGTGTCGTACAGGTTGGGCGAGCCCGGGTGCTTGAGTTCAGGTGTGCCGTAGCACGGCCAGGGCAGACCGAAATAGTCGCCGCTGAGGTCGTAGCCGGTTTCCTTGTCCTTGCCGCCGCGCGACTTGAGCGTCTTGACGTCAAACACGCCCATGTTGCGCATGTGCGCCTTCAGCCGCTCCGGGCTCTGGCCGGTGTAGCCAATGGTCCACATCGAACCGTTGATTTCACGCAGGATGTCTTCGGGCACCGGCTCGTCCATGCCGTTGACCTTCTGCATCTTGTAGTTCTTCGACAGCTCCTTGCCAAAGCCCAGCTTGTCGGCGAACTGCTGCATGATCATGTGGTCGCTGCGGCTCTCCCACAGCGGCTCAATGACCTTCTCGCGCCACTGGATCGAGCGGTTGGATGCCGTTACCGATCCGGTGGTTTCGAACTGGGTCGAGGCCGGTAGCAGATAGACGGCCCGGTTCGGATTCAGGTCTTCCGGCTTGCCCGGCATGGCGGCCATCGCCGCTGTGGCCGATGGATAGGGGTCGACCACCACCAGCAGGTCGAGCTTGTCCATGGCACGCTTCATCTCAAGGCCGCGCGTTTGCGAGTTGGGCGCATGACCCCAGTAGAAAACGCCGCGCAGGTTGGGGCCCTGGTCGATCATGTCATTCTTCTCGAGGACGCCATCGATCCAGCGCGAGACGGTGATGCCCGGCTTGGTCATCATCGCGGGGCTGGCAAACCGGCCCTTGATCCATTCGAAATCGACGTTCCAGGCCTTGGCGAAATGCTTCCACGAACCTTCGGCAACACCGTAGTAGCCGGGCAGCGAGTCCGGGTTGGGGCCGACGTCGGTGGCACCTTGCACGTTGTCGTGGCCACGGAAGATGTTGGTACCACCGCCGGACTTGCCGACGTTGCCCAGCGCCAACTGCAAAATGCAGGAGGCCCGCACCATCGCATTGCCGATGGTGTGCTGCGTCTGGCCCATGCACCACACGATGGTGCCCGGGCTGTTCTCGTGCAGCATGGTGGCCACGCGCAGCATCTGGTCCTCTTTCACGCCGCAGGCTTCTTCGACCTTGTCGGGCGTCCATTTGGCCATCACGTCGGCCTTGACCGCGTCCATGCCGTAGACGCGGTCGTGAATGTATTGCTTGTCTTCCCAGCCGTTCTTGAAGATGTGATAGACCAGTCCGAACAGGAACGGGATGTCCGAGCCCGAACGGATGCGCACGAATTCGTCAGCCTTGGCCGCCGTGCGGGTGAAACGCGGATCGACCACGATCATCTTGCAGCCGGTTTCCTTGGCGTGCAGCATGTGCACCATGCTGACCGGATGGGCCTCGGCGGCGTTGGAGCCGATGTACAAGGCGACCTTGCTGTTCTGCATGTCGTTGTACGAGTTGGTCATCGCCCCGTAGCCCCAGGTGTTGGCGACACCGGCCACCGTGGTGGAGTGGCAGATGCGGGCCTGGTGGTCACAATTGTTCGTGCCCCAGAAGCTGACGAACTTGCGCATCAGGTACGCCTGCTCGTTGTTGTGTTTGGACGAACCGACGAAGTAGATGCTGTCGGGGCCGCTGGCCTTTCGCAGGTCCAGCATCTTTGCCGTGATCTCGTTGAGCGCCGTATCCCAGCTGATGCGCTGGTACTTGCCGTTGACCAGCTTCATCGGGTAGCGCAGCCGGTATTCGCCGTGACCGTGCTCGCGCAGGGCCGCGCCCTTGGCACAATGGCCGCCCAGGCTGATGGGTGACTCGAACACCGGCTCCTGCCGCACCCAGACGCCGTTTTCCACGATCGCATCAACCGCGCAACCCACCGAACAGTGCGTGCACACGGTGCGCCGAACGACGATCTTGCCGCCATCCTTTGCACCCACGTTGTCAGCCGCGCTGGCCTTTTTGACCAGCGACAGCTGCGTGGCCGCCAGACCGACGCCGACTCCCAGGCCCGAACGACGCAAAAACGCGCGGCGGTCCATGGTCGGCAGTGCCTGCGAAAGACCGCGGCGCAACCGGTGCACGAATGGCGACACGGCTTGCGCCGGCGATTGGGCAGAGCCCGCTTTTTTCGTCAACAACATGGCATTCTCCTGTCGCGCGTGCTCAGACGCGGATGGTCTTGTAGTACTTGCGGATGTGCTCGCTCAGGCGATAGCCGTCCCCGTCAACGGCCTTGTCGGAAACCGAGGCCGCCAGCGGGGCATCGGACGGGGCTGACGGCAGGATTTTCGCGGCGACCACCGCCGCACCGACTGCCGAGGCGCCGGCAAATATCGTGCGGCGTGACAGGCGGGAACGCGCCTCGTTGACGGGCTGTTTCATGCAGAGTCTCCTTCAGTCGTTCCACGTAGGAACCGGTTTGCATATCGATCGAATGTATCAACGCCCTCCGGTCACTGCAAGCGAAATCAGGACGCGTTTACCCTTGGTGGCAAAGCCCGCGGCGCGGCTCGGTGAACGCGGGTCGGTCAGAGAACACGCCGTTCATCCCGTCCGATTTCGGCACAGCACTTTTCGCGCCAACCAATTGCTGCGCCGCATGAACGACTGCACACACAGACGGGTCGACGGAATGGGCCGGCGAGGGCTCGGCG
>JACSRS010000160.1 GCA_014879655.1 Burkholderiaceae bacterium
CGATCCCAAGGCTCGCAAGCACGTGGAATACAAGGAAGCCAAGCTGAAGTAATTCAGCCGCTTCGCCAAAAAAAAAGCCCGCTGCGATTCAGCGGGCTTTTTGTTGTCTGCATGCAGCGGTTGTGTTCAGGCGGCCGTTTGCAGACGAACTGCGCGCAACTGCATCGAGAACTCCCGCAGCGTCGCAATGCCGCTTTCCTCGGCGCGCTTGCACCAGGCCTGCAGATCGGCGGCCAGCTGCTCGCGCGAGTGCGAGCGGTTCAGCCACAGCTGGCGCAGTTCTTCACGCATCACCACCATCTTGTCGAGCACCGGATTGGCCGCCAGCGCCAGCTTGAGCCGGGTCATCGCTTCGACCGGCACCTTTTCGGTGTCGCGGTGCAGCCAGCGGCTGGCCGCCTTGACCACATTGGCGTCCACCTTGCGCGCCTTCAGCGTCTCCACCTCTTCACGGAAGACCGCGCGCATGCGGCGGGCGTAGCCGGCCATCACCTCGTAGCGGTTGGCGATCAGGACTTCCAGCGTCTTCTCGTCGGCCACAGCCCGGATTTCGCCGAAAGCCAGCCGCGGCGGTGTCTTCTTCACCGATGCCAGGCCCACGAACGACATCAGCCAGATATACATCCAGCCGATATCGAACTCGAACCGCTTGACCGAAAGCTTGGCCGATGTGGGATAGGTGTGGTGGTTGTTGTGCAGTTCTTCGCCGCCGATCAGGATGCCCCAGGGCGAGATGTTGGTGCTGGCGTCCGGCGCTTCGAAATTGCGGTAACCCCAGTAGTGCGCGGCGCCATTGATGACGCCGGCCGCCGTCACCGGAATCCAGGCCATCTGTACCGCCCACACGGCCAGGCCCGCTGCACCGAACAGCGCGAGGTCGATGCCCAGCATCAAGACGATGCCTTTCCACGAGTGGCCCGTGTAGACGTGTCTTTCGACCCAGTCGTCAGGTGTTCCATGGCCGAAACGGGCGAGGGTCTCGGCGTTCTTCGACTCGGCGCGATACAGTTCGGCCCCCTGGAAAAGCACCTTGCGGATGCCGTGCACATGTGGGCTGTGCGGATCTTCGGCCTGCTCGCAACGGGCGTGGTGTTTGCGATGGATCGCTGCCCACTCCCTGGTCACCTGCCCGGTGGTCAGCCACAGCCAGAAACGGAAAAAATGCGAAGCCACCGGATGCAGGTCCAGCGCCCGGTGCGCCTGGTGACGATGCAGGTAGACGGTCACGCTGACAATCGTCACGTGGGTCATCGCCAGCGTGACCAGCACGATCTGCCACCAGCGCAGGTTCAGCAGCCCGTGGGCCAGCCAGTCAAGGGCCGCGTTCAGTAATGGCCAGTCGGGCAATAAATACATCGATGCAACTTCATGAAACCAGCCCTCCCGGACGGGAAAGCAACCCGATATTTTAAGTGGCCCCAGCGGTGGACAGCCTCCAAGCCCGGGCGAACGAAGCGGATATGACCGCGCGGCTCTATTTGCGCGTCCAGATCGCCGCAAAAAAGCCGTCGGTGCCGTGCCGGTGGGGCCACAGTCGCAGAAACTCGCCGCCCTCGGCGCCGCTGCAAAGTCCGACCGCCCCTTCCACCTTCAGTTGCTCCAGCACCGCCTGCACATTCAGCGGCGTGAAGTCGGGATTGGCAGCAGTGAAGGCGGCAGCGATGGCCTCGTTTTCCTGCGGCAGCACGCTACAGGTCGCATAGACCAGCCGGCCGCCGCTCTTGAGAAGGCGCGACGCACTTTGCAAGATGGCCGCCTGCTTCGCGGTCATCTCCTGCACCGATTCCGGGGTCTGCCGCCATTTCAGATCGGGGTTGCGGCGCAGCGTGCCCAGGCCCGAACACGGCGCGTCGACCAGCACCCGGTCGATCTTGCCGGCCAGGCGCTTGACGCGGTCGTCGCGCTCGTGGGCGATCGCCGCCGGATGCACGTTGGAGAGTTTGCTGCGCGCCAGACGGGGCTTGAGCGCGTCCAGCCGGTGCGCCGACGTATCGAAGGCGTACAGACGCCCCGTGCTGCGCATGCTGGCGCCGATTGCCAGCGTCTTGCCGCCCGCGCCGGCACAGAAATCGACCACCATTTCGCCACGGTGGGCTTCCAGCAGCAGCGCCAGCAACTGGCTGCCCTCGTCCTGCACCTCGATGGCGCCACGGACAAAGGTGTCGAGCTTGCTCAGCGATGGCTTGCCGTTCACCCGCAACCCCCACGGTGAATAAGGCGTCGGGGTCGAGGGGATACCGGCTGCCGCCAGTTCCTTGCGCACATCGGCGCGCTTGTCGGTGAAACTGTTGACCCGCAGATCCATCGGCGCCGGCTGGTTCAGGCTTTCGGCCAGCGCCCAGAACTGGTCGCCCAGCTGGTCTTTCAGCGGCTGCACCAGCCAGTCGGGCAGGTTGTGGCGATGCTGCTCCAGCAATTCCGAGGGCGGCACGTCGTCGCATTGCTCCAGCCAGGTCTTTTCCTGGTCGGTCAGGGCGCTCTTGAGGAAGTCGCGGGGGCCGTGAAAGCCCAGAATGGCCAGCCGGCGCTCGCGCGCCCCGCTGCCCGAGCGGGCCAGGTATTCGAAAAGTCGTTTCTTGCGCAGCACGGTGTAGACCGTTTCGGCCAGCGTCGCCCGCTCGCGCGGTCCCATCGCACGGTGCTCGCGGAAATAGCGCGACACCGTGGCGTCGGCAGGGTGATCGAGTTGGAGGGACAGCCTGACGATTTCGGCGCAGGCGTCCAGCAGGGCTTTAGGATGCATGGCCCTATTGTCCCATCCGGCCCCGCAAGCTGCGCCGGACGACCATGAACAACACCTTGCCGCCACTGATTGAAACCCCGCCCGGCCGCTACCGGCACTACCGGGGCGGGCTTTACGAGGTCATTGGCACGGCCAGGCACAGCGAAACGCTGGAGCCAATGACCTTGTACCGAAAATGCGGCTCGCCTCCCGTTTCCAAAAATCGGGGTCAGATTCCAATTTCTGGCGCCGCAACGGGCGATGCTCTGCATTCAAAATTGGAATCTGACCCCGATTTTTGCCTGTGGGTGCGCCCTGCCGCGATGTTCAATGAGTGGGTGTCCGTCGAAGGCGGCACCCCCCAGCCCCGTTTTGCCCTGATTTCTGATGAAAATCGACTTTAGCCAGCGTGAAATGGTCGTTTCAAGCTATTGATTCAGGACTTTTCATTGCGCAGGCAGTTCGGCCAGACGCCTGGCCACGGCCTCGGGGTAGATGCGGTGCTCCTGCGTCAGCACGCGCGCCGCCAGCGCATCGGCGTCGTCGCCCGGCAATACCGGCACCACCGCCTGCGCCAGGATGGGGCCGTGATCGAGCTGTGCGGTCACCAGGTGCACGGTGGCGCCGGCAAACCGGCAGCCCGCGTCCAGCGCACGCTGATGCGTGTGCAGGCCCGGAAAGGCCGGCAGCAGCGAGGGGTGAATGTTCAGCAGCCGCCCGTCGTAGTGCTGTACAAACCCCGGCGTCAGAATGCGCATGAAGCCGGCCAGCACCACCAGTGCCGGCTGGCAGCGGTCTATCACCGCCGTCAGTTCTGCGTCGAACGCCTCGCGTGTGGCAAAGGCCTTGTGATCCACCACCTCGGTCGCAATCCCCTGCCGGGCGGCAAACACCAGCCCGCCAGCGTCGGCACGATTGCTGACCACGCAGTTCACTTGCGCGCCGAGGCGGTCTTCCCAGCGCTGGCGCCGGGCGGCGTTCACAATGGCAGCCATGTTCGAGCCTGTGCCCGAGATCAGAATCACGATGTTTTTCATTTGAACGGAATTATCCCCGCCCATGTCGCTGCGCCCCCTGTCTCCCGTTGAAGCCCGCGTGCTTGGCACGCTGATGGAAAAAGCCCGCACCGTGCCCGACAGCTACCCGCTGACGCTGAACATGGTGGTCACCGGCTGCAACCAGAAAACCACCCGCGACCCGATCATGCAGGTCGACGAAGCGCAGGCGCAGGCCGCCCTGGACGCGCTGAAAAGCCTGTCGCTGGTGTTCGAGTCCAGCGGCGGGCGCGTCACGCGCTATGAGCACAATTTCCAGCGCGTCTATGGCGTGCCGGAGCAGTCGGCGGTGATTCTGGGCCTGCTGATGCTGCGCGGCCCGCAGACCGCGGGCGAACTGCGCATCAACACCGAGCGCTGGTACCGCTTTGCCGACATTTCGTCGGTCGAAGGGTTTCTGGAGGAACTGCAGGATCGCGCCGAGGAAAAAGGTGGACCGCTGGTGGTCAAGTTGGCGCGCGCGCCCGGCGCCCGCGAACAGCGCTGGGCGCATCTGGTCTGCGGCCCGGTCGACATGGCGCAGGCCGCCACGGCCTTCGAGGCCCAGATGCCCGGTGCGGGCGAACTGGCGCACCTGCAGACCCGCATCGAATCGCTGGAGAGCGAAGTGACCGCGTTGCGGGCCACGGTGGAAAAGCTGTGCTCGGAACTGGGTTTGTCGCAAGACGGACAGGCATAAACGAACGGGCGTGCTAAAAATCGCCCTTCACTGGAGACTGCACATGGACCTGGCATTTACCCCTGAAGAGCTGAAATTTCGCGCGGACATCCGCGCCTGGGTGCGGGAGAACCTTCCCGCCGACATTTCGAAGAAGGTGCACAACGCACTGCGCCTGTCGCGCGACGACATGCAGCGCTGGGCCAAAATCCTGGGCAAGAAGGGCTGGCTGGGTCACAACTGGCCGACCGAGTTCGGCGGCCCGGGCTGGAACGCGGTGCAAAAGCATCTGTTCGAAGAAGAATGCGCGCTGGCCGGCGCACCGCGCGTGGTGCCGTTCGGCCCCGTGATGGTGGCGCCCGTGATCATGGCTTTCGGCACGCCCGAGCAGCAAAAGCGCTTTCTGCCCGGCATCGCCAGCGGCGAAGTCTGGTGGAGCCAGGGCTACAGCGAGCCGGGCTCGGGCTCGGACCTGGCCTCACTGAAGACCCGTGCCGAGCGCAAGGGCGACAAATACATCGTCAACGGCCAGAAGACCTGGACCACGCTGGGCCAGTACGGCGAGTGGATGTTCAACCTGGTTCGCACCAGCAACGAAGGCAAACCGCAGACCGGCATCTCCTTCCTCGTGCTGGACATGAAGTCTCCCGGCGTCACCGTGCGCCCGATCAGGCTGCTGGACGGCGAATGCGAGGTCAATGAAGTCTTCTTCGACAACGTCGAAGTGCCGGTTGAAAACCTGATCGGCGAAGAAAACAAGGGTTGGACCTACGCCAAGCACCTGCTGAGCCACGAGCGCACCAACATCGCCGACGTCAACCGCGCCAAGCGCGAGCTCGAGCGCCTCAAGCGCATTGCCAGGACCGAAGGCGTCTATGACGAGCCGCGCTTTCGCGACCAGATCGCACTGCTGGAAGTCGACATCGTCGCCCTCGAAATGCTGGTGCTGCGCGTGCTGTCGGCAGAAAAGAGCGGCAAGAACTCGCTCGACATCGCCGGCCTGCTGAAGATCCGCGGCAGCGAGATCCAGCAGCGCTACAGCGAGCTGATGATGCTGGCCGCCGGCCCTTACAGCCTGCCGCTGATCCATGAAGCCATGGAAGCGGGCTGGCAGGGTGACGCCACCGCAGGGGCTCTGGGCGGTTTTCCCGGTGGCGAAGTGGCCAATGCGCCGCTGGCATCCACCTACTTCAACATGCGCAAGACCACGATTTACGGCGGCAGCAACGAAGTGCAGCGCAACATCGTCGCGCAAGTCGTTCTGGGCTAAGGAGACACCAACATGGATTTCGATTTTTCTGACGACCAGGAACAGCTGCGCGACGCGGTGCGCAAATGGGTGGCCAAGGGCTACGATTTCGAGCGCCGGCGCAAGATCGTTGCGGCCGGCGGTTTTGATCGCGCCGTCTACAACGAACTGGCCGAACTCGGCCTGGCGGGCCTCTACATCCCCGAAGCCGACGGTGGCATGGGCATGGGCCCGGTCGAAGCGATGGTGGTGATGGAAGAACTCGGGCGCGGCATCGTGCTGGAGCCGCTGGCGCAGGCGCTGATTGCCGGCGGCGTGCTGGCCGGTTACGCGCCGGACGCGCTCAAGGCCGACTGGCTGGCGCGCATCGCCTCCGGTGAAGCGCTGGTCGTACTGGCCTATCAGGAGCGCAAGGCGCGCTACCGGCTGGACGTCTGCGCGGCCACGGCCACGAAATCGGGCGACGGCTGGAGCGTGACGGGAACCAAGAACGTGGTACCGGCCGGCGACGCAGCGGAAGCCTTTCTGGTCCCCGCCAGCGTGGACGGCAAGATCGCGATGTTCCTGATCGAACGCTCGGCCACCGGCGTGCAGACGCGCGGCTACGGCACACAGGACGGCAGCCGGGCGGCCGACGTGCAGCTCGATGCCGCGCCGGCGCAACTGATCACCCTCGACGGCCTCACGGCGCTGGAACACGCGGTGGACATCGGCATTGCCGCCGCCTGCGCGACTGCGGTGGGCGTGATGGACCAGACCATGACCCTCACCGCCGACTACCTGGGCACGCGCAAGCAGTTTGGCGTGGTCATCGGCAGCTTCCAGGCACTGCGCCACCGCGCTGCCGACATGAAGATGCAGCTGGAGCTGGCCCGCTCGATGAGCTACTACGCCAGCCTCAAGCTCAACACCCCGGCGCCGGAGCGCCGCGCCGCGATGGCCCGCGCCAAGGTGCAGCTGGGCGCCTCGATGCGCTACGTCGGCCAGCAGTCGGTGCAGTTGCACGGCGGCATCGGCGTGACCGACGAGTACATCGGCAGCCACTACTTCAAGTCGCTGACCCAGCTGGAAATGACCTTTGGCGACAGCCTGCACCACTTGGGCGAAGTCTCGGCCAGAATGCAGGACACGGCCGGCGTGTTTGCCTGAAGGGGTTTGACCCGGGGCGTCAACGGCGGAGCACATGGCTTATCTGGAAGCAAAATTCAAGAAGGTGTGAGGGCGACGGGCAGCAACAAACGGGTGCGGGTCGGCAATTCGCGCGGCGGCAATGCCATCCGCAACCAAAGCGCAGTGACCCACGTCTATCGCAGCCCGTTTCCGGGCTCCAGCGACATCGCACCACGTAGCGTGGTCGCTGAGTTCAACGGCGAGCGAATCGTCGGGCGTGTCTGGCCGCTGCAGCAAGTGACGGTGCTTGAGTTGACGCAGTGACCGATCCGCCCGTGTACGGATTTGCCCGCAAGCGGTCCGTCGTTCAACCGGTCATGGTCGCTGGTATCCAGTCGCCTTCCAGCATTTTGCCAAGCGGGGGGCAGCCCTGACTGGATGCCCGAGACTCACCCGTGCAGGCGTGATGACTTGGGCAGGTGCGCCATCAGAAACTCCATCTGGTCGGCCAGGATACGGCGGTTGCGAAGGATGAAGTCCTCCCACAGGCTGGGCACGTAAGGCGTGTACAGGAGCGGCATGTGCGCCTGCTCGGGCGTGCGGCTGCTTTTGCGGTGATTGCAGGCCCGGCAGGCGGTGACCACGTTCATCCAGGTGTCCACACCGTTCTGTGCGAAAGGGATGATGTGCTCGCGCGTCAGCGCTTCTTCATGGAAATGGTCGCCGCAGTAAGCGCAGATGTTGCGGTCGCGGGCAAAAAGCTTGCAGTTGGTCAGGCCCGGCCGCAGCTGGAATGGGTTGATGTTGGGCACGCCGCGCGTGCCGATGATGCTGTTGACCGCGATGACCGACTGGCGACCCGTCACCGCGTTGTGCCCACCGTGGAACACCGCCACCTCGCGCCCCATCTCCCAGCGCACTTCGTGCGCCGCGTAGTGGATCACCGCCTGTTCCAGCGAAATCCACGATTGCGGCAACCCCTGGGCCGACAGCTTCAACACCTTCACAACTGGCCTCCTGTGATCAACGAAAACAGACTCGGGCTCGGTACGCGAATGCGGTGCGTCGCCAACCGGACCGGCCGGCGCACACCCTGGGTCACAATATACCCTGTTTTCATGACATTTTTGAGACTGTTCCAGCGTCAAATGGTCTTTTTCAGCTATCAAAACCATACCTTCTCATGAAGATTTTCCGGGGCTTTCACCATCGCGGCATTGCACCGGCGTGCGCGCTGACCATCGGCAACTTCGATGGTGTGCATCGCGGCCACCAGGCCATGCTGGCGCTTCTGAACAACGAAGCGGCGCACCGGGGCGTGCCCAGCTGCGTGATGACCTTCGAGCCGCATCCGCGCGACTTCTTCGCCGCCAGCCAGCGCAAGCCCGATCTGGCGCCTGCGCGCATTGCCACGCTGCGCGACAAGCTCACCGAGCTGGAGCGCTGCGGCGTGCAACAGGTGGTGGTGCTGCCGTTTGACGCCCGGCTGGCAGCGCTGTCGCCCGAGGCCTTCGTGCACGACGTGCTGATGCAGGGCCTGGGCACGCGCTACGTGCTGGTGGGCGACGACTTCCGCTTTGGCGCGCGACGGGCCGGCGACTACGCGATGCTTGACGCCGCCGGCCGGTCGCAGGGCTTCGATGTGGCGCGGATGAACAGCTATGAAGTCCACGGCCTGCGCGTGTCCAGCTCGGCGGTGCGTGATGCACTGGCCGGCGGCCGCATGGACGACGTGGCTGCGTTGCTGGGCAGGCCCTACAGCATCAGCGGCCACGTGGTGCACGGACGCAAGCTGGGCCGCGAGCTGGGCGCCAGCCGGGCCGGCACAGGCGACGGATTTCGCACGCTGAACCTGCGGTTTTCGCACTGGAAACCGGCCGCAAGCGGTATCTTCGCGGTGCAGGTCTTCGGTCTGGGTGACGCGCCGCTGCCCGGCGTGGCCAACCTGGGCATTCGCCCGTCGCTGGATCCGCGGGACGTCAACGGCGGCCGCGTGCTGCTCGAAACCCACTGCCTGCAATGGCCGGCCGCGCTCGGCGCCGAAGGGGCATACGGTAAAATCATCCGTGTGGAACTGCTGCACAAACTGCACGACGAACTCAAGTACGACAGCCTGGATGCCCTGACTGCGGGCATCGCACGCGACTGCGATGCTGCGCGTTCGTTTTTTGCGTCGATGCACGCCGAAACCCACCGCCAGACCACCCGCGACCGAATTTAGGCGATC
>JACSRS010000117.1 GCA_014879655.1 Burkholderiaceae bacterium
CAGGTCGCTGATGAGCTTGGTCACCAGCCCGATCAGCGTGAACAGGTACAGCGTGCCCAGCACCACCGGATAGTCGCGCCGGATCACCGATTCGTAGCTCAACAGGCCCAGGCCGTCGAGCGAGAACAGCGTCTCGATCAGCAGCGAGCCGGCAAAGAAGGCACCGATGAAAGCCGCAGGGAAGCCGGTAATGATGGGTATCAGCGCGTTGCGCATCACGTGCTTCCAGAGCACGCGGCGCTCGGAGAGTCCCTTTGCCCGGGCGGTCAGCACATATTGCTTGCGGATTTCCTCCAGAAACGCGTTCTTGGTCAGCATGGTCGTCACGGCAAACGCACCCACCACGCTGGCGGTCACCGGCAACGCAATATGCCAGAGGTAGTCGGTGATCTTTGCAGCCCAGCTCAGCGTGTCCCAGTTGCTCGACGTCAGGCCTCGCAGCGGAAACCACTGCAGCTGGCCGCCGAATATCACCAACAGCGCCACGCCGAGCACAAAGCCGGGAATGGCGTAGCCGATCAGCACCAGCAGGCTGGTGAGCGTGTCAAACCGGCTGCCTGCCCGCACCGCCTTGGCAATGCCCAGCGGCACCGATATCAGGTAGCTGAGAAAGAACGTCCACAAGCCCAGGCTGACTGAAACCGGCAGCTTCTCCTTGACCAGCGTCCACACGTCCTTGGGATAGAAAAAGCTCTTGCCCAGATCGAAACGCGCGAACTGCTTGAGCATCTGCCAGAAGCGCTCAGGCGCGGGCTTGTCGAAGCCATAGAGCGCCCGGATCTCGGCAATGCGCGCCGCGTCCACGCCCTGGCGGCCGCGGTAGCCGGCGCCGCTGGCCGCCGCGCCCTCGCCGCCGGTATCGCGCCCCTGCAGTTGCGCCACCATCTGCTCGACCGGGCCACCGGGCACGAACTGGATCACGACAAAGGTCAGCAGCAGCACGCCCAGCAAGGTGGGAATCATCAGCAGCAGCCGCTTGAGAATGTAGGCCACCACGACTATTTTTTCTCCAGCCGCAGGCGCAGCGCTTCCCGGTTGGCCGGGGTGGCCCACCAGGTGCTGGTGATCCAGGACTCTGGCTGGTAGTAGCGCGGCATCACCGCCGGGACTTCAAACAGCCCCGCACGCCAGGCCACCCGGTGCACACCCGAATACCAGTGCGGAACCACATAGTGGCCGAACCGCAGCACGCGGTCGAGCGCGCGCACACTGGCCACCAGTTGCGGCCGGGTTCGCGCCGAGATCACCTGGTCCAGGAGCGCATCCACCGCCGGATCACGCACACCGATGACGTTGGACGAGCCTTCAATGCCTGCGGCCTTTGAACCGAAGCGCTCCAGCAATTCGGTACCCGGCGCTTCGCTGCCGACGCTGCGGCTGCTGGTGACGTCAAAGTCAAAAACATCCATGCGCTTTTGCAGGATGGCGAAGTCGATGACCTTGTAATTGACCTGAATGCCCAGTTTTTCCAGGTTCTTGGCAATCGGCGTGACAATTCGCCCCATCGATCCACCACTGTCCAGGATCTCAACCGTGAAGGGCTCACCTTTGTCGTTTCGCAGCGCGCCGTCGCGATAGTGCCATCCGGCGTCGTTGAGCAGCTTGCGCGCCCGGCGCAGGTTGTCGCGCAGTGTCTGCCCCGAGGCCGGATCGAGACTCGTCACCGGTGGCAGCGGCACGGGCTCGGTGAAAAGCCCCGGCGGCAGCTGAGCGCGCAGCGGCTCCAGCAACGCCAGTTCGTCCGGGCCGGGCAGGCCTTTCGCCTCGAAATCGCTGGCGACGAAGAACCCGCGAACCCGGGTGTAGGCGTTGTAGAACAGCTGGCGGTTCAGCCACTCGAAGTCCATCGCCAGACCGATGGCTTCGCGCACCCGGGGGTCTTTGAACTTGTCGCGCCGCGTGTTGAACTGGAAACCCTGGAAGTCCCCGGCGTTGCCGTGTTGCAGCTCCCTCTTGATCAGCTGGCCGGAGTCGAAAGCCTTGCCCGTGTATGCCCTCGCCCATTCGCGGGCGATGAACGCCTGTATGTAGTCGAATTCGCCGGCCTTGAAGGCCTCCAGCTGCGCCGTGTTGTCCTTGTAGATCTTGTAGGTGATGCGGTCGAAATTGAACATGCCGCGGCGCACGTTGACGTCCTTCGCCCAGTAGGCCGGATCGCGCTCGTAAGTGATGTCGCGCCCGAAATTCACCTTGCCGATCCGGTAAGGGCCGCTGCCGATGGGCAGATCGGTCACGATCTGGTCCAGCGGCTTGACCTTGCCGTCAACCACACCCCATTTGCGGCTGAACACCGGCAGGCTGCCGACGATCAGCGGCAGTTCGGCATTCGCGCGCTTGAAGTCAAATCGGATGGTGCGCTCGCCCAGAACGGTCGCGCCTCGCACCTCGCCAAAGATGGTGCGGTACTGGGGCGCGGCCTCCTTGCTGGTGAGACGGTCGAACGAATGCTTCACGTCGGCGGCCAGCACCGGGTCACCATTGCTGAAACGCGCCAGCGGGTTGAGCCTGAAAACCGCCGAGAGGTGGTCGGCCGACACGCTGATGTCTTCGGCCAGCAGGCCGTAGGCGACCGTCGGCTCGTCCAGCGTTGGCGTCAGCAGGCTCTCAAAAACCAGATCGCCCAGGCCCGGCGGCGCGCTGCCCTTGAGTGTGAACGGGTTGTACTTGTCGAAGTTGGACAACCGGGTCGGCGGCACCAGCGATATCTCGCCGCCTTTGGGTGCATTCGGGTTGACGTAGTCGAAATGGGCAAACCCGGCCGGATACCTGAACTCGCCGAACTGGGAATAACCATGCGCTGCCCATGCAGGAAGACCCACAGCCAGTAACAAAAATAGCAGCCAACCACGCATGCGACAATTCTGCACAGATTTACTGAGGAGACGCCCCCATGAGCCAGAAAACCGGCTTTCTCACTGGCAAGAAGCTGCTGATCACCGGCCTGCTGTCCAACCGTTCGATCGCTTACGGCATAGCCCGGGCCTGCCACGCGCAGGGCGCAGAACTGGCTTTCAGCTACGTCGGCGACCGTTTCAAGGACCGCATCACCGAGTTTGCCGCCGAGTTCGACTCCAAACTGGTGTTCGATTGCGACGTCGCCAGCGATGAGCAGATCGCCCGAATGTTCCGCGACCTGTCACAAACCTGGCCAACCTTTGACGGCTTCGTGCACGCCATCGGTTTTGCGCCGCGCGAGGCGATTGCCGGCGATTTTCTGGAAGGCCTCTCGCGCGAGGGCTATCGCATCGCCCACGACATCAGCGCGTACAGTTTCCCGGGCATGGCCAAAGCGGCGCTGCCGATGCTCAACGACAAGTCCGCCCTGCTGACGCTGACCTACCTGGGCGCGCTGCGCACCATTCCCAACTACAACACGATGGGGCTGGCCAAGGCGGCGCTCGAGGCGTCGGTGCGCTACCTGGCCGAATCGCTGGGCCGCACGCGCGACGGCCGCTGCATCCGCGTCAACGGCATCAGCGCCGGCCCGATCCGCACGCTGGCGGCCAGCGGTATCAAGGATTTCGGCAAGTTGCTCGGCCGGGTGGCCGAAGCCTCGCCGCTTCGCCGCAACATCACGATCGAGGACGTTGGCAACGTTGCCGCGTTCCTGCTGAGCGATCTGGCCAGCGGCGTGACCGCCGAGATCACCTATGTGGATGGCGGTTTCAGCCAGACCGCCGGCGTCTCGGCCGATGTTGTGGCGGGGTGAGACCGCTGGGCATCCGCCCTGCGCGCAAGCCGGGCTGCGGGTGCAACGCCGACAACTATCTTATCGATAGCAAAAGCTGACTATTTGACGCTGGATCGAGCCGATTTAGACCATAAATCGGCCACCTGAAACCCCGAGGGGGCCCCTCACTTGCGGACGCAATCGGCGTAATACCGGCGCACACCGTCCTCGCCCTCTACCTCCACCAGACCGTGGATGTCGGTCTCGAAGCCCGGGCACTGATTGTGCAGGACCCGCGAGAACTTCAGGTAGTCGACGATCTTCTTGTTGAACACTTCGCCCGGAATCAGCAACGGGATGCCCGGCGGGTAAGGCGTGACCAGGCCCACGGTGATGCGGCCTTCCAGCTGGTCGATTTCCACCCGCTCGGTCTTGCGGTGGGCAATGTGGGCGTAGGCGTCTGCCGGCGTCATCGCCGGCGTCAGGTCGCTCAGATACATCTCGGTGGTGAGCCGCGCAATGTCGTACTTGGCGTACATCTCGTGCACACGCTGGCACAGGTCTCGCAGACCCATGCGTTCGTAGCGCGGGTGCTGCTGGCAGAACTCCGGCATCATGCGCCACAGCGGCTGGTTCTTGTCGTAATCGTCCTTGAACTGCTGCAACGCGGTCAGCAACGTGTTCCAGCGGCCCTTGGTGATGCCGATGGTGAACATGATGAAGAAGCTGTACAGGCCCGTCTTTTCCACCACCACGCCGTGCTCGGCCAGGAACTTGGTGACGATGGACGCTGGAATGCCGGTTTTGGCAAAGCGCCCGTTCAGGTCCAGGCCCGGCGTGACGATGGTCGACTTGATCGGGTCGAGCATGTTGAAACCGTCGGCAATCTCGCCGAAACCGTGCCATTTGGCTCCCTTGCGGTTGCTTTTGGCATCGCTGCGCAAAATCCAGTCTTCGGCCCGGCCAATGCCCTCTTCCACCAGTTTTTCGGGGCCCCAGACCTTGAACCACCAGTCGTCACCGAACTCGCCCGCGACCTTACGCATCGCACGGCGAAAGTCCAGCGCCTCGGCAATGCTCTCCTCCACCAGCGCGGTGCCGCCGGGCGGCTCCATCATCGCCGCCGCCACGTCGCAGCTGGCAATGATGCTGTACTGCGGGGAGGTCGACGTGTGCATCAGGTAGGCCTCGTTGAACAGGTGCCGATCCAGCTTCGTGGTCTGTGAATCCTGCACCAGTACCTGGCTGGCCTGGCTGATTCCTGCCAGCAGCTTGTGAATGGACTGCGTGGCGTAGACCACCGCCTTCATCGGCCGCACGCGCTTCTTGCCCATCGCGTGATAGGCGCCATAGAACGGGTGAAACGCGGCGTGCGGCAGCCAGGCTTCGTCGAAATGCAGGTTGTCGACGTAACCGTCAAGCATTGTCTTGATGGTCTCGGTGTTGTAGAGCACGCCGTCGTAGGTCGATTGCGTCAGCGTCATCACGCGCGGCTTGACCTTTTTCGGATCGACACCCTTGAGCAGCGGGTTGGCGGCGATCTTGGCCTGGATGGCCGACGGCTCGAATTCGCTCCTGGGGATCGGACCGATGATGCCGAAATGGTTGCGCGTGGGTTTGAGGAAGACCGGGATCGCACCGGTCATGATGATGGCGTGCAGGATGGACTTGTGGCAGTTGCGATCGACCACCACCACGTCGCCCGGTGCCACGGTGTGGTGCCAGACCATCTTGTTCGAGGTACTGGTGCCGTTGGTGACGAAGAAGCAGTGATCGGCATTGAAGATGCGCGCCGCATTGCGCTCGCTCTCGCCGATGGCACCGTTGTGATCCAGCAGCTGGCCCAGTTCCTCGACCGCGTTGCAGACGTCGGCGCGCAGCATGTTTTCGCCGTAAAACTGGTGGTACATCTGCCCGACCGGGCTTTTCAGAAACGCCACGCCGCCCGAGTGCCCCGGGCAGTGCCAGCTGTAGGAGCCGTCTTCGGCGTAGTCGAGCAAGGCCTTGAAGAACGGCGGCTGCACGCTCTCCAGGTAGCTCTTGGCCTCCCGGATGATGTGGCGCGCCACGAACTCGGGCGTGTCCTCGAACATGTGGATGAAACCGTGCAGTTCGCGCAGGATGTCGTTGGGCAGGTGCCGGCTGGTCTTGGTCTCGCCGTAGATGTAGATCGGCACGTCGGCGTTCTTGCGGCGCACCTCGCCGATGAAGGCGCGCAGACTCAGCACGATGGGGTCCAGCTCCGGCCCAGGCGTGAACTCTTCATCGTCGATCGACAGGATGAACGCGCTGGCACGGCTTTGCTGCTGGGCAAACTGCGACAGGTCGCCATAGCTGGTGACGCCCAGCACCTCGAACCCTTCGCTCTCGATGGCCTGGGCCAGCGCCCGGATGCTCAGGCCGGAGGTGTTTTCGGAGCGGTAGTCTTCGTCGATGATGACGATGGGGAAGCGAAATTTCATGAAAAGCTCCGGTCGGCCCGCTCAGGCGGGCGGAGAAAAACGCAAACAGGCGCGAAGTGTAAGGATAAACAGTGTCACCTGCCTTGCAGCGATGGCAGATTGGTCCAGAATGAAGGTTGGATGCCAATGAGAGGATGCCCATGACCGAATCGACCATCTGGTGGCTGCTTGCCGGCTCGGCCGTTGCCGTCGAGCTGATCACCGGCACCTTTTACCTGCTGATGCTGGCGATCGGCCTGGCCGCAGCAGCGGTGGCCGCCCACATGGGCGCCAGCTTGAACACCCAGTTCGTCACCGCCGGACTGATCGGCGGCGCGGCAGTGGTCGGCCAGTATTTTCTGCGCAAGCGGAGCGCCACCGATCCGTCGATCCGGTCGCTGCGCAGCGTGAACCTGGACGTGGGCGAGGTGATCCAGATCGATGCCTGGGGCCCGGACGGCACGGCTGCTGTGAAGTACCGCGGCGCCAACTGGACCGCCATACACCGCCCCGGCGTGACGCCCGCAGCCGGGCCGCACCGCGTTGCCGAGCTGGTGGGCAGCCGGCTATTGGTCGACCGCGTCTGACTGCTTCCCACGCCGCAAGCTGACTCTTTCTCTTTGTTCCAACCGGAGACCCTCCATGGAAATCGCCGTCCTTCTTTTTGTCATCGCCGTCATCTTCATCACCCGCTCGATCAAGGTCGTGCCGCAGCAGAACGCCTGGGTGGTCGAGCGCCTGGGCAAATACCATGCAGCACTGGCGCCGGGCCTGAACTTCCTGGTGCCGTTCATTGACAAGGTGGCCTACCGGCACAGTCTGAAAGAGATCCCGCTGGACGTGCCCAGCCAGGTCTGTATCACCCGCGACAACACCCAGTTGCAGGTGGACGGCATCCTGTACTTCCAGGTCACCGACCCGATGCGCGCCAGTTACGGCTCGTCCAACTACATCATGGCGGTGACCCAGCTGGCCCAGACCTCGCTGCGCAGCGTGATCGGCAAGCTCGAACTGGACAAGACTTTCGAGGAGCGCGACATCATCAATGCGCAAGTGGTGCAGGCCATCGACGAAGCGGCGCTGAACTGGGGGGTGAAGGTGCTGCGCTACGAAATCAAGGACCTGACACCGCCAAAGGAAATCCTGCACGCGATGCAGGCGCAGATCACCGCCGAGCGCGAGAAGCGTGCACTGATCGCCGCCTCAGAAGGGCGCCGGCAGGAGCAGATCAACATCGCCACCGGTGAACGCGAGGCCTTCATTGCCCGCTCCGAAGGCGAAAAGCAGGCGGTGATCAACAAGGCGCAGGGCGAGGCCGCCTCCATCACCGCCGTGGCCGTGGCCACGGCCGAGGCCATCGAACGGGTCGCGGCCGCCATCCGCCAGCCCGGCGGCGAGCAGGCCGTGCAGCTGAAGGTGGCCGAAAAGGCCGTGGAGGCGTACAGCCAGGTTGCCGGCGACGCCACGACCACGCTGATCATTCCCTCCAACATGACCGAGGTGTCAGCCTTGATCGCTTCGGCCATGAAGATGGTGCAGACGACCAAGGCGAGCTGATTCCGGCACCCGCCCGGCGCTCCCGATCAGCCGCCGGATCGGGCCGCCGCCGCTGCTACAATTGCGGGCTCTGGAGCGGTGGATGAGTGGTTTAAGTCGCACGCCTGGAAAGCGTGTGAGGGTTAATAGCCCTCCGCGGGTTCGAATCCCGCCTGCTCCGCCAGATGGAAACCCCAAGCAGTTGATCTGCTTGGGGTTTTTTCATGGGCACCGCCGTTTGACCACTGACCGGGGGGGCCGGGCCGTGATACCCTGCGCCCTTTTTGTGTCGCACCCGAACCGCAACGCCATGTTCCCATACACGATGGATCCCATCGCCGAGGCGACGAGGCTCGGGGGTGGCCGATGAGCGCCGCACCGTTGGCGGCCCTGGTCACCACCGCGCTCGTGGCCAGCTGCGCGCTGCTGTTCGCGGCGAGCCTGTGGTCTTCATGGGTGCTCGCCGGCCGACGCAGCGCCGCCGGATTCGCCGGCCTTGCGATGATGCTGGGCTGGTTTGCCGAGCAGATGGGCTCGTCGCGCGGCTGGTTTTTTGGCCGCTACCACTACACCGAGGTGCTCGGCCCGCAACTGGGCAATGTGCCCGTGGCGATTGTCCTGATGTGGTTTGCGCTGTGCTGGCTGGGCTACGCCATGGCCTGCCTGATCCTGTGGCGCCAGCCGGTACTGCCTGCTCCTGCAGGCGCTCTGCAGCGGTTGCTGACCGCCTGGCTGGCCGCCATGATCATCACCGCCTTCGATCTGGGCGCCGATCCCTATTTCGTCTTCGTGCTCAAGGCCTGGATCATGGCCCGGACCGACGGCGGCTGGTTTGGCGAAACGCTGCAGGGTTTTGCCGGCTGGA
The DNA here is from genome assembly GCA_014879655.1 of Burkholderiaceae bacterium. GTDB lineage: Bacteria > Pseudomonadota > Gammaproteobacteria > Burkholderiales > Burkholderiaceae_C > JACSRS01. Next base: position 8,513 of record JACSRS010000117.1, read on the forward strand.
TGTTCGTTTCCTTCGTCATCGTTTCGCTGTTCCAGGCCTTTTTTGCACCCGTCAGGCTTGCGTCCAGAGGCCGCCGCGAGCGCGCAGCGGCGCTGGTTGCACCGGCCATTTACGGGTTTGCGCTGGTGTTCCAGCTCTGCTTCGGTGACCCGGTTGAAGTCCGCGCTGTCGCCTTCTTTGCGATGGGTATTGCGCTGTTTGTCGCGCTGGTCGCACGCTGGCAATGGATCGGCGAAACCACGAAAGGCCCCTGATGGATGCGACGGTCCCGCTGCTGGAGTCGATGAACCGGGTCGCCGACCCACTGGCCGACCGCACGGTTGCCGCCATTTTCGGCCCGTGGAACGACGCGCCGGGCGGCAATGACGCCGCGCTGAAACGCCTGGCCCGGGCCACGCGGCTGATGGCGCAATGGGACAGCAACGCCGGACTGGCCGGCTGGAACCCTACGTGCGAGCCGGCCGACGCCCCGCTGGTAGCCGCGCTGCGCGAATACCTTGCCGAAGGCTGCAAGTTGCCGGACTGGACCCATGCCGATCAGGTGACCCGCGCCGGAACGGTCTTCATGCAGGAGGGCCCGCTGTCTTGCGTCCTGTTGTTCTGCGCCAGCCTGCCCGAGTGCTACGTGCCGCCCCGGCTGGCCGAAGTGCTGCACGTCGCCGGTCAGCTTGAAGCGCACACCGAGCACCGCATCCGCCAGACGGCGGCCATGGTATTCCCGGTGATGCTCAAAGGCGGCCTGACCACCGGCGCCGGCTGTGGCGTGGCGCAGGTGCTCAAGGTGCGGCTGATTCACGCAACGATCCGCCACCTGATCCTGCATGGCAACCCGCAGCAGGCGGCCGGCGTCGTGGCAACGCTGTCGGCCAACGGCCAACCGGACAACCTGCATGCAGCGCTGATGGGACACGGCTGGGACGTCGACCGCAACGGCCTGCCGTGCAACCAGCTGGAACTGGCCTACACGCTGCTGACTTTCAGCTATGTCTTTCTGCGCTGCATGCGTACCATGGGCCTGGGCCTGCCGCCCGCCGACGAGCGCGCCGTGCTGCACATCTGGAACGTGGCCGGCCATGTGCTGGGTGTGCGCGACGAGCTGATGGCCCACGACTACGACGAGGCCGCTCGCCTGTTCGAGCGAATGCGCGACGTCGCTCGTACCGCGCCCGGTGTGCCCGACCCCCGCCCGGCGCTGGGCCGCGCGCTGATGAACGCCATGGCCAGCAGCGTGCGCCTGCCCGTGCTGCGCAGCCTGCCGCTGCCGATGACGCAATGGCTGATCGGTCGCCAGGCGGCCGCCGACATCGGCATTCTGGACGCTGCGCCGGCCCCGGCGCGCTTGCTGTTCACGCTGGCGCGCGCGCTGACCCGGGCAGTGGACGCGAGCGTGCGATGCTTCCTGCCGCAGTTTTCGATCTCGCGCACGTTCACCCGGGTGGTGGGCTATCGACTGCTGAGCCGCTTCCTGCTGGACCAGACCCGTCCGCTGACTCTGCCGGACCAAGTGTTAAACCCTATGCGCGATGCGGTTGCCCAATGGCATCATGAACCGCGCGCACCCGGCTGGCTGAACTGGCTGGAAGACGCTTTGACGGTGAACGGACCCTGGATCGCAACAACCCCGAAGGCCCACACGGCTTCCATTCCGGCACGCCCGGAACAACATTGAGCAAAAAGGCGGCAAAACTTGAAAGGGTTCAGCTGGCGTTGGATGGTGATTCTGCTGCTGGCCGCACTATCGGGTGCCGGCTGGGCGCAGGTTGCCGCGTCGGGCAAGCTGATCTCGACGGAGATTCACTACTGGATCGACCCCCAGGGTCGCGCGTCGCTGGAAGAGGTGCTGAGCCTGCCTTCCACCGACTTGCAGGCGCTCGAAAAACCCCGCTCGTTCGAGATCGATCGCGGCGCGCTCTGGCTGCGCTACCAGCCGCCAGCTCTCGACCATGCGCGGCGCTGGTACCTGATCCTGGAAGGCGCCGCCTTCACCAACCGCGCGACGCTGTACCAGCGGGGTACCGATGGCCAGTGGACCGAGCAGCAGGCCGGCGACCATCTGGCGGTCTCTTCCTGGGCACACCCGGACCGCACGCCGGTCTTTTCACTGGACCCGCACGCCGGATCGGCCGTCTGGCTGCGGCTGGAAAACTACCCCGCGCCGGTCAGCGCCAGCCTGCGACTGGTGGATGAGCAGGCGCTTCGGGCGCTGCGCGACGAATCCCTGATGTATCTGGGCGGTTACCTGGGCTTTGGCCTGCTGGTGCTGTTCCTCGGCTGGGTGCACGTGCGGCTCTACGGCGACCGGGTCTTCATCGCCTATGTGGCCTATGTCACCTGCATGCTGGGCTTTCAGACCTCGTTCACCGGGCTGGGCGGGCTGATGTTCTGGCCGAACCTGCCGCGCTGGAACGACATGGCGCCGGCCATCTTCATGCTGTGGCTGACGGCGGCCGGCATCTGGTTTGTGCGCGAAGTCGGCGCGCTGTCGCGGCACAGCCGGCGGCTGTACCGCTTCGTTACCGCCTGGTCGGTGGTGGGCTTTGTGTTCCCGCTGTTCTACTTTCTGTTTCTGAGTCCCGCCGCATTCAAGCTGCTGAACCTGTACGGCCTGCTGTCGGTGGTGCTGAGCATGTCGGTTTGCTTCTGGGCCTGGCGCAAGGGCGAAGTCCACGCCGGCTGGACGTTTCTGGGTTTCCTGCCGCTGCATCTGGCCTATCCGTTTCCCGCGCTGCGCAGCGCAGGTTTGCTGCCCGACAGCTGGGCCACCCAGTACGCGGTGCTGATCGGCTCGGCCATTGAAATCCCGCTGCTGCTGTTCATCCTGCACCGGCGGGCCAAGGAATTCAACGAAAACAGCGCACGCATGCGAGTGATCAACAGCACCGACCCGCTGACCGGCCTGACCAGCGTGCCGGTGCTGCTGCTGCGCCTGGCAGACGCCATCCGCCGGGCCCGGCGCAACGCGCAGGACTGCGCGCTGGTGCTGGTCGAACTGTCCAACCACGCCGAAATCGTGGCCAAGGAAGGGCGCGAGATGGGCGACCGCGCGCTGGTGGTGGCCGCTTCGCAGTTGTCGTACATGGCGCGGGAAATGGACACGGTCAGCCGCGTGGAGAACACGCGCTTTGCCATCGTGCTCGAAGCCCCCTACCGCCCCGCCCTGCTGCAGGCGTTTGCGCAGCACGTCATTGCCAAGGGTCTGGGAACGGTGCCCCAGTTGCCGTCGCACCTGACCCGGCGTTTCAGGGTCGTGACCATGACCCTGCCCGACCTCAGCATGACCGCACTGGCATCCCCGGAACCGGAAGGCACGCAGCTGCTGGAGCAGATGAACCGCGCGCTGGACCACGCCGACCCGAAGAAAGTGGTGCTGCATCTGGCACCACCTTCGGCCAATCCGGCCGCCGCGCCGCCGCAACTGGTGACCGATTCAGCCTGAACGCCGGCGGTTCGGCCCCACGTCTGGCTGCGGCCGGCGGGCAGGCCTGCCGGCCACCGACCCCCTGGCTGCTTTTTCAGCAGATTTCAGGTATTTTTGGCACTCAGCCAGCGTCAAATGGTGCATTGACGCTATGGTTTGATGAGCGTTTACAGGCCGATGGCGGCGATGCCAGCACGCGCAATCTGCGCATCTTCGGCCGACTTGACGCCGCTGACGCCAACGGCGCCGAGGCACTGGCCGTCCTTCATCACCGGCACGCCGCCTTCGAGCAGGCCGCTGAGGGCTGGCGCGCTCAGAAAGGACACCCGTCCGCCATTGACCATGTCCTCGTAAACCTTGCTCTCGCGCCGCCCCAGCGCCGCTGTCTGAGCCTTTGCGGGTGCGATGTGCGCCGAGACAGGCGCAGCGCCATCCAGCCGGTTCAGGTGCAGCAGATGGCCGCCGGCATCGACAATGGCGATGGTCACCGCCCAGTTGTTTTTCAGGGCTTCAGCTTCGGCAGCGGCGGCAATGGCCTTGATTTCGGACGATTCGAGGGCAAATAGGGTTTTCATAACGGATCGGTGGTTGAAAAAACCAGAGCATAACGGCAGCCGTGCCTGGCACGGAGAACGCAAGGCCGGCGCGATCGAACCGCCGGATTAACCTCATGGCTTATCGGAATCGGCCCCTGGGGATTTCGCCCCGCAACCCCTCGCCGACTAGAATGACCCCGTCACGTTGTGTGACCATCCTGAAGGAGTTTTGAACATGAACGATCGCGTGCAAACCATCAACCCGGCCGGCTATGGCCAGGGGGCTTCGCTCGTCGAGCGCAACCGTGTCCTGCGCAACACCTACTGGCTGCTGGCCCTGAGCCTGATCCCCACGGTGCTGGGCGCCTGGATCGGCGTGGCCACCGGCATCACCCAGTCGCTCAATGGCGGCCTGGGCCTTGTCGTCTTCCTGGGCGGCGCCTTCGGCTTCATCTTCGCCATCGAAAAGACCAAGAACTCCGCCGCCGGCGTGCCGGTGCTGCTGGGCTTCACCTTCTTCATGGGCCTGATGCTCTCGCGCATGATCGCCATGGTGCTGGGCTTCAAGAACGGTCCTGAACTGGTGATGACGGCCTTTGGCGGTACCGCCGGCGTGTTCTTCGCCATGGCCAGCCTGTCCACCGTGATCAAGCGTGACCTGTCCGGCATGGGCAAGTGGCTGTTCGTCGGCGCGCTGGCCATCATGGTCGGCGGCATCATCAACGTCTTTGTCGGCTCCAGCGCCGGCATGATGGTGATCTCGGTCATGGCCATCGGCATCTTCAGTGCCTACATACTGTATGACCTCAAGCGCATCATCGACGGCGGCGAGACCAACTACATCAGCGCCACGCTGGCCCTGTACCTGGACATCATCAACGTGTTCCAGGCGCTGCTGGCCCTGCTGGGCATCATGGGCGGCGAGCGCGACTGATTGTTGCCAAGCCTGAACCGGGCGGGCCGCCAGCGGCCCACAGGCAACACACAAGGGCCTTCGGGCCCTTTTTTCTTGCCCGCCCCGGCCCACCGCATGGCCATCGGGCGGGGCTGGCAGAATCACCAGCGATGGTCACACCCCCCTCACCCACCCGCTGCGCATGACCGGGGCGCTCTATTCCGTCGTCAAATCGACCCACATCACCCTGGTCATCATCAGCGTGACGCTTTTTGCGCTGCGCGGTGCGGCCACGCTGATGGCCGCGCGCTGGCCACTGCAAACCGGGGTGCGGCGCGCCAGCGTCATCATCGACAGTTGCCTGCTGCTGGCCGGCCTCGGCCTGTGGGTCTTGCTCGGCATGAACCTGACCGGCCAGGGCTGGCTGGCCGTCAAGCTGCTGCTGCTACCCGTCTACGTGGTGCTGGGTTCGTACGCCCTGAAGCGCGCCAGAAGCCGCGCGGCCAAAGCGCTGTTCTTCGTGCTGGCGCTGGCCACCGTTGCGTGGATGGCCTCCATTGCCGTCCATCACCACCCGCTGGGCTGGCTGGGTTGACCTCACCGCCAAACGTACCAGCCATCGCCCCCATTCGAGTCAGTCCGTTACTTTCAGAATTTCGGAATTCTTGGACTTGTCGGCATTCAGGACGACCACGTTGGACCCGTCCTTGACGACGGTAAAACAAGCTTCACTGCCGCTACGGACCTTCCTCCAGATGGTGCAGTACCCGTCTCTCGACAGTTTCCAGGTACCCGAATCGGAGAAATTGCCGGTCGAGAGTTCAGCGGAACCATCCGACTTGAGATAAAAATCCACGAGCACACCCGAAATCGATCGGGCGAATACTTTCTTGTCGACCCACGACTTCTTGATTTCGTCTGGCGCCATCGGGGTGCCGTCCGCAAAGGCGGCACCCACCACGCATGACAAGGTGAGGGCAGCTGCAAATTTGATGTTCGAATTTCTGGTCATTGAGTACGCTCCCGGATGAATTGGCAGCCATGCGAGACAGCGAGATTCCCATTCACGCGCAGCACGGCCAGATACGGGCAAAGCCCTGCCCGCCTGATATTTGTAGGGCTTTCGCAAGCGCTTGGCATCACCCGTTTTGGGGATGCCAACGATGTTGTTGGTCCGTATAGCGATACCCGTGCTGTCACACAGGCTTCAAGCACCCGGTTTCCCGACGTTCTCTCCAACCAATGGCCGACATGCATCACCCGTTTGGGTGATGCGAACAAGGGGGCGAATCCATATTCTGAAGTCCCGGTTGCATTTCGTAACCTCACTGGAGACTCCTCATGCGAATTCCACTCAAGCCTTTGCCGCTCGCGCTCTGCAGTGCGGCCTTGCTCACCCTGGCCGCGTGCGGCGGAGGCGGCGGCAGCATCGATTCCGAACCCCTGACGCCGCCCCCGCCGCCCACCACCAATGTTTCCGTGAAAGTCATTGACGGCGCCATTGGCAACGCCCTGGTATGTCTGGACAAAAACGGCAACGGCGCCTGTGACGCCGATGAAACCCAGGGCCGTACCGACGCCAACGGCAATGTGACACTGGCTGTGCCTGACGCCGACGTGGGCAAGTACCGCGTGATCGCCGTGATTGGCACCGACGCGGTCGACGCCGACCACGGCCCGGTGACCACCGCCTTCACCCTGGCCGCGCCGTCCGACCAGAACGCCGTGGTCAGCCCGCTGACCACGCTGGTGGCCCAGACCGCTGCCGCTCAGGGGCTGAGCACGGCAGCCGCCGCAGAAATGTTGCAGGCCATCAGCGGCCTGCCCAGTCTGATGGGCGACTACACGCAAAACAGCACGCCGGGCGCAGCAACGGCGGCCACGGTGGCACGCACGCTGGTGGTCACCACCCAGCAGCAAAACACCATTCTGGCCCCAGCCGTGGGCAGCCCTGCCATGGGAGGTGGCGTGATCACTGCCGCAGAAGCGGACGCTGCCATTGCTCGAGCCTTGGCGACCATCCTGCCGCAGATCGTCGCTTCGGCTTCCAACCCCGCCGTTCAGGCCGCCTGCGCCGGGACGATCGGCTCGCCCGCGTGTGCCGCAGCCATCCAGACTCAGGTCACGACACTGGCGCCGCTGACCGGGCTGACGCCCACGACGCTGCCGGTGCAGGTGGGCATCGACCGTTCGCTGGCCAACGCGACCGGCGAGGGCAATTCCACCACCGCCGGGGGCAGTCTGGACTGGCTCAACTTCACCGACGCCAACAACTGGAGCTACCGCATGTTTGTCAGCAGCGCAGCCGAAAGCACGCCGGGCACCGACGGGTTGGTCCGATTTCGCGACCTTCGCAGTCAGACCACCGCAGGCACCACGGTCAACTGGGCCTTCCATGGCGACTATGCCCGCCGCGACGACATGCACTTCAACGGCACCACCTGGGCCAATTGCCCGCTGGGCTGGCAGAACACCCAGACCCCGCGTGACGACAGGGGCTTCACAGAGCAGGGCATCTACTGCGGCTATTCGTTCATCCGTAGCTCGCGCTCGAGCGTCGACATCTCCGGACAGAGCATGAACAGCGTGGTGGCCACATTGCGCGCTTACCCTTACGCATATGGCACCACCAGCTATACCAAATGGGGCACCAGTTCCACTGACGGCACCGACAAACTGGTGCTGGGGGCGGCCACCTTCCCGGCCGGATCCAAATTGCAGTACTACGCCAACGCCACCATCAGCGCACTGCCGGGCTATGACGTGCGGCCTGCCAACGAGATGAAGGTATTCAGTGCGGCCATCCAGGCGGGCGGCGACGCGCGCACTGACCCAGCGCATGCCTGCAATTCCAACGAGGCCCGATCGGGCGCCGCGACCGTTCAAGTCACCACGCTTGAGCAATTGATAGCCGCCGTCAAAGGCACGCCGTGCATCTACGGGCAATGGTCAGTGACCAACAACGGCGTCACTTTCACCAGTACTGAACCCAGTGAGTGGTGGACGTTTGCGGCAGCCAGCGTCGGCAACATTGGCACCGCGCCCACCAGCAACAACCCCACCACGGGTTTCTACACCACCAACTCCCTGATCCGCGTGGCCTTTACCGGTAGCGGCGAAAAGGCCGTGACCTACTACGGCTGCAAACAACGCTACAGCGGCGCGATTGACAATTGCACCCCCATCGGCACCGGCACTTACACCATTGAAACCCTGGGCGATGGGCGCGTCTTGAAACTCAACAACCCGCCCGCCCAGACCGCCGCGCTGACCTACAACCGCGTGTTTGTCGAACGTGGTGGCAAGGTGTACTGGGGCTATGAGGACAAGCCCAGTACCAGCCAGCGCGCGCGCCTGAATCTGGAGGCTGCAAACGCGCTGTTCACGCAAATCGGCATTCCCACCGTCACGCCCTGACGCCGGGGGCCGAACCGGTACGCCGCGCCTGATATGGGCGCGGCGTTTCGCTTTGTGCCGTCTGGCGGCAAACTCAGGAAGGCTCGCGCTCAAACACCGCCATGCTCTCCACATGCGCCGTGTGCGGAAACATGTTGACCACGCCCGCGTGGGTGCAACGGTAGCCCGCCAGGTTCACCAGCAAGCCAGCATCACGCGCCAGTGTGGCGGGGTTGCAGCTGACATAAACGATGCGTTTGGGCGGCGTCCAGCCTTCAGCTACCTCCGGCAGCGGCGAGGCGCCTTCGCCGCCGATGCGCGCCTGATGCAGGTCGGCCAGCGCCTTGGCCAAGGCAAACGCGCCCTCGCGCGGCGGATCGACCAGCCATTTGTCAGCCGTGCCGTCGGCAATCAGCATCTCGGGGGTCATTTCAAACAGGTTTCTTGACTCAAACTTTGTAGCACTCAATGACCGCTTGACGCTGGGTTGATTCGAATTTAGCTCGAAATTCTCCCTTGAACGGGCCACCAGTGCCTCGCTGCCTTCGATGCCCAGCACCTCTCGCGCCTGGGTGGCCAGCGGCAGCGTGAAATTGCCCAGCCCGCAGAACCAGTCGATCACCCGCTCGTCGCGCTGCACCGCCAGCAGCCGCAACGCGCGCGAGACCAGCACCCGGTTGATGTGCGGATTGACCTGGGTGAAGTCGGTCGGGCGAAACGGCATCCGGATGCCGAACTCGGGCAGCGCGTAGGCCAACTGTGGGCCGCCAGCGTCGAGCAGATGCACGGTGTCGGGCCCCTTGGGCTGCAGCCACCACTGCACGCCGTGGGCCAGCGCAAAGGCCCGCAGCCGCGCCAGATCGTCACCCGAGAGCGGCTCCAGGTGGCGCAGCACCAGCGCAGTTACGTCGTCGCCGGCTGCCAGTTCGATCTGCGGACAGGTCTCGCGCGCATCCAGGCTGAAGATCAGTGCGCGCAGCGGTATCAGCATGGCGTTGACATGCGGCGGCAGCACGTGACACTCCTGGATGTCGGCCACATAGCGGCTCTTGCGCTCGTGAAAGCCGACCAGCACTTCGCCCTTCTTGTGCACGTGGCGCACCGACAGGCGGGCCCGATACCGGTAGCCCCAGGTGGGCCCCTCGATGGGGCGCAGCAGCGTCTCGGCCCGGACCTTGCCCAGATGCCACAGGTTGTCTTCCAGCACCCGCTGCTTCACCGCCACCTGGGCCGCTGCGTGCAGGTGCTGCATCTTGCAGCCGCCACAGGCACCCTTGTGCAGGCCGAAATGCGGGCAGCCTGGCGGGACCCGCTGCGAAGACTCGTGGTGCACCGCGGTGACCACGCCCGCCTCCCAGTTGGCCTTCTTGCGGTGCACGCTGGTGCTGACCACCTCGAACGGCAAGGCGCCCTCGATGAACACAACTTTGCCGTCGGGCCGGTGGGCAATGCCCTGGGCTTCGATGTCGAGCGACTCCACCCGCAGCCAGCCGGGCTCCAGGCCATCGGCTGCGGGGGTTTCCTGATTGGGTTGGGTGGTGGCTTCTGTCATGCCTGAATTGTCTCAGGCGCGCCGACCACTGCTAGAAGTCGGCCACCAGCGACAGCGTGAAATGCCGTCCCGGTTGTGAGTAGGCGTCGAGCACCGGCGTGGACGACGGCAGCCCCTGCACGTCGGACCACTGCCAGTACCTGGCGTCGGTCAGGTTGATCAGGCCCACGTTCAGGCGCAGGTCCTTGCGGATGCGCCACTGGCCGTACAGATCGGCGGTGGCGCCACCCGGAATGCTGATTTGCGTGTTGGGGGGCTTGACCAGACTTCCGCTGTCGATGTCCTGCAACTTCTTGGCGGCAAAGCCGATGATGTCCAGTCGCAGCGTCCAGGCCGGCGCCTCGTAGTTGACGCCGACCACCAGCTTCGCCGGATCGATGCTGTTGAGCGGCTGGCCGGTGGTGGTATTGCGGCCTTTGGCCTGCCCGTATGAAACCGGTGTGGTCAGCCGTCCGCCGGCCACCGGGCCCCAGTCCCAGGCGCCCTGAATTTCGAAACCCTGGATCACTGCCTTGTCGGCGTTCACGGTCTGAAACAGCTTCGGATCACCCGGCACACCGGAGCCCGACTGCAGCACGTTGTCGACGATCAGGTTGTCGTACTGGCCGTAGAAAGCCGCCGCCGTCAGGTTGAACGCGCCCCAGCGTCCGCGCGTGCCCAGCTCAATGGTGCGACTGGTCTCGGGCTTGAGGTCGGGGTTGGGAACGATCACGACCTGCTCGGCCATGTTCTCGTAGTAGCCGTTGACCTGGTTGGCGTTGGGTGCGCGAAAGCCCCCGGCGTAGTTGCCGTAGACGTTCCAGTTCGGCTGCGGGCGGTAGATCACACCGAGTTTCGGCGAGATCGCCGAGCCAGTGAGCGAGCGGGCCGGCAGCTTGGCCGGCGGATAGAACAGATCCTGGCTGCGAACGTTAATGTCAAACCAGTCGACCCGCAGGCCGGGCGTGACGCTCCACTGCTCGTCGACCCACTCCGCCTGCGCGTACAGCGCGATCGACGATTCCCGGGTATCCGGAAAGCGCTTGAGCGGGAACACCTCGGGCGGCAGCGGGTTGACGCCATCGCTGAGGTTGGAGATTTTGGAGGTCAGGTATTCCAACCCGTAGGTCACGCGCTGCTTGCCCCACGACGGCGTCATCTCCACCAGCTTGTCGGCCTGCGCGCTCAGCTGCAGGCCGTTTTCCTTGTAGCTGGAGTTGCGCACCCGGTCCGGCAAGGTGTTGCGGTCGGTTGTGGCGTTTTGCGCGGAATCGGCATACTGCAATCCGACCAGCGTCTGCAGGTTGTCGGCCCATCCACTGTTGAGCATGTAGCGGGCGTCCCAGGTGAAGCGGTCACGCGACATCGTGCTGTCCGCCTGCTCGTCGACGATGGCGCCGGCAATCGCGGAAGCCGATCCCCTCCACGGCAGCGGCGTGCGGCTCGACAGCAGGTTCACATCCGTCTTCTTGCCGACGTGCTCCAGCGTGAGCAAGTGCTTCTGCGAGGCATCGGGGCGAATCATCACCTTGGCCATCAGCGCGTTGTTGCGCTGATCCAGCGGGTTGGCGGTGGTGCGGCTGGTGTCCGGGGAATCGTTGGTGCCCTGGGTTTCGACGGCGTTGGCCCGGGTGCCCGAAGCGGTCAGCAGCCACTCGACGGTGTCGCTGGCGCGCCCGGCGATGGTGCCGGACAGTGACCAGGCATTGTCGTCACCGCTCCAGCCGACGGCCGCACGGCCACCGACGGTTTTTCCCTCGCCGCCCACCAGCTTCAGAAAGTCTCCCGGATCGTAGGTGATGAAGTTCACCAGACCGGCCATGGCGTCGGACCCGTACAGTGCAGACGCCGGGCCGCGCACGATTTCGATGCGCTTGATCAGGTCGATGGACAGGTAGTCGCGCCCGTAGGCATTGGCACCGAACACATAGCTGTGCGGCACGCGAATGCCGTCCACCATCATCAGCACCCGGTTGCCGCCCAGGCCGCGAATGTTGAAACCGGAATTGCCGTCGCGGCCCGTGCTGTTGGCCGCCCCGGTGTTGGCAAAGCGCACCGGCGCGCGCTTGACCGAGACGTTGGGCAGATCCCTGGCGACATCGCGGATGTCCTCGATCTGGTTGATCTCGATCTTTTTCTCGCCGATCACGTCGACCGAGACGGCCAGATCCTCCAGGAACTGCTCGTGGCGCGAGCCGCTGACCACGACTTCCCGCAGCGATGCATCAGGGACCTGCGCGACCGAAACGGACTGAGACCAGGCACCCGACGGCCACGCCGCGAGCACCGCAACTGCGATTGGCGCCAGCCGCGCCACATGATTGATCTTGATCACTACTGTTCCTTTTTGGGTCTGCCGAATTATTCCGTCGAGCGCTCCGAAATTAATCTTCAAACAAAATGAATCTTTGATCTGGCTCAATGTTTCGCGGCAGTGCTTCTACGACCATTTGTCTGCCCGAAGACGTTGACAGAACCGCGCAGTCCACGCCGGGCAGGCCTTGCGAGGCATGGCTTTGAACTCGGGGCTGCGTAACCACAGGAGAGATTTCCATGAGAAACAGAAAACTGGCCCGGCTGGCAGCCCTGGTGCTGTCAACCCTGGCTATTGGCGCATTCGCGCAAAACCAGAAACCCGTCTCGCCAGCCGAGAAGAACTATCAGGCCGCGCCGTCACCACTGGCCAATGAGCCCATGGTGAACAGCACGAACCCCAAGGCGCCTGCGATGACGCAGGCCGAGTTCGACCAGGCCCGCAAGATCTATTTCGAGCGCTGCGCAGGCTGCCATGGCGTGCTTCGCAAAGGCGCCACCGGCAAGCCCTTGACACCCGACATCACGGTCGGCAAGGGCACCGACTACCTGAAGGTCTTCATCGCCTACGGTTCACCGGCAGGCATGCCTAACTGGCAGACGTCCGGTGAAATGACCGAAGCACAGGTCGACCTGATGGCCCGCTACATCCAGCACGAGCCACCGACACCCCCCGAGTACGGCCTGGCTGAAATGAAAGCCACCTGGAAGGTGCTGGTGCCACCGGACAAGCGGCCCAAGAAGAAGATGAACAACTACAACATCAGCAACATCTTCTCGACCACGCTGCGCGACAGCGGTGAAGTGGCGCTGATCGATGGGGACACCAAGGAAATCATCAGCATCATCAAGACGGGTTATGCGGTGCACATTTCGCGCCTGTCAGCCTCGGGCCGCTATCTGTTCGTGATCGGCCGCGATGCCAAAGTGAACATGATCGACCTGTGGATGGAAAAGCCCGAAACCGTGGCCGAAATCCGCACCGGTCTGGAAGCCCGATCGGTCGAGACCAGCAAGTTCAAAGGCTTTGAAGACAAGTACGCGATTGCCGGCACCTACTGGCCGCCGCAGTTCGTCATCATGAATGGCGACACACTGGAGCCGCTGAAGATCGTCTCGACCCGTGGCGTGACGGTGGACAAGCAGGAGTACCACCCCGAGCCGCGCGTGGCGTCCATCGTGGGCAGCCACTTCAAGCCAGAGTTCGTGGTGAACGTGAAGGAAACCGGCAAGACGCTGCTGGTGGACTATTCCAACATCGATGCGCTGAAGATCACCGAAATCGGCACCGCACGCTTTCTGCATGACGGCGGCCTGGATTCGACCAAACGCTACTTCATGGTCGCTGCCAACCAGAGCAACAAGATTGCAGCGGTCGACCTGAAGGACGGCAAACTGGTCAAGCTGATCGATGTGGGCAAGATTCCGCACCCGGGTCGTGGCGCCAACTTCATTCATCCGAAGTACGGTCCGGTCTGGGCAACGGGACACCTGGGCGATGACACCATCTCCATCATCGGTACCGATCCGGTGAAGCACAAGGACAGCGCCTTCAAGGTGGTGCAGACGCTCAAGGGCCAGGGCGGCGGAGCACTCTTCATCAAGAGCCATCCCAAGTCCAGCCACCTGTATTCCGACACCCCGCTGAATCCGGATCCGAAGATCTCGCAGTCGGTTGCCGTATATGACATCAGGAACTTGGACAAGCCCTACACCGTGCTGCCGATCGCCGAATGGGCGGGCCTGAAAGCCGATGGCGGCGCTGCACGGGTCGTCCAGCCGGAGTTCAACAAGGCCGGTGACGAGGTCTGGTTTGCGGTCTGGTCGGCCAAGGACAAGGAGTCCGCGCTGGTGATCGTCGACGACAAGACGCTCAAGCTCAAGAAGGTCATCAAGGACCAGCGCCTGATCACCCCGACGGGCCACTTCAACGTGAACAACACGCAAAACGACGTGTATTGATCATCCAGGCGGCGGCCCTTTCGGGTCGCCGCACATGAAACCATTCGAGGAGACACCCATGATGAAGACACTTCTGATCGCCAGCGCTGCCCTGCTCGCCTTTAGCGCGCATGCGGCCACAGCCGACGAAATCCTCAACAAGTCCGGTTGCATGGCCTGCCATGCCAAGGACAAGAAACTGGTCGGCCCGTCGTTCAAGGACATTGCGGCCAAGTACAAGGGGCAACCCGATGCCGTCGCCAAGCTGATGGAGAAAGTCCGCAAGGGCGGCTCCGGCGTCTTCGGCCCGGTCCCGATGTCCCCAAACGGACCTGACAAGATCAATGACGCCGACCTGAAAGTGGCGGTGGAGGCGATCCTGAAGTCCTGACCCATGGTGTTGCGGTTCTATATGTACCGCTTGCCCGCTGCAGCCTGGCTGCTGGCGGGCATTTTTTTGCTCGCACCGCCATGCGCGGCTGAACCGACCGCCCTCGGGCCGGGATTCGAGCACCCGAACGCATTGTGGCTGGTCGTCGAAGGCGACGGCCACACACTGACGCTGCTCGACGCCGCGGCCATGGTGCGGGTGCATCAGGCGACATCAGCCGCCCCCTTGCGCGGCGCCATTGAGACCAACGACGACGGGCGCTTTGCCTACCTGCTAGCCGGCGCCGGGACCATAGTCAAATACCAGTTGCCGCAGCTGGTTGCGGTCGCACAAACCGATGTCGGCGCCGTCCGCACCTTCGGCCTTTCAGCCGACGGTCGATGGCTGCTGGTGGCATTGAACGGGCCTGACCGTCTGGTGCTGCTCGACGCCAATCTGGTTCAGGTTCGCATTTACCCGGTGACCACGCTGGATGGCGCTGCGACCGGGCGCGTCAGCAGCATCTTGCGAAACGCGCCCAGAAAAAGCTTCATCGCCACACTCGGCGGCATCCATGAACTCTGGGAGATTTCCTGGGATCCGCAGGCGGAGCCGATCTTCGACGGTCTGGTGCACGACTATCGAATGGGTGAAGGTGTCGCGTCCAGCGGCTTTCTGGGCATCCGCCGCACGCCACTTGACGCGATCATGCCGGACGCCCTGCTGTCGATGGACGGGACGAGCGTCGTCGGCACCACCGAGCCGGCGGCCGCTCGTCCTTCGCGCACCGAAGTAATCAACCTGAACATCCGCCGGCGCATTGCCACGCTGGCTCTCGCACCGGGCAATGCAGCAGCAGCCGTGCACGGGAACGGGCGCGAGTATCTTGCAACCGTCGACGCGGCGGGAGCGGTTGTCTTACAGGACCTTCGCACCGGGCAGGTCGCGCAGACCGTCCGCTTGTCTTCGCCCGTCGCAGCCCTGCAAGCCACGCTTTCTCCGCCGGCGTTGTGGCTGCTGTCCGGCGCCAGCCCGGCGGGGCCGTTCGATCTGGACTGGATCGATCTGTCAAAGCCGCAATCGCCTCGCACCTTGTTGGCCGGCATCGAAGGGCCGGCCAGCATGCAGGCCGGTTCTGGCGAAAGAGGCCTGATGCTGGTCAGCGGCAGCGAGCCTGTCAACCTGCGCTATTTGGCAAGTGATGCGGCCCGCCCGGCCGGGCCAATGGTGGTGCTGGGCCTGCGCGGTTTGCGCAGCCTGGGCGTCCAGATTGAATGGCCTTCGTCGGCCGATCGCTGAAGTCGCCCGTCAGCGACCTTGCCATTGCTGCAGACCGAACTTCGACAGCCGATCCGCATCGGGAATGCGGATGTTGCGCCGGTCGACCTCGATCAGACCGGCCTCGGCCAGTTCATGCAAAACCTTGGAAAAATATTCGGGCGTCATTGACAGACGCGACGCAATGGTCGCCTTGCTCACCTGCAGCGCCACCAGCAACGGTCCCTGATTGCCCGCCTCCGGCGCTTCGCGCAGCAGATAGCCAATCACACGCTGCACACCGTTCTGCAATGAACACGACTCGATGTCGCTGATCAGCCGGTGCATTCGCCGGGAAATGCCGGCCAGCATCTGCAACGCCAGCCGCGGTTCTCGCGCAATCTCGGCCAGCATGACGCGCTTGCCGACCGTCAGCAACAGCGTGGCAGCCAATGCCTGCGCATTGACGATGTAGGGGCGACCGAGAAACATCACGGCCTCGGCAAAGCAGTTGCCGGGGCTGACCAGTTCGATCACCTTCTCGTGGCCATCGGGCGAAATCGCGAACAGTTTCACCTGCCCGGAAATCACCGCATGAAACTCCTCGCAGGGCTGCCCGACACGAAAAACCATGTCGCTGCGCCCGAATTCCCGTATCTGGCAACCCTGCGCAATCCGGTTCAGCTCGTCAGGCGCCAGGTCATGAAACAGCGGCAACGAAGCCAGCATGCGGGGCACCGGGTAAGCCGAGGTATCCATCACTGACTCCTGACCGGGGGCGGCGAATGCCGGATTGCGGGCCACACATTCTGTCGCACAAAAAGGCTGACGAGCAAGAGCGCCAGCGCCGGCGACAGCAAGGCATGGCTCAGCAGCAGCGCACCGGCCCGCTGGGGCGGCATCATCGCCAGGTAACCTGTCAGCATTTGCGCGCCCAGCAAGGCCACCAGCGCGAGGCGCAAACGGCTCGCACATCGGTCCGCCACGGGCAACAACAGCATCGAGCCACAAAGGACCAGCCAAATGGCCAGCGTCATCAGATGCAGCAGCACTGGCAGTCGGGCGCCCTGGGCCAAAGCGGCACTAGCGGCTGCCCCGGTGGCGGTGTGCAGCACAAACGCTGCCACAGTTGCCCGCTGAAAAAGATCGGATCGGCCCCATCGGTCCGCGTCGGCAAGCATGATTTCTCGCAGCCACCAGAAGCCCATCAGCAACGCCATGCCAAAACCCACATTGGCAATGGTCACCCATGGCAACCGGTAGCCGGTGGTCATCGGGCCGATCACCGATAGCGTCAATGTGGAAATTGCGACCCATGCAACCGGCAACCAGGCTGCCCGGCTCGATCGGCCGTACATCCAGCACAGCACGGCAGCGGCCAGCGTCAGCAGCGCCACGCAGGAGGCAGCCATGCGATGCACAAGGCGAATGACCTTTTCAACGCCGGGCGCCAGCGTTGATGTGGCAACGCCCTGCAGGTCAAAGACGGTTTCGATCCGCAACACCATGCTGGCGATCAGCACGAGCAGTCCCAGCAGCGTTCCAGCCATGCCGATCCGACGCAGGTTCGACCGCCAGGCCGCCGCTGGCGCATCGCTCATGGCAGGACTCCCGCCTTTTTGCGACCGCCTGCCGGCACCGATCCGCGCAGCGACCGGATCACGATCACCAGGAACATCACTCCGCCAACGATGGCGACCAGCCCACCCAGCCCCATCAGACCCATGCCCCAGATCTCTTCACGCGAACGCAGAACCTGCTCGGCACCAGCGACCTTTCTTTGCACACCGTAGCCGCCGGACCAGACCAGTCCGGTGATGTGCATCAGCTGGCCGAAGCCGTAGACCAGCGGCTGCCAGGCGGCCGCTTTCGACCGGGGCGCGGGGTAGCCCAGCCTAGGCAGCAGGTGAAAGACCATGCCCATCATCGCCAGCGTCACGCCAACGATGCAGCCGTGGTAATGCGCAGGGATGCGCACGTTGCTGCCCGAAATCAGCAAACCGATGACGCCACCGGCGGAAAACAGGCACAACGAAGCCAGCACGCTGGTCTGTAGCGGCCGGGCCGTCGAGCTCAGCCCGCGAAGCGGCAGCACGGTCCACAGCACCGCAATCGCCACGGGCGCAATCGACAGTCCACCGCCATATCGCATCAGCAGTGTCTGCATGCGGTGGTGCTCGACGGACGTGGGGTCGTATGCCAGATAGGTGATGGGCGTCAGGAAAACCGCCAGCAGCGTGATGGCAAAAAGCAGGGTGACCACACGTGGCGAGAGCCGAAAGCCGCCGGCCAGCGCCGAGGACAGCCAGATCCAGCCGATCAGCATCAGCAAGGTGTAGGCGAATTGCAGCACGTGCCCCCCGCCCCAGAACAGCAACTCGTAGTAGGCCCGCGGATCAAGCGAAAGCGGGATCCGCGTCCACGACCAGCCGAATGCAATGATAGCGACCGCCGTGGCCACCATCGCAGCGTTCAGACCGAAGCGCAAGGCACCATCGCCGCTGACGCGCATGCCCACCGGTGTCGCGGCCAGCATCGAGCGCAGGCACAGCAGCGAAAACCCGCCGCCGAACAGCAACAGCCCCGTCATGAATATCGGCCCCTGCAGAACCGGTATGTAGTTGGCCATGACCGGGGTTGCCCGCTCCAGAAAGGGAGACAACGTCATCGCCAGGGTTCCCAGCGTCGCCAGCACCAGGGCCGTACGTGCCAGCGGCATCAGCCTGGGCGTACTGCTCAACGACCAGAGCGCGCCGCCAAAAGCCAGAAACCAGACCAGCACCGACAGATCGACGTGCACGACCAGCGCGACCCGGAAGAAATCCGCAACGGGAAACAGTTGCTGCAGCTGCGGCGTTCGCGACAGCACCAGCAAGACTGAGAACAGGCCCGAAGCCACCAGCGCAAACAGGCCCAGCATCAACCAGGCCATCGCAAGTGAGCGACGGGCGTCATTCGGAATTGCCAGATCAAAGGAGTAGGCTCGCGCCGAAACTGCCGGGTCGCCAACGGGCAACGAGGCAGGCGTTTGATCAGTTTTCAGTTCAGTCATCGTGAACAACATCGGCGTGAAAAACCATGTTGGATGCATCCGCCGGCGGGAGACCTCGGCGAAAAGCAAGCAGTTCGAAGCGTGCACGCTCGGGCCGGTTGCCGCACCATAGCACGGCCAAACGCTCGCGCGGCGCGGCGGCGCGCAACCTCGGCTCGCGCTCGCCGGCCAGGCGCTGACGGACCCATCGGTCGCCCAGACGGTATTCGCAGTCGGTCTCGCGACAGCCCGTCAGCATCACGCCTGCAGCGCCGTGGCGCGTGGCGTATTCCAGAAAGGACGGCGGCACCATCGCGGCACATTCAACCGCGATCACCGCCGTCTGACCATCGGCAAGCGCTTCAAATTCACCGGCCTGGCGGCAGGCGAAGACCACCACCGGACGGGCACCGTCGATGGCCGCCAGTTTCTGCTGCAGTTCCCGGCGCAATTCGGCCAGTGGCGTATCCGGCATCTCGATGCCCGACACGATGGCCTCGATGCTTCTGAAAGGCGTGGCCGACGGGCAGGAGCCGACGCAGATCCCGCAGGCCGCGCACTGCTCGGCGTTCACGACCGGTTGCCGGGCGTGCCGGCTGCGATCGGTGCGAGGCACCATGTCGATGGCGCCAAAAGGGCAATCCGCAGCACAGCGAGAACAACCGTTGCAGTTGCCCAGGTCCACCTTCGCTGCGGATCGGACATCGATGCGCCGAACCGGGATCAGCGGCAGCGCCGACAGTACCAGCGTCAGACCCAGTGTCAACGCCCACAAGCCCGCCGGCGTGACCCGTTCCATCACCGGATGCAGCCACATGAAAAACCAGTCCAGTGAAAGCGTGGCCGAAACATTGCCGGCGTCGGCCGGGCCCAGGCTTTGCGCGGGAACGAGCAGCGACAGCAGCGACAGCATCAGCAAGCTGCCAACCGTCAACGATGCCGGCGGCCATAGCCGTGCCAGCGCGATCCGCTGGACATGAATCCAGACGCCAGCCAGCAGGATCAGCGGAACACCGATGTGAATGAACATGATCAGCGAGAAAAAACGGTCGTTCAGCGCCTGCGCGGTCAGCACGTTGCGCGACAGTTCTTCTGCGGCGATGGGCAATGCCTCCAGCCATTGCGCGGTTGCCGCCAGGCTGTAGATCGCACGCTCGTCCCACAACAGCCAGAAGCCGGCAATGCCCGCCACCCCGGTGAGCCACAGCAGCGGCACACCAGTTAGCCACGAATACCAGCGGACCCTGCGGAAATGCCCCCGCGCGGCCTCCCGGATCAGGTGGAGAACCGAAACGACAAGGAAGGCATCGGCGCCGTAGCGATGCAGGCCCCGCAGCAGCCGTCCGGTGTACCAAGGGGCATCTTCGAGCCGCTTTCCAGACTCGTAAGCGCCAGCCACACTGGTGTCGTAGAACGTGTAGGCAATGGTGCCGGTGGCGACGACGACGATCAGGAACAGAAACGCCAGCCCGCCCAAGTGGCGCCAGGGGTTGCGCGACGGCGCGAATGCCAGATCAAAAAAGGCGGATATCGATTCGTCAATCGACCGGACGGTCCGCCCCAATCGAAAGCTCCTGGCCGCCGCTGACAATTTTCAGCCCTGAATGAACACAAAGCCGCCGGAACCGGCCAGGAAATCGACGATCAACACCTGCCCGGGTTTCAGATCAACCTCCTGCTCGAAGTGGTAATTGAACAAGCCGTCCGGGCCATCGGCCAGGCGCGCGCTGATGCGATGCTGACCCGCCGGAATGGCCAGGCGCCGGTAGACCGTGGCAGCACCGTCTTTGCGCAGGCCCAGGGGCGGGGTTTTCACCTTGAACAACTGCTGGCCGTCGATGTCCAGTTCGACCAGCACATCCGAGCGCTCGCGCGGACAGTCCTGCCGCGTTCGCATGTTCGGCGCCAGCTTGGCCAGTTCAGCTTCCGAGCGTTCGCGGCATTCGTGCCTGAGCTGCGCCGGATGGCTGAACGACAACTTGAGCACCGCCTGGTCATCCTCCAACTGGCGGTAGGCCGGCGAGATCGAGAAGTAGCCGATGAACGCCGCAAACGCCAGATAGGCCAGCGCCTGCAACACCACGCGCATCGCCTTTGGCAAAGCTTCAGTCATGCGAACCTCCGAGTTTGACGAGCGCCGACGCGGCACCTTCCACGGGCCGGTGGGGCGTCAGATGGAATGCGTCCGAAAAGCAATCGGCGCTTGAAATGCCGCGCGCCATGAAGGCGGGATAGGCCGCCTCGACCATGCCAACCGAGCCGCAGGCATAGACCTGATGGGTAGAGAGGTCCGGAAAATCGGCGAGGATGGCTTCGTGAACCAGCCCGGTGCGCCCCTCCCAGTGATCCCCTGCTTCCGGCTCAGACAGAACCGGAATGAACGTGAAGTTGGCGTGCTCACGGGCCCATTCTTCAGCGAGATCGCCCAGATACAGGTCGCGACGACGCCGCACACCCCAGTAGAGGATCATTGGCCGCTGCAAGCCGGTGCGGAACGCGTGCTCCACCATGCTCTTGACCGGTGCAAACCCGGTTGAACCCGCCACGAAGATGACGGGCTTGTCGCTGTCGTCCCGGAGTGTGAACGCACCCAGCGGTCCTTCAAACGTCAGGCGGTCGCCGGTTTTCATCGTTTCGAACACGGCCGGGGTAAAGCGGCCACCGTCGATGTGGCGAATCTGCAGTTCGATTTCGGCCGTGTCGGGCCGCGGCGCGCTGGCAAAAGAAAAGCTGCGCCGGCTGCCGTCGGGCAACAAAATATTGATGTACTGCCCTGCGCGATAGGCGAGCGGGGACCCTTCCACCCGCAGCACCAGTTGCATCACATCTTCGGTCAGCCGGTCCATCCGGGTAACCGTCGCGGTGTACTGCCGAACCGCCGTGCCGGCTTTGCCCTCCGCCGGCACATAGGAAATCTCCAGATCGGAAACCGGTTGCGCGCAGCACAGAAGGGTCTTGCCGGCTGCCCGCTCCACTTCGGTCAATGCATCGGGCTGAAAGCCCAGCAAGCGCACCTCGCCATGCAGGACAGTGCATTTGCAGACACCACACGCCCCGTTTCGACATTCGTAGGGCATGGGCCGGCCTTCCCGCAAACCGGCATCGAGCAAGGTTTCGCCGGCACGTACCTGAATGATCAGGTCGTCAGGGTGCAGCGCAAGACTGCGGGCCTGCAATGCCCCGCTTTTCGGGCGTCGGTGCAGCCATGGCAGCACCGTGACCAGCAGCGTTGCGCCGATCACCAGCAACCATAGGGTCTGCGGACCCCAGCGCTGGATCAAGGCGTAGACCGGCAGATAGAACCAGTCGAACTGCAGCAACGGTACCGTCGTCGCCATGTCGGCCGGGGCCTGGCTGAGCGCGGGCTTGACCAGCGACAGCAAGATCAGCACGGCCAGCAACGTGACAGCCAGTTCCTTCGGTGGCCGCGTCCTGGCATCCGGCACGCGCTGGGTGTGCACCCACAGCACCGCGAGCAGCGTCAGCGGAATACCGATGTGCATGAAGGCCAGCAGCGAAAACAGCCGGTCACTGACGTTCGCGTTCGAAATGAAATTGCGCGCCATCGAACCGCCGATGACGGGCAGCACGTCCATCCACTCGGTCGTGGTCGTGACGACGAACTGCGACAAGCGGTCCCACGGCAACATGTAACCGTTGACACCCGAGACATAGGTGAGCCAAAGCAGCGCCACCCCGGAAACCCAGGAAAACCAGCGAAAGCCGCGATGGCGGTTGAAGACGAAATGCCGCGCCATGTGCAACAACACAACCAGGACCAGCGCGTCCGATGCGTAGCGGTGCAGACTGCGGATGATCCCGCCCAGGTAGAAATGACCGTGCGTCACCGCTTCAACCGAGCTGTAGGCATGTACCACACTGGTCTCGAAAAACGCATACAGGTACAGCCCCGTCAGCATCACGATCCAGACCAGGAAGTACGCCACCGTTCCCAGGTTGTAGAGCGGATTGAGGCGGTCACCGAACACCGCGTTCAGTGAACGTTCGAGCGCGAGAAACAGCTTTTGCCCAAGAGGGGGCGATTGGGATTGATTGTTGGGTTCCATCACCTCAGGAGCCGGCGGAGCCGGACAGCATTGCGAAGCCGGGTCGGCTCAGACGCTCGTGCGTTCAGTCAGTTGCGGGGCCTTGAGCGTGGGTTCCGGGGAAGCCTTGCGGCGCGCTCGACGCCTGTTGACGCATTCAGCGGCAAAAAACCAGATCATCGCCAGCGCGAAAGTGACACCGCCGGCAATCTCGATCAGCAACCCGTACTTGACCTTGTAGGTGCCGGTGGACGGATCGTAGACCGTGCAGAGAATGCGAACGCGGTCCACGAGTTCATCCAGATTGCTCGGCTGGGCGACAGGCGACCGGTTCAGCAGTTCCTTCAGGGGCTCGCCAATGGCGCCGGCGGTCAGTTCTTCGCCGTAGATCTGCCGATAGATGCGCCCCTGGCCATCGAGCAACGTCACCTGCAGCACATGATCGAACCCGGCCGGCGTCGCGACCTGGCTGAAACCGAAATCCCGCATCAGCGGCTGGACGATGGAAGCGTGCGGGCTGAGAAATTCCCAGTTGGGCTGGTCGATCCGGTGTTGCCGGGAAAAGGCCTTCATCGCCTGCGGGGAATCGGCCGGCTGGTTGAAGCCGATACTGATGACGTTGAACTGACGGGTGCCAAACACCTCGCGACCCGCCTCCACGGCGCGTTGCAACGAGCGCGTGGTCAGCGGGCAGACCTGAAAACAACCGGTATAGATGAAACTGACGAGCAGTGGCTTTCCCCGGTATTGCGACAGGCGGACAGCAAGGCCCTCGCGGTCCAGCAACGTGAAGTCGGAAACGGTTCGCCCGACAACACCCTGACTCAACCGCAATGCGGCGGTCTGATCCAGCGCCGGCAGCCTGGTTGCAGCCTCTCCGGCCCCGGTCTGGGCCTGTGCGGCGCCCCCTTGCAGGCCAGCAACCAGCGGCAAACAAAGCCACCAAGCTCGCAAAAAACCACCAATGTGACCGAACGCCCTCCCCGTGCTCATGAATGCTTCTCCTGCGCCTGCCTATCGCAACAGCCCGTCGACCGTGGCGCCCGCCAGCAGCAGCCCCAGTTGAAGCAGAGATGCAAAGAATGAACCCATCGCGGTCTGCCGTGACGGACTCTGCGCGAGCTTCCAGGCTTTGAAAACAAAATACCCGCCACCGGCTAGCGCTGACAAAAGGTAGATCGTGCCCGCGCCAAACCAGAAAGGCAGCACAGACACCACGGCCAGCGCGATCGTGCTCCACAACACGATCACCGCCGCCCTCGGCACGCCCACCACCACCGGCAACATCGGAACGCCGGCAGCCTTGTATTCGGCCTGATTGGCAATGGCCAGGCTCCAGAAGTGCGGAGGGGTCCAGAGGAACAGCACCGCAGCCAGCAACCACGCGAACGCTCCCGGCACCGGGTCAACGGCAGCGGCGCCCGCCAGCACGGCGAAGCTGCCGGCCATGCCGCCGACGACGATGTTCAGCCAGCTTCGACGTTTGAGCCAGACCGTGTAGACCACAGCATAGAAGAAGGCGCCAAGGAACACGTAGAGAGCGGAGACCGGGTTGAGCCACCTCGCGGCAGCGCCGACCGAGCCGGCCAGCATCAGCCCCATCACCACCAGCCAGAACGGCGAGCGGACCAGCGCACCGGTGACAAAGGCCCGGCTGCGTGTCCGTGCCATCAGACGGTCGCTCTCGTATTCGTGATACTGGTTGAACGCGCCGGCGCTGGCAGAAGCGGTCAGCACGGCGAGGCCGAGCAGCAGCATGGCGCCTGCGCCGGGGCCCCGCCCTGGAACCACCACCATGCCCACCAGCGCGGTGAGCATGATCATGAAGCCGATACGCAGCTTGAACAGGCTGACCACACTGCGGGCTGTTTGCAGGAAACCGGCGGAACCAGGCTGGCTGGCAGACAACTGCGGATTCATGTCAGACCTCCTGTTTGGCCGGGCGGAAATCCGCTCGGCCGGGCGCGCAGGCCATGGCCCGCACCTGGCGTTTTCAACTCAGGCCCCAGACCTGCGACAGGTACTTCCAATTGATGAAGTAGTACAGCACGAACGAAACCAGGAAGACCATGGCCAGAACGAACGTGCCTGGCGCGGCGAAACCGGCCGAACCGTAGCTTTGCGCAACCACCGTCGGGGTGGCGGGCAAGACGGGTGTCGTCTTTGCGCTGACAGCGCCGGTATCGAGCTTGCGACCCCAGAGGATCGATCCCACCGTGATGTAGATATACAGGGCGCCACCGATGATGGCCGCCATACCGGCCACACCGACCAGCCCCATCAGCAGATACGCTGCACCGGGCCACTCGTAAGCCTGCGCCGCGCCGCTGAAGGCCATGTCCCAGTGCCGCCGCGAGACCCCGAGCGTGCCCGCTCCCATCATCACCAGACAGAAGAAGTACATCGAGAAACCGAACAGGTAGGGCTGGTACTTTGCAAGGCCAGGATTGATCATTTCCCGGCGGAAGAGCACCGGGATCAGGAAATAGGTCAACGCCATGAACGACAGCGTGGTGCCAACCACCACCGTGGCATGGAAGTGCCCCGGGACATAGATCGTGTTGTGAATGATCATGTTCAGTTGTTCGGTACCCATCATCACGCCGGAGATGCCGCCGAGGAAACCGAACCCGATCAGCGAGATGAACACACCGGAGAAAACCGGGTTGCCCCAGGGCGCCTTGCGCAGCCATTCGAAGAGTCCGTTGTTCAGCCCCTTGGCACGCTGCGCCACCTCGATGGCACCGGGAATCGTCAGACCGTGGATCATCGACGCCAGCACGGCAAAGTACATGAAGTAGCTGGTGTTGACCACTTTCCATGCCGTGCTGACGCCGGGATCGGCCAGCAGATGGTGGGCGCTGGCAAGTTGCAGGAACAGGATGTAGAGCAGGAACGCGCCGCGGCTGACACGCTCGGACATCGGTTTGGCGCCGAACGCAATGGCTGCCACCGCATACCAGATCGAAATATGCGCCGCCACGTTGATCTGCTGCGACGAATGGCCGAACGCCCACCAGATCGTCCGGTAAACCAGGGCATCCACCGACTGGATGACGCCCATCGACATCAGCCAGGTCGGAATCAGGATGATGGCGCCTGAGGTGATGGTGAAGACTGCGATGATCGCAGCGGTGATCGCGCCGAACGTCACCAGTGGCACCGATCCCTTGTAGGTCCGCTCGCGCCGGGCGACGACCAGGGTGCCGAAGAAAATGAAGCAGGCGATCAGTGCGCCAACCGCAAACAGGATGAGTCCCAGGTAGAACGAAGGCGCCGCCATCATCGGCACGTACGACGTCATCATCACACTGGAGCTGCCCTGGAACACGGCCACGTTGTTGACCACTGCGCCGATCAGCATCAGCGCATACGCCAGCCATGCAAATCGAGGCGTGGCGATCCTGCTTCTGAGCAGGGTGGACGAACAGAAATAGAGAACCGCTACCTCGAAAAAAATGATCCAGAAGATCAGCATGTCGATGCCGTGGGCCGTCAGCACCATGTAGAACGTGTCTGGCGCCAGCCAGTGCAGAGCCGGCCAGCGGGTCGCAACGACGCCGATGGCCAGAATGCCGCCGATGAGCAGCGCCACGACGGCCGTCACGGCGTTGACGATCATCAGTCTTTCGGCCTGTGATTCAAACTGCAGGCCGGAGCGGGGGCATGTGCGGTAAGTTGTCGTCATCGTGGCCACCTTATTTCACGTAGAGCCGGCTCACCATCGTGTGGTGATTGATGCCGCAGAATTCGTTGCATACCAGGTGGTAGGTGCCAGACTGGTTGGGTGTGACGGTCACGACATGCTCGTAGCCGGGAACGATCTGGATGTTGATGTTCACCGGCTGCAGCGAGAAGCCGTGGTTGTAATCCATCGAGGTCAGGTGAAGGCGATAGGTCTTGCCCTTCTCCAGTTCCAGAATGGGCCAGAAATTCCACAGGCGCGCGACCAGGTAGACGTCGCTGCCGGCTGGCGGGGCCACCACCGGGATCTTTTCTTCGGTTTCGGTGCGCACGGTGTACTTGTCCACCATCGCCTGGGCTTTGGCCGAGAACTTCTCGGGCGTCGTCTTGTAGGTCTCGGTCGAGAGGTTCTGCTGTCCCCAGACATGCCAGCCGACCATCATCGCGAACATGATCAGACACCAGATCAGCGAAATCACGATCCAGGTACCCTCGACCCTGTCGAGCGGATGTTTCCACCAAAGTCGTTCGGCGGGCGGCAATATGGCGCTCATGGTGATCTCCTGCTGTTGTAGACCGGGTTGTCGAAGCGAGGCATTACTTGGCCAGGGGCACCGTCAGGATGTCGATGACACCCCACAGCGAATACACGATCATCGGAATCATCACGCCCAGAAAGAGCAGCAGAAACGGGTTGTCCAGCAACTGCTGCATGAAGGGTACGGGTTCGTTCGGGTCTTCTGCGTGAGGGTCCTGCTTGAGGTCTTGCTGTGCCATGACGGTCTCCTGATTCGACGCTGACCCGGGTGCAACACGCGATCGGGCATGGCGGGACTTTGGCGGAACCTCGCTCAACTTTCCTTCACACAGATTAAGAATTCCAAATACATTCACATAAAGTGAATGTATTGAGACGCAAAGGCGCGACCCAGCCGAAGTTTGGCCGGATTGAGACGGACACCCATGCAGAGGCCGGATGGCCGGGATCGGCCATCCGACGAAAACCGAAGCTCAGCCCGCCGCGCAGCGGCAGGTCTGGGAAAGAAGCTCAGTCGGCTTCGGCCATCAGGAAATCGCCGCTGATGCGGCCACCCAATGTGTTGACCCGCTCGAGAAACTGGGTCAGGTAGGCATGCAGCCCGGTGGAGAGAATTTCGTCGATCCGGCCAAACTGCAGATCAGCGCGGAGACGTCCGGCACTTCGCAGGGTTTCACCCGCATTCGGGCCCGCCACGCGTTGCAGGTTGTTGACGACATGGTTCAGGCAGGCGTGCAGCGAGCGTGGCATGTCCGCCCGCAGAATCAGCAGCTCGGCCACCCGCTCGGGCTTGACGACGTCGCGATAGACCTTGCGATACACCTCAAACCCGCTGACGCTACGCAAAATGCCGATCCAGTAGTAGTAGTCCTGCTCCTGCACTTTCTGGTTGGTGGTCCCGAAGAAATCTCGCTGCTGAGCGTGAAACTTCACGTCCACCAGGCGCGCCGTGTTGTCGGCCCGCTCCAGAAAGGTGCCCAGCCGCATGAAATAGAAGGCCTCGTCTTCCAGCATCGTGCCCAGCGTCACGCCGCGCGCCAGGTGCGAGCGGAACTTGACCCATTCAAAGAACTGGCCCGGGTCGCGTTCGAACTCACCGCTCTTGATCATGCGGTTGATCTCCAGCCAGGTCTGGTTCATGGTCTCCCACAGCTCGGTGGTGAGCGTCCCGCGAACGGCGCGCGCGTTTTCCCGTGCAGCCCGCAGGCACGAAACGATGGACGACAGGTTGTTGGTGTCTTTCACCATGAACGACATCACGCCTTCGGCCGTGACGTCGCCATGACGCTCGGTATAGGACGGCAGCAGTTCACTGATGGACAGTTGCCCTTCCCAGCCCACCTGCGCCTTGTCGGCTGACTGTGGCAGCAGCGAGGTCTCGTAATTGACATTGAGCATGCGGGCGGTGTTCTCCGCGCGCTCGGCATATCGGTTCATCCAGTACAGATGGTCAGCGGTTCGGCTCAGCATGTGGTGCTCCTCAAACTTCCAGAATCCAGGTGTCCTTGGTGCCACCGCCTTGCGACGAATTGACCACCAGCGATCCGGCTTTCAGGGCGACCCGTGTCAGTCCGCCCGGAACCATCTGCACCTCCTTGCCCGTCAGCACGAAAGGGCGCAGGTCGATGTGGCGCGGCGCGACTCCTGACTCGGTATAGGTCGGGCAGGTCGACAGGCTCAGCGTCGGCTGCGCGATATAACCGGACGGGTTGGCCAGCACCGCCTTGCCGAAGGCCTCGATTTCCTTCTTGGTCGATGCCGGCCCGACCAGCATGCCGTAGCCGCCAGCGCCATGCACCTCCTTGACGACCAGATCCTTCAGGTTGGCCATCACATACTTCAGGTCTTCGGGCTTGCGGCACATGTAGGTCGGCACGTTGTTCAGGATGGGCTTCTGGCCCAGGTAGAACTCGATCATCTGCGGCACATAGGGGTAGATGGACTTGTCATCGGCCACACCGGTTCCCACCGCGTTGCAGATGGCCACGTGCCCGGCACGGTACGCATCCATCAGGCCGGCACAGCCCAGCGTGGACGTCGGCCTGAAGACATCGGGGTCGAGGAAATCATCGTCGATGCGCCGGTAGATCACATCGACCCGCTTGGGGCCGCGCGTCGTACGCATGTAGACGAAGCCGTTCTTCACGAACAGATCCTGCCCTTCCACCAGTTCGACGCCCATTTGCTGCGCGACAAACGCGTGTTCGAAGTAGGCGCTGTTGTACATGCCCGGCGTCAGCACGACCACCGTCGGATCGGCCGTGGTCTCGGGGCTGCTGGCGCGAAGCGTTTCAAGCAGCAGGTCGGGGTAGTGGGCAACCGGAGCAACGCGGTGCGAACTGAACAGGTCGGGGAACAACCGCATCATCATCTTGCGGTCTTCCATCATGTAACTCACCCCACTGGGCACCCGCAGGTTGTCTTCGAGCACGTAGTACTCGCCCTTGCCTTCGGCATTGGCCGCTCGCACCATGTCGACGCCACTGATGTGCGAATAAACTTTGTTCGGCAGGTCCACGCCCATCATCTCCGGGCGGAACTGGGCGTTGTTCAGGATCTGGTCGGCCGGAATGATGCCGGCCTTGATGATTTCCTGGTCATGGTAGATGTCGTGCATGAAGCGGTTCAGCACGTTGACCCGCTGCTCCAGCCCCTCCTTCATCGAAGCCCATTCGTCCGCGGGAATGATGCGGGGGATCACGTCGAAAGGAATCAGCCGCTCGTTGCCGGAGCCGTCTTCGTCCTTGTCGCCATAAACGGCAAACGTGATGCCGACGCGGCGGAAAATCACTTCGGCTTCGTCACGTCGCAAGCGCATGGCTTCGTCGGGTTGCCGGCTCAGCCAGCGCGCATAGGCTTCATAGTGCGCGCGGACCTTGCCGTCACTCTGGCTCTGGCTCTGCCCGCCCGCACCTTGCGCCTGGCTCTCGCTGCCGCCGGACTCCGGCAGAGTCTCGTACATCTCGTCAAATTTTTGCATCTTGGGTTCTCCTCTGAGGAGCAAAGCAAGTAGCGCGCCAATCCCGCCAACAGGCCTGAGAGGCTGCATCGGGGTCCAGACGTGCCGTGAAAGTTTCTGTTTGCAGGGTATCACGGAAGCTCGTGCTGCCAGTACCTGCGGGCGCTTTCCCGCTCACAATTCAGTTCGTCAGCAAGCGCCGATTTCCAGGTCGCAGCGCCGCAGCGGGCGGACTCGACGACGGGGACGCCGAGGGCACGATAACGCTCGACCACAGACTGAACCGGGTGTCCAAAACGGTTCCGGTAGCCGGCCTGCACGATCGCAAAGCGAGGCTGGACCGCGCCGATGAAGGCTTGCGTCGACGAAGTCTTGCTGCCGTGGTGCGGCACCAGCAGCACTGTGCTTCGCAGCGGCTGCCCGGATGCCAGCAGCTGGGCTTCCTGCGCCTGCTCGATGTCACCCACCAACAGCACGGAATGCCGACCGTTGTCGATCCTCAGCACGCAGCTCATGGCATTGGGTTTTGACCTGGCCTCATAACCTGCGGCTTGCGGATGCAGCATTTCAAAGGCGACACCGTCCCAGGTCCAGCGTTGCCCAGCCATGCATCGGGTGGCTGGCCGCTGTGCCTGCAACTCATGCGCGTCCTCGATGGAACTGAGCAGCTGCGCTTGCGGATGGCTCGTCAAGAGCGCCGCTGCACCGCCAGTATGGTCACTGTCCCGATGACTGAGCACCAGCGCGTCCACGCGGTCACCCAAGGCACGCAGCAAGGGCACCACTACCCGGTGGCCGGCGTCGCTCTCGAGCGAATAGCGCGGGCCGGCGTCATAGACCAGCGTGTGCCGGGCGGTGCGCACGATTACCGCATTGCCCTGCCCCACATCGGCCGCGAGGATCTCCATCTCGCCCGTTGGCGGACGCTGCGACGGCCAGAAAAGCACCGGCAACAGCAGCGGCAGGCCGATCGACCGCAGCGCCAGCGGCAGCCGCGACGCCAGCAACACACCGCCGACCACCGCGACGGCGCCGACCCACGCTGGTGCTGCCGCCACGGAAACCGTCGCGAACGGCAAACCAGCCAGCAGCCCCAGCCAGGACACCAGCGGTTGCAGGGACAGCTGCGCGAGCCACCAGAATGCCGGCACCACTGCGCCGGCCAGCGCCAGCGGCGTGACCACCACCGTCACCCAGGGAATGGCCACCAGGTTGGCCAGCAGGCCCACCACCGACACCTGGCCGAACAGCAACAGGCTCAGCGGCGTCAGCGCCAGCGTGACCACGCCCTGCTCCCGCAGCAGCTGACCGACCTTGCCGGCCAGCCAGCGGCCGCGCGCCGCTGGCGCCGCCTTCTGCGGACCGGCGTCGGTGGCGAACAGCACGCCGACCGCGACAAAACTCAGCCAGAACCCGGCCTGCGTCAGCGCCCAGGGGTCAACGGCCACCACCACCGCACCGGCCAACAGCCAGACCGTCGGCCAGGGCCATTGGCGTCCGGTGATGCGCAGCAAGGTGATGCTCGCCAGCATCCAGACCGTGCGCTGGGCCGGCACCCCCCAACCGCTGAAAACCGCATAGGCCGTGGCCAGCGCCAGGCCCCCGAGCCAGGCCGCCGTGGGCGCGGGCAACCACAGACACCAGCGCCACCCCCATTGCGCGCTGCGCCGCCACAACGCGCCCACAAGCGCTCCAGCCACCCACGCAAACATCGTGATGTGCAGACCCGAAATGCTCATCAGGTGCGCCACGCCGGTGGCACGGAAGACGTCCCAGTCCGCCCGGTCGATTGACGCCTGATCGCCTGTTACCAGCGCTGCGAGCACGCCGGCGATGCGTTGGCGCGCCGGCGTTCCATCGGAAACCCTCGCGAAAATGGCGTCGCGAACCGTTTGCCGGGCCTGCTCCACCGGGTACCAGCCGGCGTTACCCTGCAGTTGTCGGGGCGCCGGGTCCCTGGGCCCTGTGCGCACATAGCCCACCGCCTGCACGCCCTGTTGCCAGAGCCACAGCTCGTAGTCAAAACCGTGCGGGTTCAGGTTGCCGTGTGGCGCTTTCAGGCGCACCGTCATCTGCCAGCGGTCGCCGGCCCGCAATGTGGCGGGCTCCGGCCTGGCCGAGCCATCGCCTTCGTCTGACTCCGAAAAGACCGCCCCGTACCAGCCCAGTTGCAGCAGGGGCGGCAACCGGACAGCCTGGCCCGCCAGTGAGGCGGCCTCCGGCCGCAGGCGAAAACGCAACCCGCCCTCCTGGAGTTGCGGCATCGCTGTGACCACCCCCACGATGTTCAGGTCACGCCCTTCCAGCCCGGGCTCCAGCCGCTGCTCCTGGATTGCCGTCGCCCGCATCCCGCTGCTGGCAAATCCGATCAACAGCGCGCAGACCGCCCAGAGCGCGCTACGAATGCGCGGCCTGTTTCTGTCCGCACCGGATTTCACTACACTAAAGATAGCTACAACTGACAGAATGACGATGGATACTGCGAGAAAAGACACATAAACCGGCCCATTCCACAGCTGGGGTTGCTGCAACTGGATGGCACAACCGGCCACAAATCCGGCGAGCACACCGCTGCCGGGCCAATGCGCCCGTGGCCCTGGCTTTTCGGTGCACCGCGGGTGCGCTGGCATCAAATCATGCGGAATGGACATTCGGCGACAGAGAACGTTTGGCTCAGCTCTTGCTAGTATGCAGACTTCGGCACAGCCGCCTGACCCGCGCGTCAGGTCGCCTTCCGCCCTGCCTCAACGATCCCATCAAAAACACGAGAAGCGCATGTCCATTCACGCGGCCCTGAACCACATCACCCACTACAAATACGATCGCCCGGTCAAGCTGGGCCCGCAGGTCGTGCGCCTGCGCCCGGCGCCGCACAGCCGCAGCAAGATCATTTCGTATTCACTGAAAGTCGAGCCGGCCGGCCACTTTGTGAACTGGCAGCAGGACCCGTTTTCCAACTACCAGGCGCGCCTGGTATTTCCAGAGCCGACGACCGAGTTCAAGGTCACAGTCGACGTGGTTGTCGAAATGGCGGTCTACAACCCATTCGACTTTTTTCTTGAACCACAGGCTGAAGAATTTCCGTTCACCTATGCGCCCGAACTGAAGCAGGAACTGGCGCCCTACCTGATGAAAGAGCCGCTGACGCCCCTGGTCAGCGCCTATCTGGACAAGATCGACCGCACCAAGCGGCGCAGCGTGATTTTCCTGGTCGATCTGAACCAGATGGTGCACAAGTCAGTGGACTACACCATCCGCATGGAACCCGGCGTGCAAACGCCCGAGGGAACCCTGGCGCTCGGCTCCGGTTCATGCCGCGACTCTGCCTGGCTGATGGTGCAACTGCTGCGCAACTGCGGACTGGCGGCGCGCTTCGTGTCGGGTTATCTGATCCAGCTCAAGTCCGACGTGAAGGCGCTGGACGGCCCCAGCGGCACCGAGGTCGACTTCACCGATCTGCACGCCTGGTGCGAGGTCTACCTGCCCGGCGCCGGCTGGATCGGGCTGGACGCCACCTCCGGCTTGCTTGCCGGCGAAGGCCATGTGCCGCTGGCCTGCACCCCGCAGCCATCGGGCGCCGCGCCCATCGAGGGCGGTGTCGACAAGTGCGAGGTGACTTTCGAGCACCACATGGGTGTCACGCGGCTTTATGAATCGCCGCGAGTCACGCTGCCCTACTCCGAGGAGCAATGGTCCGACATCATGGCACTCGGCGCGGAAGTGGACGCGGATCTCGCCAGTGGCGACGTCCGGCTGACCATGGGCGGCGAGCCCACTTTCGTCGCGGTCGCCGACCGCGATGCACCAGAATGGAACACCGATGCGCTCGGACCCACCAAAAGAGGGCTGGCCACCGAACTGGTGCACAAACTGCGTGACGAATACGGCCGCGGCGGCTTCCTGCATTTCGGACAGGGCAAGTGGTACCCGGGCGAACAGTTGCCGCGCTGGGCGCTGGGCATTTACTGGCGCACCGACGGTCAGCCCTGCTGGAGCGACCCTGCGCTCTTTGCAGACGAACGGGAACCGAGTTTCTACACCGCCGATGACGCGCGCCGCTTCACCTATCTGCTCGCCACCAAACTCGGCATCACCGACAAGCACATCGAAGCAGGTCACGAAGACGTCTGGTACTACCTGTGGCGCGAGCGCCGCCTGCCAGTCAACGTCGACCCGTTCGAGTCCCGGCTCGACGACGAAATGGAGCGCAGCCGCCTGCGCCGGGTGTTCGAACAGAAGCTCGACGCCGTCGTCGGCTACGTCCTGCCGCTGCAGGCTGCGGACGCGGATGAGCCGGGCCCGCGCTGGCAAACCGGTCCGTGGTTCCTGCGTGACGAACGCATGTACCTGATGCCAGGCGACTCCCCGATGGGCTACCGCTTGCCGCTCGACTCCCTGCCCTGGGTCAGCAAGGCCGATTACCCGTACATGATCGAGCAGGACCCCTACATTGTTCGCGGCGATCTGCCGCAGGCGGCCACGCTGCGTGCGCAATACAACTTCCTGCACACCGAGGGCGTGCCCTACGCGGCCCACACCACCGGCGGCGGATTTGCCGAAGGCGGCGTGATCGCCGTGCAAGGCCAGGGACACGAAGCCGCCGCGACGCACGCCAACCCGGCTGAAGCCAACCGCCACGGTGAAGCCCAGCCCTCCCACGCCCGAACTGACAGCAACGCGACCCGAACGCCGGCGCGCGGCGAATCGGCCTACTGGATCAATCGCAGCGCCCTGTGCGTCGAGGCGCGCGATCCGCGCCGCTCCAACGGCCCGAAAGCCGAAATGGTGGGCAGCAAGTCCGGCGTGCTGTACGTGTTCATGCCGCCGCTGGCACGGCTGGAGGACTATCTGGACCTGCTCGCCGCGGTCGAGGCAACGGCGCGCCAGCTGGCGGTCAAGGTGGTGCTGGAGGGCTACCCGCCGCCCCGTGACGTGCGCCTGAAGCTGCTGGCCGTCACGCCCGATCCGGGCGTGATCGAGGTCAACATCCACCCTGCCGCGAACTGGAAGGAACTGGTCGAGCACACCGAGTTTCTCTACCAGGCTGCGTTCGAGACCCGGCTGTCGGCCGAGAAGTTCATGACCGACGGCCGGCACACCGGCACCGGCGGTGGCAACCACTTCGTGATGGGCGGCGCCACGCCGGCCGACAGCCCGTTCCTGCGCAAGCCCGAATTGCTGGCCAGCCTGATCCTGTACTGGCACAACCACCCGAGCCTGAGCTACCTGTTCAGCGGCATGTTTGTCGGCCCGACCAGCCAGGCGCCGCGCGTGGACGAAGCCCGTAACGACCAGTTGTACGAGCTCGAGATCGCGCTGCAGCAGATCCACGCCAACCGCGAGAAATATGGCGAGGAAATGCCGCCATGGCTGGTCGACCGCACGCTGCGCAACATCCTGGTTGACGTCTCCGGCAACACCCACCGCAGCGAGTTCTGCATTGACAAGCTGTATTCCCCCGACAGCAGCACCGGCCGGCTGGGACTGCTTGAACTGCGCGCCTTCGAGATGCCGCCGCACGCCCGCATGAGCATCGCGCAGCAACTGCTGCTGCGTGCACTGGTCGCCCGCTTCTGGAAATCGCCGTACCGCGCGCCGGTGACGCGCTGGGGCACCGAACTGCACGACCGCTTCCTGCTGCCGAAATTCATCACGATGGATTTTGAAGACGTGATGACCGAAATGCGCGAAGCCGGCTATGCGTTTGACAACGCCTGGTTTGCCCCGCATCTGGAGTTCCGCTTCCCGCTGGTGGGAGAAGTCAAGTCGATGGGGATTGAACTGACGCTGCGCAACGCGCTGGAGCCCTGGCACGTGATGGGCGAAGAAGGCTCGGCCGGCGGCACCGTGCGCTATGTGGACTCGTCGCTGGAACGCATCGAGGTGCGGGTCACCGGTCTGAACCAGAGCCGCTACGTCATCACCTGCAACGGCCGGCCGCTGCCGCTGCAGCCGACCGGGACATCGGGCGAGTACGTCGCGGGGGTTCGATACAAGGCCTGGAATCCGCCGTCGTCGCTGCACCCGACCATCGGCGTGCACGCGCCGCTGACCTTTGACATCGTGGACACCTGGATGAAGCGCTCGGTTGGCGGCTGCCAGTACCATGTGGCCCATCCGGGGGGGCTCAATTACGAGTCGTTCCCGGTCAACTCGTTCGAGGCAGAGAGCCGGCGGCTGTCCCGCTTCACCCGCATGGGCCATACGCCGGGCCAGATGAAGATTCCGCCGGCCAGCATCGACCTGCCGGGCAGCAAGGAGTTCCCCTTCACGCTGGATCTGCGACTGGCCCCGCCGTTTTGACGAGGCGGACGCGCGCCGTCCGGGCGACATCCCCGCTTGAGACAGGCGATGCTTTCATCGCCGGTCGCCTGACTTGCCTGCAAAATGTCGAACTTTCGACTTTCTTGAACAACGGATCCACGTGACCACTGTCCAGACACCGGCAACAAGCGCTCCCGCGACGGATACCGATCCGACACCCGCGGCCATCGCCCTCAAAATGTCCGCGCCGGTTGCAGACGGCCACTACGACGAAATGCGCGGTGTGTGCGCACCGCAGGCCGGCGAGGCCCCCCTCACCGACGCATGGTCCCGCTTCTTTGATGAACTTGGCGCCGACGGCTTCACCGACCTGAACCGGCGCCAGGAGACGATGCAGAGCCAGTTGCACGACAACGGCGTCACCTACAACGTCTATGCCGACAGCTCCGGTCCCCAGCGCCCCTGGGAGCTGGACCTGTTTCCGCTCATCATCACGCCAGACAGCTGGAAACAGATCGAAGCGGGCGTGCTGCAGCGCGTGAGCGTGCTCGACCGCGTGCTGGCCGATGTCTACGGGCCGCGCGAGCTGATCAAGGCCGGACTGATCCCGCCCGCGCTGGTGCGGGGTCACCCGGGTTACCTGCGTGCGATGCATGAGGTACCGGCAGTCGGCGGCACGCACCTGCATGTCGCCGCCTTTGACCTGGCACGCGGTCCGGGCGGCAAATGGTGGGTGGTGTCACAGCGAACCCAGGCGCCGTCAGGGCTGGGCTACCTGCTGGAAAACCGGCTGGCGATCTCGCGGCTGTTTCCAAAGGCTTTCGAAACCATGCAGGTGCAGCGTCTGGCGTCAAGCTACCGCGCGCTGATCGATGGCCTGAAAGCCATGAGCCCGGCAGGGGCCGATTCCCACATTGCCCTGCTCACGCCCGGCCCGCACAACGAAACCTATTTCGAGCACGCCTATCTGGCCCGGTACCTCGGCCTGACCCTGGTCCAGGGCAACGACCTGACGGTGCGCGACCGCAAGGTATACCTGCGCACCCTGCGCGGGCTTGAACCGGTGCACGGCCTGCTCAAGCGGGTCGATGACGAATACCTCGACCCGCTGGAGCTGCGGCCCGACTCCACCCTGGGCGTTCCGGGGTTGCTGCAGGCGATCCGCGCCGGCAATGTGTTGGTGGCCAACGCACCGGGATCGGCCTTTCTGGAGTCCAGCGCGATGCTGGGCTTTCTGCCGGCGCTGGCGCGGCACCTGCTTGGCGAAGAACTGCAGTTGCCAGCCCTCCCTACCTGGTGGTGCGGTGAGCGGGCGGCGATGGACGCCGCACTGCCCCGCCTGGCCGAGTGCGTCATCAAGCCGACCTACCCGGGCTCGGCCTCGCATGGCAGCTTCGACTCGGTGCTGGGGCGTTCGCTCGAACCGCGCGAACTCGATGAATGGGCGGGGCGGATTGCGAAAGCGGGCGAACTGCACACGGTGCAGGGTTACCTGCCGCTGTCGCAGATGCCAAGCTGGAAAGACAACCGGATTCAGCCGCGATCCATGTTGCTGCGGGTGTTTGCCGTCTCCGACGGCCCCCGGTCCTGGCGCGTGCTGCCCGGCGGCCTGACCCGGCTGGCCAGCAAGAACGCCGAGATTGCCACCATGCAGCGTGGCGGCAGCAGCGCCGATACCTGGGTGCTGGTCGATGCCGCCCGTGGTGACCGCGTCGACCGCACCACCCTGCTGCAACCGCACCACTCGCCGGCGGCACTGACCCACCGCCGGCGGACCGTGACCAGCCGCGCGGCTGAAAGCCTTTACTGGCTCGGCCGCTACACCGAGCGCACCGAAAACAGCATCCGTCTGGCGCGTCTGACGCTGGACCGCCTGAACAGCGAAGACCTGTCCGATCACCTGCAGGACTGGCTGAGCACGATGGCCGAGGCCAACACGCTGGTGTTGCCGGGTGTGCCGTCGATGAGCCAGGCACGGCGCGTGTTCGAGCGGTCGTTGATCGCCGGTCTGGGCAGCAACGACCAGGCCACCAGCGTGGGCTACAACCTGCGAGCCCTCAAACAAAGCGCCTTTTCGGTGCGCGAGCGCCTGTCGCAGGAACACTGGACCGTCATCAACAAGGCCGAGGCCGACCTGACCCGGCGCTGCGCGCAGTTTGCCAGCCGCGGGGACTGGGCGTCCGTGGACGCGGTTCGCATGCTCGATGACGCCAGCGGCTCGATGGCGGCCATCACCGGCGCCCAGACCGACCGCATGACGCGCGACGACGGCTGGCGACTGCTGTCCATCGGCCGCCACATCGAACGCATGTGTTTCCTGGTGCCCGCGCTGCAAAGCGCCTTTGAAACCGGCGCGGTGCTGGACGACGACGGTTTCGAGGCGGTGGTCGCGCTGTTCGACAGCACCATCACCTTCCGTGCCCGCTACCAGCAAAACCGCGATGTGGCAGCACTGCTGGATCTGCTGGTGATCGACCCGGACAATCCGCGCTCCATCGGCTGGGTTGCCAAGACGCTGCGCGGACGCCTGGCCAAACTCGCCGGCAGCCCGCAGGGCGCGCTCGACGATCTCGCCTTGCAGGTGCCAGACCCGACGCAATGGGACCTGGCGCCGCTTTGTTCGACCGACGAAGACGGCCGGCACGCCACCTTGCTGAAACTGCTGGAAGCCTGCCAGGCAGCGGCCTGGCATGTGTCGGACGACATCAGCCTGCGCTACTTCACCCATACCGACGAAACCGGTCAAAGTCTGGGGGCGTGATGGACCTGCAGATCACCCACGAAACCCGCTACGACTACACGCCCGCCGTGGAGTCCGCGCAGCACATGGCGTTTCTGAAGCCGCTGGACACGCCCTACCAGCAACTGATCCGGCACCGGCTGGACATCACCCCCGAGCCGTCCGATCGCTGCGAATCCCATGACGTATACGGCAATCCACGAACGTTTTTCTCGCTGCAGACGCCGCACACCCAGCTGAGCGTGGTGGCCAGCAGCCTGGTTCGCACTTTCGCGCCGGCGCCCGCATCCAGCGTCATCCCGTGGGAAGACGTGCGCGAGCGCTTCCGCTTCCATTCCGGCGCCGCCTGGGATCCGGCTGCAGAGTTTGTGTTTCCGTCGCATCACACGCCGCGACATGAGGAGTTCGCTGCCTACGCGCGACCGAGCTTCGAGGCCGGACGCCCGTTGATCAAGGCCGCCACCAACCTGATGACGCGCATCCACACCGAGTTCACCTACGAATCACGCAGTACCGAGATCAACACCCCAGCCCGCGTGGCCATGGCCCAGCGCAAGGGTGTCTGCCAGGACTTTGCCCACATCATGATTGCCTGCCTGCGCACGCTGGGACTGCCGGCGCGCTATGTCAGCGGCTACCTGCTGACCCAGCCGCCACCCGGCAAACCCCGGCTGGTCGGCAGCGACGCCTCGCACGCCTGGGTATCGGTCTACCTGCCCGACCTGCCGGGCGCGGCGGACGGGCTGGGCTGGTTTGACCTGGACCCGACCAACGATCGCTGCGGCTGGGGCACGCCGGGCGAAGACTATGTCACGCTGGCCACCGGCCGCGATTTCTCCGACATTTCGCCGATCCGCGGTGTGATCCACGGCGGCGGACAGCACATCCTGACCGTGGGTGTCACCGTTGCCCCGCCCGGTGAAACCCTGCTCGACCCGGTGACCGGCGAAGTCGTGGAACACGGTGCGCCGGCCGACGACCCCCCTGACAATGCCGCATCGACCGCGTCATCCCAGTCCCAATCCCAGGAGCAATCAAATGGACGTCAATCTCAAACTCAAGGCCCTTGACATCACCCTGCCACCCGTGGCGGTGCCGGCTGCCGCGTATGTGCCCTTCGTGCAGACCGGCAAACTGGTGTTTCTGAGCGGGCACATTGCACGCAAGGACGGCAAACCCTGGGTCGGTCAGTTCGGGCGGAACCTGACCACCGAAGAAGGCAAGGCCGCCGCACGCGCCGTGGCGATCGACCTGATGGGAACGCTGCAGGCCGCCTGCCAGGCAGCAGGGGGCGACCTGAACAGCGTCAGGCGCATCGTCAAGCTGATGAGCCTGGTCAATTCCACCGACGACTTCACCGAACAGCATCTGGTGACCAATGGCGCCAGCGAACTGCTCGGCGAGGTCTTCGGCCCGGTTGGCGCCCATGCGCGCAGCGCCTTCGGCGTGGCCCAGATCCCGCTGGGTGCCTGCGTCGAAATCGAACTGATCGCCGAACTGGCCTGACGGGGCCAGCCGCCGGGATCATCCCGGCGTGCCCTGCTACTCCACCCGCGTCACCCGGGCGGGCTTGAAGCCCAGATCGGCTGCCTTGCCCTTGCGGGCCCGCGCTGCGCGCGCATTGTTCAAGCTTCGGATCTCCAGCGTTTCTTCGCGCGACTTGCCGCCACGCCCGATGCCCTCGATGCGGATGCTGCGGGTATAGGCGGCGGCGCCCGCCAGCGTGTCCTTGCCATCCAGATCGATCAGCATCAACCCGCGCCCGCCGTTGGCCATGGTGCGCAACTGTTCGATCTCGAAAGTCAGGATGCGCCCCAGCGTGGAGGCGCAAGCCACATGCGTGGCCGCCGGGAACGGCGCTGCAACACCCGCGGCCGCCGGCAGGCTGACCAGCGACGGACTGCAAACCGTCTCGTCGCCCTGCAGCGCGATAAAGGCCTTGCCAGCGCGCAGGCGCGAGACCATGTTCTCCACTGTCGCCATGAATCCATAGCCACCCGAACCGGCCAGCAGCAGCACCGCGCCCGTCGGGCCGGCAAAAAAGTGCAGCAGCTGGGTACCGGGTTCGAGCTCGATCAGCGTCGTCAGCGGCTGGCCGTCGCCGCGCGCACCGGGCAGCGACGCCACCGGCACCGAATAAACCCGGCCGTTGCTGCCGAAGGCCAGCAGCGTGTCCACGGTGCGGCACTCGAAGGCGCCGTACAGGGCATCACCGGCCTTGAAAGAAAACTCTGCCGGCTGTCCGGCAGTGCCATTCGCTGCACCATTGGCCGCGCCGCTGCGCAGCCAGCCCTTTTGCGCCCGCGCCCAGCCTTTTTGCGAGACCACCACCGTCACCGGCTCGTCTACCACCCGCACTTCCAGCACGGCTTTTTTCTCGGCCTGAATCAACGTGCGGCGCGCGTCGGCAAAGACTTTGGCATCGGCCTCGATCTCGCGGATCATCAGGCGGCGCAGGCTGGCCGGATTGCCCAGAATGTCTTCCAGCTTGCCGCCTTCTTCGCGCAGTCCCGCGAGTTCCTGCTCGATCTTGATCGCTTCGAGCCGCGCCAGCTGCCGCAGGCGAATCTCGAGGATGTCCTCGGCCTGCCGGTCCGACAGCGCAAAGCGCGCGATCAGCGCCGCCTTGGGCTCGTCGCTCTGACGAATGATGGAGATCACCTCGTCGATGTTGAGCAGCACGATCTGCCGGCCTTCGAGAATGTGAATGCGGTCACGCACCTTGCCCAGCCGGAACTGCGAGCGCCGGGTGATCGTCGTCTGTCGGAAGGCCAGCCATTCGCCCAGCATCTGGCGCAGCGACTTGAGCACCGGCCGGCCGTCCAGCCCCACCATGGTCAGGTTCACCGGCGCCGAGGTCTCCAGGCTGGTGTGCGCGAGCAGCGTGGTGATCAGCTCCTGCTGCTCGATGCGGCTGGTCTTGGGCTCGCACACCAGCCGCACGGCCGCATCCTTGCTGGACTCGTCGCGCACGCCATCGAGCACGGCCAGCACGCTGGCCTTGAGCTGGTTCTG
This sequence comes from Burkholderiaceae bacterium, assembly GCA_014879655.1. Lineage (GTDB taxonomy): Bacteria > Pseudomonadota > Gammaproteobacteria > Burkholderiales > Burkholderiaceae_C > JACSRS01. The sequence continues at coordinate 50,447 of JACSRS010000117.1, forward strand.
TTCCTGCGTCAGCGTCTTCTTGCCCGCCTTGACCTTGGGGTTGGTCAGCTCCTCGATTTCTTCCAGCACCCGCTGCGTGCTGACGCCCGGCGGTAGTTCGGTGATCACCAGCTGCCACTGGCCACGCGCCAGCTCTTCGATCTTCCAGCGAGCGCGGCATTTGAGCGAACCGCGACCGGTGCGGTAGGCCTCGGCAATGTCGGCAGCGGCGCTGATGATCTGGCCGCCACCGGGGAAGTCCGGACCCGGAACGATGGCGAACAGTTCGTCGTCGGTCAGTTTCGGGTCGCGGATCAGCGCGACGCAGGCGTCGGCAATTTCGCGCAGGTTGTGGCTGGGGATTTCGGTGGCCAGCCCCACCGCAATGCCGCTGGCGCCATTGAGCAGCGCAAACGGCAGCCGCGCGGGCAACTGGCGCGGCTCCTCGGTCGAGCCGTCATAGTTGGGCTGGAAATCCACCGTGCCTTCGTCGATTTCATCGAGCAGCAGGCTGCTGATGCGCGCCAGCCGCGCCTCGGTGTAGCGCATGGCCGCTGCGCCGTCACCGTCGCGCGAGCCAAAGTTGCCCTGCCCGTCGATCAGCGGATAGCGCTGCGAAAAGTCCTGCGCCATGCGCACCAGCGCGTCGTACGCGGCCTGGTCGCCGTGCGGGTGAAACCGGCCCAGAACGTCGCCGACGACACGGGCCGACTTGACCGGCCGCGCGCCTGTTGCGCCGTTGGCACCGCCAAAGCCCAGCCCCATGCGGGACATGCTGTACAGAATGCGCCGCTGCACCGGCTTCTGGCCGTCGCAGACATCGGGCAGGGCCCGGCCCTTGACGACGCTCAGGGCGTATTCAAGGTAGGCACGCTGCGCGTAGGTGGCCAGGTTCAGTTCGTCATCGGCCGGCGCCGCGGAGAAATCGAGGGTGGGTTGGTCGTTCATCAGAAAGCAGATTCGTTGGCCGCCAGCCGCGCTGGGCTCGGCAGATGCCGCGAAGGCGGCAGGCTCGTGCGGGCGGGCGCTTGCGTCAGCGACGCGGGCGGCTTGAGCAACGCGTAGATCTGCATCACCGTGGTGACATAGTTCTGCGTTTCGCGGTAGTCCGGCACGCGGTTGCCGGCGCGCTGCACAGCACCCTCGCCGGCGTTGTAGGCGGCCAGCACCAGTTCGGTCTGGCCGGGAAAGCGCTGCATCAGTTCATTGAGGTGGCGCGTGCCGGTGCGGATGTTGGTGCGCGGATCGGCCAGTTTTTGCTCGACCGTGCCGCGCTGGTCGGCCACCACGCCGTAGCGGCCGGCCGTTGCCGGCATCACCTGCATCAGCCCGATGGCGCCCCTGGGCGACAGCGCGGAGGCGTCAAAGCCCGATTCGGTGGCAATCAGCGCCTTGAGCAGCTCGTAGTCGATGCCCTGCTGAACAGCTGCTTCACGCAGCAGGTGCTTGACGGCCAGAAAACCCGGCGCGACCTCGAAGTAGGCAAGCAGCCGGGCCTGCGCGGTGGGCACGGCGACCGGCCGGGGCGGCGCGGCGGCATCGGTTGCGGCATCCGCAGCTGCTCCGGGCAGCGCGCCGCCGCGGTAGTACAGCTCGTAGCGGTTGTCGATCTGTGAGGCGGCAAAGCGCGCGCGGCCCTCGGCGTCCACAAAGGCCCAGACTTCCGCCTGCGCCGAATGGTACGAAAACAATAGCAACAAAGCACCAACTGACAATGGGTTGATGCCACAAATGCTCAAAATTCGGTGAAAAACCGGCCGGGGGGTCATCGTGCGCGCCGGTCAGATGTCGATGTCCACGGCGTCGCCGTGCAGTTCCATCAGCTCACGCCGGGCCGCTGCTTCGCCCTTTCCCATGAGCCGGGTGATCAGGTTCTCGGTCTGGGCAAAGTCCACGCTGCCCAGTTGCACCGGCAGCAGGCGCCGGGTATCCGGGTTCAGCGTGGTGTCCCACAACTGCTCGGCGTTCATCTCGCCCAGGCCCTTGAAGCGGCTGATGGACCAAGACCCTTCTCGCACGCCTTCCTTGCGCAGCTTGTCCAGGATGGCAGTCAGTTCGCCCTCATCGAGCGCGTAGACCTTGGAAGCCGGCTTTTTGCCGCGCGCCGGCGCGTCGACCCGGAACAGCGGCGGGCGAGCCACGTAGACGTGGCCGTTTTCGATCAGCTTGGGGAAATGGCGGAAAAACAGCGTCAGCAGCAACACCTGGATGTGCGAGCCGTCAACGTCGGCATCGCTCAAGATGCAGATCTTGCCGTAGCGCAGGCCGGTCAGGTCCGGAGAATCGAGCGGGCCGTGCGGGTCGACGCCGATGGCCACGGAGATGTCATGGATCTCGTTGTTCTTGAACAGCAGGTCGCGGTCGACCTCCCAGGTGTTGAGCACCTTGCCCCGCAGCGGCAGGATGGCCTGGCTCTCCTTGTCGCGGCCCATCTTGGCGCTGCCGCCGGCGGAATCGCCCTCGACCAGAAACACCTCGTTGTGTGCGATGTCGCGGCTTTCGCAGTCGGTCAGCTTGCCGGGCAGCACGGCCACGCCGGAGCCCTTGCGCTTCTCGACCTTCTGACCGGCCTTCTGGCGCGTCTGCGCCGCGCGAATGGCCAGTTCGGCCAGCTTCTTGCCGTACTCGACGTGCTCGTTCAGCCACAGCTCCAGCGCCGGGCGCACAAAGCTGCTGACCAGCCGCACCGCGTCGCGCGAGTTGAGCCGCTCCTTGATCTGCCCCTGGAACTGCGGGTCCAGCACCTTGGCCGACAAGACGTAGGAGGCACGGGCGAACACGTCTTCAGGCAGCAGCTTGACGCCCTTGGGCAGCAGCGAATGCAGGTCGACAAAGCCCTTGACCGCGTTGAACACGCCGTCGCGCAGGCCCGACTCGTGGGTGCCGCCGGCGCTGGTGGGAATCAGGTTGACGTAACTCTCGCGCACCGTGGCGCCCTCTTCGGTGAAGGCCAGACACCAGCTGGCGCCCTCCCCCTCAGCAAAGCTTTCGTGCTGCGCGTCGGCAAAACCTTCGCCCTCGAACAGCGGGATGACCGGGTCGCCGTTCAGGGTCTGCATCAGGTAGTCGCGCAGGCCGCCTTTGAACTGCCAGGTCTGCACGTCCCTGGTCTTTTCATTGGCGAGCGTGACCGAGACGCCGGGCATCAGCACCGCCTTGCTGCGCAGCAGGTGCGTGAGCTCGGCCATCGGCAGCGCGGCGGACTCGAAGTATTTCGGGTCGGGCCAGACCCGCACCGAGGTGCCGCTGCGCCGGTCGCCCTCGGCCGCGCCGCCGCCAGGGCGCAGCACCAGCGGCTCGATCACATCGCCGCCCGAGAACACCAGCCGCGCCACCTGGCCGTCGCGATAGCTGGTCGCCTCCAGCCGGCTGGCCAGCGCATTGGTCACCGAAACGCCGACGCCGTGCAGACCGCCCGAGAAACTGTAGGCGCCGCCCTTGCCCTTGTCGAACTTGCCGCCCGCGTGCAGACGGGTGAACACCAGTTCGATGACCGGCGCTTTTTCTTCCGGGTGCAGGCCGAACGGAATGCCCCGGCCGTCGTCGTCCACGCTGACCGAGCCGTCGGCATGCAGCGTGACCTTGATCTTCTTGCCGAAACCGGCCAGCGCTTCATCGGCGGCGTTGTCCAGCACTTCCTGGATCACGTGCAGCGGGTTATCGGTGCGCGTGTACATGCCGGGCCGCTGCTTGACGGGCTCCAGCCCCTTGAGCACGCGAATGGAGTCTTCGGCGTAGGCGTTGGTGGTTCGGGCTGCGGGGTTCGTGGACATAGGAGGCGGATTGTAGTCCGGCTGCCCTTCGGAAACTGGATATAACCACAGTTTGCAGGCGTCTTGCGGTGCAAAGGGAGCGACAGCGGGAAACGCCAAATCTCGCTAAAGTCGGCGCATGTCCGCCTCGCAAAAACCCCTTTCCATGACCCAGGTGCTGATCTGCGGCGCCGCCATCGTGACCCTGTCGATGGGCATCCGCCACGGTTTTGGCCTGTGGCTGCAGCCGATCAGCCAGTCGCAGGGCTGGTCGCGCGAGACCTTCTCGTTCGCCCTCGCGATCCAGAACCTGGTCTGGGGATTTGCCGGCATCTTTGCCGGCATGGTGGCCGACCGCTTTGGCGCCTTCCGCGTGATCATTGCCGGCGGCGTGCTGTACGCGCTCGGACTGGCCGGCATGGCCCTGGCATCGACGCCGCTGATGTTTGCGATCGCCACCGGCGTGCTGATCGGCGTCTCGCTGGCCGGCACGACCTACGCGGTGATCTACGGGGTCATCGGCCGCAACGTCGCCGCCGACAAACGCTCGGTGGCCATGGGCATTGCCGCCGCCGCAGGCTCGTTCGGCCAGTTCCTGATGGTGCCGACCGAAGGCCTGCTGATCAGCAGCTTCGGCTGGCAGCAGGCGCTGATCATCCTGTCGCTGGCCGCACTGCTCATCATCCCGCTCGCCTGGGGCCTGCGCGAACCCGGCTTTCACGGCGGCAGTGTGCCGATGCGGGAGCAGACCATCCGGCAGGCACTGGTCGAGGCTTTCCGCTACCCCAGCTTCCAGATGCTGATGGCCGGATATTTCGTCTGCGGCTTCCAGGTGGTGTTCATCGGCGTGCACATGCCCAGCTACCTGAAAGACAAGGGGCTGTCGCCCCAGGTGGCCAGCTATGCGCTGGCGCTGATCGGGCTGTTCAACGTGTTCGGCACCTACGCGGCCGGCGTGCTGGCGCAAAAGCTCGCCAAGCGCAAGATCCTGGCTTTCATCTACCTGTCGCGTGCGGCGGCGATCTCGGTATTCCTGCTGGCGCCGTTGACGCCGACAAGCGTCTACATCTTCTCCAGCGTGATGGGGCTGCTGTGGCTGTCCACCGTGCCGGTGACGACGTCGGCGGTGGCGCAGATCTTTGGTGTCGCCCACCTGTCGATGCCGGGCGGCTTCGTGTTCTTCAGCCACCAGATCGGCAGCTTTCTGGGGGTCTGGCTCGGTGGCGTGCTGTACGACCGGACCGGCAGCTACGACATCGTCTGGATGATCGCCATCGCGCTGGGCGTGTTTGCCGCGCTGATCAACCTGCCGGTGAAAGAAAGCCCGATCACCCGTGCAGCCCGGCCGCTGGCGCCGGCGACCGCATGACGGCCCATCGGCCAAACTGGAAACACGTGGCCTGGGCTGCGGCGGCGCTGGCCGCGCTGGCCGGTGTTTTCATGCTCTACACCCGTCCGGAATTCCTGATCAACATGGCCGACCAGCTGTGGAGCTGTTTCTGAGTTCGCCCCCCGTCGCTGTTTTTCTGCGTATTTTTAAACATTTTCCGTTCAAACCAGCGTCAAAAGGTCACTTATTGCTATGCAATCAATAGTTATCACCGGGGCGTCCGACGGCATCGGCGCCGAGCTGGCGCGCCAGCTGGCACGCCGCGACGGCGCCGGGGCCGCGCTGGTGCTGGCTGCCCGCAACCCGGCGACCTTGCAAGGCGTGGCCGACACCTGCACGGCGGCGGGTGCGCAGTGCCTGGTGGTGCCCACCGACGTCGGCGACCCGGCCCAGTGCCGAGCGCTGATCGACGCGGCCGTCCGGCGCATCGGCGGCATCGACACACTGGTCAACAATGCCGGCATGTCCGCGCAAGCCTTGTTTGAAGACACGACCGATCTGCGCTGGACCGAAGACCTGATGCGGGTGAACCACTGGGGCGCCGTCTGGTGCACCCACGCCGCGCTGCCGCACCTGAAAGCCGCCCGCGGCCGCATCGTCGCTGTCTCGTCGCTGGCCGGACTGGTCGGCGTGCCCGGCCGCACCGCCTATTGCGCCACCAAGTTCGCCATGACGGGCTTTTTCGAGGCGCTGCGCGCCGAACTCAAGGGCGCAGGCGTCAGCGTCACCACCGCCTACCCGGGCGTGGTGGCCACGCAGATCCGCTACCGCGGCTACAACGCGGCCGGCCAGGCCGCCGGCGCCAGCGGCCTGAAGGAAGACGACGCGATGAGCGTGGAAGAATGCGCGCGCCTCATCGTCGACGGCATGACCCGCCGCCAGCGCGAAGTCGTGATGACCACCAAGGGCAAGATCGGCCGCTACCTGAAGCTGCTGGCACCCGGCGTGGTCGAAAACCTGGCACTGGCCGCGTTGAAAGACGACGTCAAGCCGAGATGACCCCGTCCACCACTGCCCCATCGGAGCCCGCTGGCGCTCACGGCAGCGAAGCGCCGTCGCCCTGGGTGCAGCGCTGGTCGCACCTGGTGCCGGCACAGGGCCGGGTGCTGGACCTCGCCTGCGGCATGGGCCGGCACACGCGCTGGTTTCTGGCGCGCGGACAGGCGGTCACGGCGGTCGACCGTTCGGCGCCCGCGCTGGCCGCAGTGGCGGCGCTGGACAGCAGCGGCAACCATCTGGAACCCCTTGAAGCCGACCTGGAAAACACCGCCTGGCCCCTTGCTGGCCGCACGTTTGACGCGGTGGTGGTCACCAACTACCTGTGGCGGCCGCTGCTTGGCCCGATCACCGCCAGCGTCGCACCCGGCGGCGTGCTGATCTACGAAACCTTTGCGGCGGGCAACGAAGCTTTTGGCCGCCCTTCGCGGCCCGATTTCCTGCTTCAGCCCGGCGAATTGCTGACGGCCTGCGCCGGGCTGCAGATCGTGGCCTACGAGCACGGCCTGCTGGACGGGCCGAAGCGCGTCGTGCAGCGCATCGCCGCCGTGCGCGCGCCCCTGCATCCCTGCCGGCTCTGAACCGGCCGTCCTGCCGCGTGTCAATGGCGGCAATCGTTAGAATGCGTGTTTAGCGTTTACTGCCACGGACATGACATCCCCCTACCGCCCGGTGACGGGCAGCATCCCCGCCCTGGTCACGCCCATGCTTGAGGATGGCAGCGTGGACTACCCCACGTTGCGCAAACTGATCGACTGGCACATCGCCGAAGGCAGCGACAGCATCGGGGTGGTCGGCACCTCGGGCGAATCACCCACCGTCAACGTCGACGAGCACTGCGAGATCATCCGTGTAGCGGTCGAGCAGGCCAAGGGGCGCGTGCCCATCATGGCCGGATGCGGCGCCAACTCCACCGCCGAAGCCATCGAGCTGGCGAAGTTTGCCAAAAAGGTCGGCGCCGACAGCCAGCTGCAGGTGGTGCCCTACTACAACAAGCCCACCCAGGAAGGGCAGTACCGCCACTTCCGGGCCATTGCCGAGGCCGTCGGCGACCTGCCCACCATCCTGTACAACGTGCCCGGACGCACCGTTGCCGACATGGCGCACGAGACCGTGCTGCGTCTGGCCCAGGTCCCCGGCATCGTCGGCATCAAGGAAGCTACCGGCAACATCGAGCGCGCACAGTGGCTGATCCGCGATGTGCCGGAAGGCTTCGCGGTCTATTCCGGTGACGATCCGACCGCCGTGGCACTGATACTGTGTGGCGGCCAGGGCAACATCAGCGTGACCGCAAACATTGCCCCGCGGCTGATGCACGAGCTGTGCGTGGCCGCGCTGGCCGGAGACGTCCGCACCGCGATGGCCATCCAGCGGCGGCTGATGCCGCTGCACCGGCAGCTTTTCATCGAAGCCAACCCGATTCCGGTCAAATGGGCGATGTCCCGACTGGGTCTTTGCGGCAATACGCTGCGACTGCCGATGACGCCGCTGTCCGCTGCCTGTGAACCACTGGTCGAAGGCGCCTTGCGCGACTGCGGCCTGCTTTGATCCCACTGCCCTGCTTGAACCCCCGAGGAAGATGCCTGTGAACCGTTATGTGAAACTGGGCGGCCGTCTGGGTGCCGTGATCGCGACCCTGTTCCTCGTCGCCTGCACCACCACCTTCCAGGGCGACAAGGTCGACTACAAGAGCGTGGAGAAGGCCCCGACACTGGAGGTTCCGCCCGACCTGTCGCAGCTGTCGAGCAACACACGCTTCGCCGTGCCCGGCGCACCCGTCAGTGCGTCGACCTTTGCGGCAGGCAAGACGGCGACCACGTCCTCACAGATGGTGGCCGTCGGCGCACAGGGCGACGTGACCATCGAGCGCGTCGGCAACAAACGCTGGCTGGTGGTCAAGCGAACCCCGGCGCAACTGTGGAATCCGGTGCGCGAGTTCTGGCAGGAAAGTGGCTTCCTGCTGGTGATCGATCAGCCGAATCTGGGCATCATGGAAACCGACTGGGCTGAAAACCGGGCCAAGCTACCGCAGGACGTGATCCGTGCAACGGTGGGCAAACTGTTCGATTCGCTTTACTCCACCGGCGAGCGCGACAAGTTCCGCACCCGCATGGAAGTCAGCCCTGAAGGAACCTCGACCGAGATCTTCATCAGCCACCGCGGCATGATTGAGCAGTACAACACCAAGGACAACACCAACACCATCTGGACCAACCGTGAAGTCGATGCGGAACTGGAGGCGGAGTTTCTCAAGCGCCTGATGGTCAAACTGGGCAGCACCCCGGAACAGGCACAGGCGCTGGTGGCCGGCGCTGCGGCCAAGGATAAGGTCGCCCGGGTCACAACCGTCAACGGCGTGCCCGTGTTGCAGCTCGATGACAACTTTGACCGCGCCTGGCGCCGCGTCGGTCTGGCACTGGATCGCACCGGTTTCACTGTTGAAGACCGTGACCGCAGCCAGGGCACCTACTTTGTGCGCTATGTCGAACCCAACAGCGACAAGGAACCGGGTTGGCTGGGCAAGCTTTTTGGCGCCAAACCGAAAGAAACCGCCCCGCTGAAGTTCCGCATTGCGCTGCGCAGCGCGGGAGACCTGACCACAGTTTCGATTCTGGATGCCACCGGCCAGCCCGTGGCTTCCGACAACGCCAAACGCATCGTGCAGGTCATCGCCGACGACATCCGCTGATTGCCCGCACCCATGCTGCGCCTGCGCAACCTGGGCAGTGGCAGCAGCGGCAACTGCACCGTCGTCGAAGCCGGTGACGGCAGGACGGTGACGCGCCTGCTGGTCGATTGTGGTCTGGGCATCCGGACGCTGGAAAACCGCCTCGCCAGTGCCGGCCTGTCATTTGCCGACCTGCATGCCGTCTTCATCACCCATGAGCACAGCGACCATTTCGGCTGCGTGCGCACGCTGGCCTTGCGCCATCGGCTGCCGGTGTGGATGAGCGCAGGCACCTGGCGCGGCGGTGGCGGTCTGGACTTCGATGACCTGTTCAAACCGGCCGCTGACGGCGTCCCCATCGAAATCGGCAGTCTGCAAATCAACCCCTTTGCCGTGCCCCACGATGCCCAGGAGCCGCTGCAGCTGACTTGCACCGACGGTCATCGCAAACTCGCCATCCTGACCGACCTGGGTCACGTGCCGCCGTCCGTGCTCGCGCAGCTGGCGGGCAGCCACACGCTGCTGCTGGAGTGCAACCACGAGCCGGACCTGCTGACCGCCTCCGCCTACCCGGCCTTCCTGAAGAAGCGCGTGGCTGGCAACCATGGCCATCTGGCCAATGCCCAGGCGGCCGACGCCCTGCAATCGGTCCGTCACGACGGACTGCGGCATGTGGTGGCCGCCCATCTGAGCGAGCGCAACAACCAGCCGGCGCTGGCCCGCGCGGCGCTGGCCAGTGTGATGGACTGCCCGGCCAGCGAAATAGGGGTCGCAGATTCGCGTGAGGGTACCGGCTGGCTCGACGTCTGAGGAGCGAGCGGCCGCCGCGCGCCGGAAACCAGCGCGGGCGATACCCGGCCCAATCCGAATGGCGGACAAAAAAAGGCCGCTTCTCAGCGGCCCCAGAAAAAAAGACCGCCTTGCGGCGGTCTTTTTGCAATCAAGCAATCGCGGTTCTGCGATTACTTCTTCATGGCTTCAGCGGCCTTCTTGGCTGCATCGGCGGCAGCGCCAGCGGAGTTGGCAGCGTCCTTGACGGCCGTAGCGGCAGCGCCGGCGTCCTTGGCAGCACCAGCGGCAGCAGAAGCGGCATCGGTGGCCGAAGCGGCAGCACCGGAAGCAGCGGCAGCGGCGCCAGAAGCGGCGGCAGCGGCGGCGTCAGCAGCCGGAGCAGCGGCAGGAGCCGGTGCGGGAGCAGCAGCGGGAGCGGGTGCCGGAGCAGGCGCCGGCTCTTCTTTTTTGCCACAGGCAGCCAGGGCAGCGGCGGCGATCAGGGTAGCCAGAACGAGCGATTTTTTCATTTCAGTTTCCTTAAGGGATGGGACGAATCAATTTCCGGAAATTGTCAGCACGACCGAGCAAGTCATTGCGACCGAGAGGAAGCAGCCGAGACCATTCCGCTCAACCGAAAATTATAGCGTGATTTGGACGTCATCCCGATAAACCCTTAAGAGTCGGGACGGGAAAAAATACGTCAAAGCCCCAACGTCGTCACCGGGAAGCCCGCCGCACTCTGCCGCAACCATTCCTCGAGCGACTCCCGAATGGCCACGCGCCGCTCGGGAATCAGGGTACAGACGCCCGTGCTACGCTCCGGATCGAGCCGCTGCATCGCCCAGCCGGAGGTCCACATGACGCTGGGCAAATCAAGTGGGTCGGCTGTTGCGCAGCGGCGACACTCGATGATGTGGGCCCAGGTTTTTCGCCAGCTGACGAAGCGCGGATGCGACCGCGTCAGTTCGTTGTAACTGCGGGCCAGCATGACGAAGCGGCGCCCGCTGCGCGACCACGCCAGCAGCGAATCGACCACCGCACGCTCGCCCAGCGGCCAGTCGTGAAACCCGGCGTCGCTGACGAATATCTCGCGCCAGCCCTCTTGCTCGGCGCAGGCCAGCGCATCACGCACGCGCTGGCGAAAGTCTTCCCGGCCCTCAAAGCGCCCCTCGGGCAGTACCGGCCGGTCATCGCCACCCGCCGCCGCTCGCGGCTCATCAGTCGTCATGCAACCACCCCGCTTCTTTCCAGTTCGTCACCAGTTCCCGCGCACCCGCGCTGGCCTTCGCCAGCTCCCGGGCGCCCAGGCAGCGCTGATTGGCCAGCTTGCGCATCAGCGCCGCGTCGCGCCCCGATGCGCGGTAGCTTTCACCATTGATGAAAACGTGCAGATTGTCAAACATCATCCGGGTGCGGCGGTCCAGCCGGATGCCGGCAGTTGCGCCGCTGGGCCCGGTCGCCGCGCCCGGATCGAACCAGACATCGGCCTTGGGCTCGGACAGGTATTCCCCGAGCAGACATTGCAGCTCAACCGGGTCGTCCAGCACCGCCTGCAGGGCTTCTCGGGCGAAGTCCAGCATCGGCGGCGGAATTTCGCCCGGCGCGTCGACCGCCGGCTGGCCCGGATCGCGGTACACCGCCGTGCCGGCAGCGTCTTCGGCGTCTTCCGCCAGCCGCTGCAGCAGCTCGCGGGCGAGCTCTCCGCGACCGGGCTGGCGAAAACCGATGGAGTAGGTCATGCATTCGCCCACCGCCACGCCGTCGTGGGCCCAGCGCGGCGGCAGGTACAGCATGTCACCCGGATCGAGCAAATATTCTTCTTCCGGCTCGAAATTTGCCAGGATTTTCAGTGGCAGACCTTCGACCAGGCTCAGATCCTTCTGCCGGCCGATGCGCCAGCGCCGCTGGCCGAGCGCCTGCAGCAGAAACACATCGTAGCTGTCAAAGTGCGGGCCGACGCCGCCACCATCGCTGGCATAGCTGATCATGACGTCATCGAGCCGCGCGTCCGGCACAAAGCGAAACTGCTGCATCAGGCGGTGCACGCCTTCATCGTGCAGGTCCACGCCCTGCACCAGCGTGGTCCACCCGGGCGTCTTCAGCGACGGAAAGGCGCGCCGTGGCAGCGGCCCCTGCTGCAACCGCCAGCCTCTGGCGCCCTGGGTCAGCAGGCGCGACTCCACGCCTTCGGTGCCCGCCAGTTCGAACAGCGCCGCGCGATCGAGCAAAGGTTTGAATCCGGGAATCGCCTGGCGGATCAGCAGCGGCTTTTTCTGCCAGTGGCGCTTCATGAATTGCTGCGGCGAAAGGCCGCCGAGCAGCGGGAGGGCTTGGGTGATGTCCATGGGACAATTCTCCTATGGAAATCAACGAACAATGCGTGGTCGCGCTGACCTGGACGCTGAAAGACACCCTGGGCGAAGTGCTGGACGTGCTGGACGAGCCGGTGGAATTTCTGCTGGGCGGCAACGACCTGCTGCCCGTCATCCAGCAGGCGTTGCAGGGCCATGCCGCCGGCGCCCGGGTCGATCTGCACATCGAACCCGAGCAGGCTTTCGGCGACTTTGACGAGCAACTGCTGTTTCTGGAACCGCGCGCCCTGTTCCCGGCCGAACTGGAAGAAGGCATGACGCTGGAGGGATCGGCGCTGCCCGCCGGCACTAACCCGGATGCGCCGAAAAACGCGCTCTACACCGTCACCACGATCTACCCCGAGCACATCGTGCTCGACGGCAACCACCCGCTGGCGGGCATTGCCATTCGCCTGAGCCTGAAAGTGGAATCGGTGCGCGAGGCCACTGAAGAAGAAGTCGGGCGCGGCACCTGCGGCACCGGGTTCTTCCGCATTGAAGTGAGCGGTGACGCGCCTGCCGGCGACGAAGACGACGAATCTGACGGGGCACCCCCGCACCGCCATTTGCACTGATTTTCAGTATTTATGGCATAAATCCAGCGTCAATTGGTCATTTCTAGCTACTTAAATAGTAGCAAAAGATAGCTTCACAGGTCGCGCCGGCGACAAGGCCTGCGCGGTCCCTGCCGCTCAGTGCTTGCCGGTGGAACCGTAACCGCCTTCACCCCGCTCGCTCGGCGGGAACTCGCTGACCACGTTGAACTGCGCCTGCATCACCGGCACGATCACCAGTTGCGCCAGCCGCTCCATCGGAGCCAGCGTGAAAGCCACGTCGCTGCGATTCCAGGCACTGACCATCAACTGACCCTGGTAGTCGCTGTCGATCAGGCCGACCAGATTGCCCAGCACGATGCCGTGTTTGTGGCCCAGCCCCGAGCGCGGCAGGATCAGCGCCGCATAACCGGGGTCTTTCAGCCAGATGGCCAGACCCGTCGGCACCAGTTGCCAGGCGTTGGGCGCCAGCAGCAGCGGCTCGTCGATGCAGGCGCGCAAGTCCAGCCCCGCGCTGCCGGCCGTGGCGTAGGCCGGCAGTTGCTCCGCCATGCGCGGGTCAAGAATCTTGATGTCGATCTTCATCGGGTTGGGGCTCCGGGGGGCAGGCGGCGGCTGATTTCAGCGATCAGTTGGCGCGCGAGATTCAGTTTGGACGCGCGGGGCAGTTCGGTCGCGCCGCCAGCATCAATCAGCAGCAGCGCGTTGTCGTCCTGCCCGAAGGTGGCCGGGCCGATGTTGCCCACCAGCAGCGGAACGCCTTTGCGCTCGCGCTTGGCGCTGGCATGGGCCAGCAGGTCGTGGCTCTCGGCAGCGAACCCCACACAGAACAGCCCGCCCGCCTCGCCGCGTTGCCCCTGTTGCCCGCGCGGCGACTGCGCCACGGTGGCCAGGATGTCGGGGTTTTCCACAAACCGCAGCGCCGGTGTGTCGCCGGAGCCGTCCTTCTTGATCTTCTGGTCCGCGCTTGCGGCCGGGCGCCAGTCGGCCACGGCGGCCGTCGCAACAAAAACCGATGCGGCGTCGACCTGGGCCTGCACGGCCTGCAACATGTCGCGCGCCGAGCGCACGTCGATGCGGCGCACGCCCCGGGGCGTGGGCAGGCTCACAGGCCCGGCCACCAGCGTCACCGCGGCGCCGGCTTCACAGGCTGCGCGCGCAATCGCAAACCCCATCTTGCCGCTGGACAGGTTGGTGATGCCGCGCACCGGGTCGATCGCCTCATAGGTCGGACCGGCCGTGACCAGCACCTGCTGTCCGGCCAGCCGCTTCGGCGCAAAAAAGCTGATCAGCTCCTGCAGGATTTCGTCGGCCTCCAGCATGCGGCCGTCGCCGGTCTCGCCGCAGGCCTGGTCGCCCTGCCCCACGTCGAGCACGTGCACGCCGTCGGCCTTGAGCTGCGCCACATTGCGCTGTGTCGCCGGGTGGGCCCACATTTCGCGGTTCATCGCCGGCGCGACGATCAGCGGCACCCGCTCCAACGGTCGCGCCAGACACATCAGGCTGAGCAGGTCGTCGGCGCGGCCGTGGATCAGCTTGGCCATGAAGTCGGCGCTGGCTGGCGCAATGACGATGGCATCGGCCTCGCGCGAGAGGTTGATGTGCGCCATGTTGTTACCCTCACGCGCATCCCACTGTGAATCGAAGACGGGCCGGTTGCTCAGCGCCTGCAGCGTCACCGGCGTGATGAAGTGCCCGGCGGCCTCGGTCATCACGATCTGGACCGTGGCGCCCGCCTTGACCAGCGCGCGGCACAGCTCGGCCGCCTTGTAGCAGGCGATGCCGCCGCTCAGTCCCAAAACCAGGTGTTTGCCGGAGAGTTCCATGTGAAAAGTCGCGCATTCGGCCCCGGGGGCCGGGGCGGGAATTGAGGGAGACGGCCAATGTAGCAGAGGCACGCCCCCGGCAGGCGGGCACCGGCGAGCCCCGCACCCGACACCTATAATCTCGCTTTACCACCTCCCTCGGGACCACGCGCCCGACCCGACATGACCAAATTTGTCTTCGTCACCGGCGGTGTGGTGTCCTCCCTGGGCAAGGGAATCGCCTCAGCCTCCCTTGCAGCGATTCTTGAATCGCGAGGCCTCAAAGTCACCCTGATCAAGCTCGATCCCTACATCAACGTGGATCCGGGCACGATGTCGCCCTTCCAGCACGGCGAAGTGTTCGTCACCGAAGACGGCGCCGAAACCGACCTCGATCTGGGCCATTACGAGCGCTTCATCACCACACGCATGCGGCGTGCCAACAACTTCACCACCGGCCAGATCTACAAGAGCGTGCTCGAAAAAGAGCGCCGGGGCGACTACCTGGGGAAGACGGTGCAGGTGATTCCGCACATCACCAACGAGATCCAGGACTTCATCAAACGCGGCGCCGGCATTGGTACCGCCCATGAAGTGGACGTGGCCATCGTCGAAATCGGCGGCACGGTGGGCGACATCGAATCGCTGCCTTTCCTGGAGGCAGTGCGCCAGCTCAGCCTGAAGATGGGGCCGAACAATGCTGCTTTCGTGCACCTGTCCTACGTACCCTGGATCGCTGCGGCCGGCGAACTCAAGACCAAGCCGACCCAGCACACGGCCCAGAAACTGCGCGAGATCGGCATCCAGGCCGACGCGCTGCTGTGCCGCGCCGACCGGCCGATTCCGGACGACGAACGCGCGAAGATCAGCCTGTTTTCCAACGTGCCCGAGTGGGGCGTGATCAGCATGTGGGACGTCGACACCATCTACAAGGTGCCGCGCATGCTGCACGAGCAGGGCCTGGACGGCCTGATCTGCGACAAGCTGCGCCTGAACACGCCGCCCGCCAACCTCCGGCGCTGGGACGCGCTGGTGCATGAAACCGAAAATCCGCAAGGCGAAGTGCTGATCGCGATGGTCGGCAAGTATGTCGACCTGTCCGACAGCTACAAGTCGGTGAACGAAGCCCTGCGTCACGCCGGCATGAAAAACCACGTGCGGGTGAAGATCGAACACGTCGACTCCGAAACCATTTCGCCGGAAACGGTGGACAAGCTCGCCCGCTACCACGCCATCCTGGTGCCCGGCGGCTTTGGCAAGCGCGGCGTGGAAGGCAAGATCTGTACCGCGCGTTATGCGCGCGAGCACAAGGTTCCCTACCTGGGCATCTGCCTGGGCATGCAGGTGGCGACCATCGAGTTTGCCCGCCATGTCGCCGGCCTGACCGAGGCCAACAGCACCGAATTCGACGCCGGCACGCGCGAACCGGTCATCGCGCTGATCAACGAATGGGAAGACGCGGACGGCAGCATCCAGGTGCGCTCCGAGCAATCCGACCTCGGCGGCACCATGCGCCTGGGCGCGCAAAGCTCCGACGTCGCAAAAGGCACACTGGCGCACCAGATCTACGGCGACGTGGTCACCGAGCGCCACCGCCACCGCTACGAGGCCAATGTGCACTACCTGGACAAGCTGCGCGCAGCCGGGCTGGTGATCTCGGCCCTGACGCAGCGCGAGCACCTGACCGAAATCGTCGAACTGCCCCGCAGTGTTCACCCCTGGTACATCGGCGTGCAGTTTCACCCGGAGTTCAAGTCCACGCCCTGGGACGGCCACCCGCTCTTCAACGCCTTCATCCGCGCCGCGCTGGACCACCAGCAGCAGCAAGGCGTCGGCAAGAGTCTGAAAGCCGTTGCATGATGGCCGCCGCGCCCGGCCGCCCCAAGCAAGGCCGCGCCCCCTCGGGGGGAAGCGCAGCACACGAAGTGGCAAGCGTGGGGGCTCCATGAAACTCTGTGGATTTGAAGTCGGCCTCGACCGACCGTTTTTCCTCATCGCCGGCCCTTGCGTGATCGAATCTGAGCAGCTGCAGATGGACACCGCCGGCACGCTGAAGGAAATCACCGGCGAACTGGGCATTCCGTTCATCTTCAAGAGCAGCTTCGACAAGGCCAACCGCTCCAGCGGCAGCACCTTTCGCGGCCCTGGCCTGGACAAGGGGCTGGAGATTCTGGCCAAGGTGAAGCGAGACCTCGGCCTGCCGGTGCTGACCGACGTACACAGCGAAGACCAGATTGCGCAGGTGGCCAGCGTGGTTGATGTGCTGCAGACACCCGCCTTCCTGTGCCGACAGACCGATTTCATCCGTGCCGTGGCGCAGTCGGGCAAGCCGGTGAACATCAAGAAGGGGCAGTTCCTGGCGCCGCACGACATGAAGAACGTGATCGACAAGGCGCGCGCCGCCGCACGGGATGCGGGCCTGCCCGAAGACAACTTCATGGCCTGCGAACGCGGCGCCAGCTTTGGCTACAACAATCTGGTGAGCGACATGCGTTCGCTGGCCATCATGCGCGAAACAGCAGCGCCAGTGGTGTTCGACGCTACGCACTCGGTGCAGTTGCCCGGCGGTCAGGGCACCAGCAGCGGCGGCCAGCGCGAGATGGTGCCGGTGCTGGCCCGTGCGGCTGTCGCCGTGGGCGTGGCCGGTCTGTTCATGGAAACCCACCCGGACCCCGCCAAAGCCATGAGCGACGGCCCCAACGCCGTGCCACTCAAACACATGCGCGCGCTGCTGGAAACGCTGCTGGCACTGGATGCCGTGACCAAGAAGAACGGTTTTCTTGAAAACCATTTCAACTGAACACCAGGAGAGCCCCATGCCCGCCGCCTACATCATTGTCGACATGCAGATCTCCGATATGGAGCGGTACAAGCAGTACATGGCCGCGGCCCCCGCAGCCGTGGCGGCCGCCGGCGGCGAGTACCTGGTGCGCGGCGGCAAATTCGAGGTCATGGAAGGCAACTGGCATCCGGCGCGCATCGCCATGTTGCGTTTTCCCAGCTTCGAGAAGGCCAAAGCCTTCTACGACGACGAGATGTACCGTACAGCCCGCGCAAAGCGGGAAGGCGCGACCGAGTTTTTCAATATGGTGCTGGTCGAGGGCGTTTCCGCCCCGGTCTGAACACCTTTTCATCCCCCAAGAGGACATGTAATGAGTGCAATTGTTGACATCGTTGGCCGCGAAATTCTGGACAGCCGCGGCAACCCCACGGTCGAATGCGACGTGCTGCTGGAATCGGGCGTGATGGGCCGCGCGGCCGTGCCGTCGGGCGCGTCCACCGGCTCGCGCGAGGCCATCGAACTGCGTGATGGCGACAAGAACCGCTACCTGGGCAAAGGCGTGCTGAAGGCCGTCGAGCACATCAACACCGAAATCTCCGAAGCCGTGCTGGGTCTGGACGCCGCCGAACAGGCGTTTCTGGACAAGACCATGATCGACCTGGACGGTACCGAAAACAAGAGCCGCCTGGGCGCCAACGCGATGCTGGCCGTGTCAATGGCCGTGGCCCGCGCTGCAGCCGAAGAATCGGGTCTGCCGCTGTACCGCTATTTCGGCGGCATGGGCGGCATGCAGTTGCCGGTGCCGATGATGAACGTGATCAACGGCGGCGCACACGCCAACAACAACCTGGACCTGCAGGAGTTCATGATCATTCCGGTGGGCGCGCCGAGCTTCCGCGAAGCCGTGCGCTACGGCGCCGAGGTCTTCCACGCGCTGAAGAAGATCCTGCACGACAAGGGCATGAGCACCGCCGTCGGCGACGAAGGCGGCTTTGCCCCCAGCGTGGCCAGCCATGAAGCGGCGATCCAGATGATTCTGGAAGCCATCGACAAGGCCGGCTACACCGCCGGCGAGCAGATTGCCATCGGCCTGGACTGCGCCGCCAGCGAGTTCTACAAGGACGGCAAGTACCACCTCGAAGGCGAAGGCCTGACGCTCAGCGCCGAAGAGTGGACCAACATCCTGGCCACCTGGTGCGACAAGTACCCGATCATCAGCATCGAGGACGGCATGGCCGAAGGCGACTGGGACGGATGGAAGCACCTGACCGAGCGTCTGGGCAAGCAGGTGCAGATCGTCGGCGATGACCTGTTCGTCACCAACACAAAAATCCTTAAGGAAGGCATCGACAAGGGCATTGCCAACTCGATCCTGATCAAGATCAACCAGATCGGCACGCTGACGGAAACCTTCGCCGCCATCGAAATGGCCAAACGGGCCGGCTACACCGCCGTCATCAGCCACCGTTCGGGCGAGACCGAAGACTCCACCATTTCGGACATCGCCGTCGGCACCAACGCCGGCCAGATCAAGACCGGCTCGATGAGCCGCAGCGACCGCATGGCCAAGTACAACCAGTTGCTGCGCATCGAAGAAGACCTGGGCGACGTTGCCAGCTACCCCGGCCGCGCAGCCTTCTACAACCTGCGCTGATGAAAACCACGGGGTTGCAACGCTGAATCACGGACCGCCATGGGACGCCGAGCGGTCGCAGCCCTGTTGATCGTGCTGCTGGTCATCCTGCACGCCCAGCTGTGGATGGGCCGCGGCAGCATTCCCGACGTCAACCACCTGCGCCAGAGTCTGGAAGCCCAGCAGGCGGCCAATCTGGCTGCCCGGCAGACCAACGAACGGCTGCAGGCGGAAGTGCGGGACCTGCAGGAAGGCCTGGAGATGGTCGAAGAAAAGGCGCGCATGGAGCTGGGCATGGTCAAACCCAACGAAGTGCTGGTGCAGATCACCAAGTGAGCGACGCTGCATGACCGAATGGCTGTTCCTGCCGGCCTTCGAGCTGTGGGGCGCGCCCACCAGCTGGCTGGAAGTGCTGGCCTTCATGCTGGCGCTGGCCATGGTGGGCTGCAACATCCGCGAAATCCACTGGGGTTGGCCGCTGGCGGCGATCAGTTCGGCGCTGTATTTCGAACTGTTCTGGCGCAACAGGCTTTATGGCGATGCGTCGCTGCAGATCTTCTTCGCCGTCGTGGCGCTGTGGGGCTGGCTGCAATGGCTGCGCGGCCGACGCGGCGATGGCAGCGCGCTGTCGGTGAGCCGCCTGTCGACACGTGCGCGCTTGCAGGTGGTCGCCCTGTGCGCCCTGCTCTGGCCGGTGACCGGTGCTTTCCTGCTGCGCTACACAGATACCGACGTGCCCTGGTGGGACGCGTTTCCGACCGCGGTCAGCGTGGTCGGGCAGGTGTTGCTGGGCCGAAAGTACATCGAGAACTGGCTGCTGTGGATGGTGGTCAACACGGTCAGCATCGGCCTTTTCGCATGGAAAGGTCTGTGGCTCACCACGCTGCTGTACGCGCTTTTCCTGGCCCTCAGCGTGGTGGGCTGGCGCGCTTGGCAGCGCCGGCTCTGAGCATCCATGAACACGCCGACCCGGACCGCGCGCCCGATCCGCGTTGCGCTGCTGGGCGCTGAAAGCACCGGCAAGACCAGTCTCGCCGCCTCACTCGCCGAAGCCCTGACCGAGCGAAGCTTCAAGGTGCAATTGATCAATGAAGTGCTGCGCGAATGGTGCGAGCGCGAGCAACGCACCCCACGGCGGGACGAACAGGCGACCATCGCCCATGAACAGGCCCGGCAGGCGCTGGCACCTGTCGACGCCGATTTCGTGATCGCCGACACCACACCGCTGATGACCGCGGTCTACAGCCAGCTGCTGTTCGGTGATGAATCGCTGCATCCCTTCGCCGCCGAACATCAGCACCATTACGACTTGACGCTGCTGACCGGGCTGGACCTGCCGTGGGTGGCCGACGGGCATCAGCGCGACGGGCCGCACGTGCGCGAACCGGTCGACCGACTGGTGCGCGATGCGCTGCAGGCTGAAGGCCTGCGCTGGCAGGTGATCTACGGCAGCGGGGCCAGGCGTTGCGAGAACGCCTTGAAAGCTATTTCTTCAATAGCAACAACGCACGATTTGACGCTGGCTGAGGCCATAAAAGACTCAAAACATGACGCAAAAGACCGTTGGGGGTCCTTCTGCGAAACCTGTGGCGACGCCGATTGTGAACACCGCCTGTTTTCGGCGCTGGTCAGCGGCAAGCAACGCCCGCCGTGACCGGCTGCACGCGCCTGGTCGCCGCTACTGCACGACGGGCGGGATCGGCGGCTGATCGCCGGGCGCCGTAAAAATCTGCGCCGCGTCGACCGGGTCGAAGTGGTACTGCTGGCCGCAGAAGTCGCAGCCGACCTCGATATGACCGCGTTCGGCCAGAATGCTCTGCGCCTCGTCGGCGCCCAGACTGCGAATCATGCGGGCCACCCGCTCGCGGCTGCAGCTGCAGGCGAAGTGCGGCGGCGTACCGGGCTCGAAGCGCAGCACCTGCTCCTCCCAGAACAGCCGGTGCAGGATGGTTTCCACGTCAAGCTCCAGCAATTCGTCGCGCTTGAGACTTTTCGCAAGGATCGAGATGCGGTTGAAATCCTCATTCACACCGATCTGGTCTTCGTTGACCTGCGTGGCCGCCCGGCTGCCCGCCAGGTTGCCCTCGCCGGTCACCGGCAGACGCTGGATCAGCAATCCCGCAGCCACCTGGCTGTCCGCCGCCAGCACCAGCGTGGTGTCCAGCTGTTCGGATTGCAGCATGTAGTGTTCCAGCACCTCCGATAGCTTGCCCAGCTTCTCGCGCTGGTCGCCGAACAGCGGCACCACGCCCTGATAGGGCTGCTGGCCTGGCAGACGGTCTTTCGGGTCCAGTGTGATCGCGCAGCGCCCCTCGTTGTTCAGGTTCACCAGTTCGGGCAAAGCCGTGCCGGGGCGTACCTCGCCGACCACCGTCGCAGTGGCGCGAAAGCTGAAATCGGGCTGCACCTCGGCCACCGCCACCTTGACCGGGCCGTCGCCGAAGATCTGCAAAATCAACGCGCCGTTGAACTTGATGTTGCCCTGCATCAGCACGGCCGCCGCCGCCATCTCGCCCAGCAGTTCGTTCACCGGCTCCGGCCATGCGCCCGTGGCGGTGTTGGCGGCGCGGCGCTGCAGGATTTCCTGCCAGGCGTCGGTCAGGCGCACGATCATGCCGCGCACCGGCAGGCCGTCGAAAAGAAATTTGTGAAGTTCAGACACGTGGCAATTCACTCCGGCCGGCTCAGGCCAGCTTTTTCAGGCCGGCGCGAAACCGCTTCGCATTCTCGACGTAATGGGCTGCGCTCTCGCGCAGGCCCTGCATTCGCTCGGGCGAGAGCTGGCGCACGGCGCGCGCCGGACTGCCCATGATCATCGACCCGTCGGGAAACACCTTGCCCTCGGTCACCAGCGCACCCGCGCCCACCAGGCAGTTGCGGCCGATGACGGCGCCGTTGAGTACCACCGCGCCGATGCCGATCAGGGATTCGTCACCGATGCTGCAGCCGTGCAGCATGACCTTGTGGCCCACCGTGACGTTCTCTCCGATGCGGATGGGCTTGCCGATGTCGGCGTGCAGCACGCTGCCGTCCTGGATGTTGGAGCCGCGGCCGATGTGGATGGTCTCGGTATCGCCCCGGATCACCGTGCCGAACCAGATGCTGGTCTCGGCCGCCAGCGACACATTGCCCATGACCTGGGCGCTGTCAGCCACCCAGGCCGTCGGATCCACGTCGGGGGCGATCCCGTCCAGTTCGTACACAGCCATCCGTTGTCCTTTGCCAGTTGATGCAAAGGGATAATTGTAGGGATGGAGCTTCGACGACGCGCCCTGGCCGCCCTGCAGGCCAGCGACATCCCCGAAAAAGTCACGCTGGCCGGCGCCGTCTGGTCGGAATTCGCGACGTTTTCGATTTCAACCGGCGATATGCCCGAGCCGGCCGGACTGCCCGGCCGGCCCTCCCTGCCGCCACTGGTTTCGCCGTCGAGCGTGCCAATGCGCTCGCCGTTCACCACCGACGGCCGCGCGGCGCTGATCCACGCGATCTGCCACATCGAGTTCAACGCCATCAACCTCGCGCTCGATGCCATCTGGCGCTTTCCCGGCCTGCCCGAAGGCTATTACCGCGACTGGGCGCAGGTCGCCGGCGAAGAAGCGCAGCATTTCACACTGCTGCACGAACTCCTGCAGACACTGGGCCACCGCTATGGCGACTTTCCCGCGCACGACGGCCTGTGGGAAATGTGCGAGAAGACCAAAAATGACATCGTCGCGCGGATGGCGCTGGTGCCGCGCACGCTGGAAGCGCGCGGGCTGGACGCCACGCCGCTGATCCAGGCCCGCCTGCGCAAGGTCGGCGCCCCCGACGCGCTGGCCGCCTGCGGGATTCTGGACGTGATCCTGCGCGACGAAATCGGTCATGTGGCCATCGGCAACCGCTGGTACCGCTGGCTGTGCCAGCAGCGCGGTCTGGACCCGGCCACACACCATGTGCAGGTCGGCGCGAAGCACAGCGCACCGCGCCTGAAGCCCCCGTTCAACGAGTCGGCGCGACGGGCCGCCGGG
This sequence comes from Burkholderiaceae bacterium, assembly GCA_014879655.1. Lineage (GTDB taxonomy): Bacteria > Pseudomonadota > Gammaproteobacteria > Burkholderiales > Burkholderiaceae_C > JACSRS01. Next base: position 73,138 of record JACSRS010000117.1, read on the forward strand.
TTCAGCGAGGAAGAGATGCGTTGGCTGCTGGAAGGTTGAATTGGCAGTGTCTTGAGGGTCAATCAAGCGTCAAACGGTGCTCTATTGCTCTTCTTTCAGGAATCCTCAGCCGCGCGGATGGTGCCGGGCATGCAGCGCCTTCAGGCGTTCGCGCGCGACGTGGGTGTAGATCGTTGTCGTCGAGATGTCGGCATGACCGAGCAGCAGTTGCACCGCGCGCAGATCGGCACCATGGTTGAGCAGGTGCGTGGCAAAGGCATGGCGCAGCGTGTGCGGTGACAGCGGCGCGGTGATCCCGGCCTGGCGGGCATGCCGCCTGACGATCATCCAGAACATCACGCGCGACATGCCGGTTCCCGCCTTCGGCCCGGAAGTGGTCACGAACAGGTCATCGGTCTGCCGGCCCGCCAGCAGCGCCGGCCGGGACTGCGTCAGGTAGCGGACGAGCTGCTCACGCGCGACTTCGCCGAACGGCACCAGCCGCTCCTTGCGGCCCTTTCCCAGCACCCGCAGCACCCCTTCGTTCAGGCTGACATTGAAGGTCTTCAGGGTCACCAGTTCGCTCACCCGCAGGCCGCTGGCGTACATCAGTTCCAGCATGGCGCGGTCGCGCTGACCGAGCGGCTCGCCATCGTCCGGCGCGGCCAGCAGGGCCTCCACCTGTGCTTCGCTGAGCGTCTTGGGTACCCGCAGCGGCTGGCGCGCCGCCTGCAGCTTGAGCGTCGGGTCGGCGGCGACCAGGCCTTCGCGCAGCGCCCAGCGGAAATAGCGCTTGAATACCGTGAGCCGGCGATTGGCCGACGTGGCACGGGTGGTGCTGTGGCGATCGGAAAAGTATTGCTGCAGGTGCTGATCGGCCACAGCGTCCAGGGCGACGCCAGTAACGTTTGCAGCGCCAAGCCAATGAGCAAACAGCGTCAGGTCGCGCCGGTAGGCAGCGAGCGTGTTGGGTGACAGCCCGTCTTCCAGCCAGAGCGCATCGATGAAGCGGTCGATGCTGGTCGCGCTGGCCGCATGGATGGCATCAGCGGCAACATCGGAGACGGTATCGGCGGGCATGCCGCGACGATAGCAAAAACTTCGGGCCTGCCACGCCAGCGCGCAACAGGCCCGACCGCAGCCGCGCAGACGCTTATTCGAGCTGCAGCTTCTGCTGCTGCACCACTTTCTTGTAGACCTCGTACTCCGCCTTGATCTGCGCGGCAAACTGCTCGGGCGTGTTGGCGATGACCAGCGAGCCGGTGTCCTCGATGCGCTTGCGCACAGCCGGATCTTCCAGCGCCTTGCGCGTCCCGGCATTGACCTTGTCCACCACATCTTTCGGCAGCCCCTTCGGACCGTAGATGCCGTAGTAGGCCATGCGGTTGACCGGCTCCAGACCGACCTCCTTGAAAGTTGGTACGTTGGGCAGCTGCGCCAGCCGCTGCGGCGCGGCCACGACGATGGGCACCAGTTTGCCGGCGTTGATGAACGGCAGCGCCGAAGGCAGGTTGTCAAAGATCACCGGCACCTGGCCGGCGACGGTGTCGTTCAGGGCCGGCCCCGCGCCGCGGTAGGGAATGTGCGTGATGAAAGTGCCGGAAAGGCTCTTGTACAGCTCCATCTGCAGGTGACCGACACCGCCAGCGCCCGAAGACGCATAGGAGTACTTGCCGGGGTTCTTCTTCAGGACCTCGACAAACTCCTTGTAGTTCTTCGCCGGAAAGCTCGGGTGCACGGCGATCACGTTGGGCGTGGCCGCGATGTTGATGATCGGCGAGAAATCGGTGATCGGGTTGTACGGGATCTTCGGGTTGATCGCCGGGTTGGCCGCCGTCGTCGAAACCGTCGCCATGCCCAGCGCATAGCCGTCCGGATTGGCCTTGGCCGTTTCATTGGCGCCGATCGATCCGCCGCCGCCGGCCTTGTTTTCAACAATCACGCTCTGTCCCAGCGCCTTGCCCAGCGGTTCGGAAATGACCCGGGCCACGATGTCGGTGGTGCCGCCGGGCGCGAACGGCACGACGATCTTCACCGGTTTGGTCGGGTAGCCCTGGGCCAGGGCGGTCGAGGCCGTCGCAGCGGCCAGGCTCAGCAGAATCCATTGACGTCTTTTCATCGGGAATGACTCCATGTCGGGTTGAGTGGGGCCGATGCTAGCTGCAAGCGCCGTGCCCGTCCCTGTGGAATACCCATACGTGCAAACCCGCAGGCGCGCCGGCTTGCGGGTATTCTCACCGGGTGAACTACGCGCAGCTGCTCTTTCCCGACTTTTCCCTGATCCTGTGCGGTTACCTGGTCTGCCGCTACACCGCGCTGAACCGCACCGTATGGCAGCAGGTGGAGGCGCTGGTGTATTTCTTCCTGTTTCCGGTGCTGCTGTTTCACTCCATCGTGAAAAGCCCGCTGGAGCTGTCCAGCGCATCAAGCCTGATCGGCGCCGGCCTGACGATGGGCCTGTGCGGCATCGCGCTGGCCTATGCCCTACCCTGGCTGCCCGGCCTGGGTCGCCATATCGATCGCAGGGATCACGCCGCCAGCGCCCAGATTGCCTTTCGCTTCAATTCCTTCATTGCGTTGGCGCTGGCCGAGCGGCTGGCCGGGCCGCAGGGACAGGTGCAGATCGCGGTGCTGATCGGCGTCTGTGTGCCACTGTTCAACGTGGCCGCCGTCTGGCCGATGGCCCGTCACGGGCGGCGCGGCTTCGGCCGGGAACTGATCCGCAATCCGCTGATTCTGGCCACCGCCAGCGGGCTGATGGCCAACCTGCTGGGCTTTCGGCTGCCCGAGTGGGCGCTGCCCACCGTTTCGCGCATCGGCGCGGCATCGATCGCGCTGGGCTTGATGGCCGCTGGCGCCGGTCTGCAACTGGGCTCGCTGGCGCACGGCCGGGTGCTGACGGTCTCGGTGTTGCTGATCCGGCACCTGGCGCTGCCGCTGGTGGCTTTCGGGCTGTCGCAGCTGTTCGGTCTGTCGGCTATTCAGGCCACCATGCTGCTGGTGTTTTCGGCCCTGCCCACCTCGTCCAGCAGCTACGTGCTGGCCTCGCGCATGGGCTACAACGGCCCGTATGTGGCCGGACTGGTGACGCTGTCAACGTTGCTGGGCATGCTCAGCCTGCCGTTTGCGCTGGGCCTGCAGCGCTGACCGCCGCAACCTCGACAGCCCTACCCTCCGGATCGCTGCGCTCACGGGCGGGGCGGCGCACCGCCCGACAGCACCAGATCGATGCGGCGGCGCACCCGCTGCGACGTCTCGCTGTCACCGGCGCGTTCGGCGCTGCGCGCCTGAACTTCCAGCCAGGCCAGCAGCGACCGGCTCCAGCCTTGCGCCGACGCCGTGTCCACCGCCAGCGCGATCAGCGCAGGACTGCCCCGCCCCGCCTGAAACCAGACGCCGGCCGCAACCAGCCGGGCCAGCGGATCGCCAATTTCCCTGATAACCGGCGCGCCATCGGCGGCCTGACTGCCCGGCGCGAGCAGCAGCCGTGCCGGCCCCTGCTGGGCTGGCGGCAGCAGCGCGACTTGCTCGCCACTCGCCTCCCCGGTCAGATACTTTGCATAGGCTTGTTCGGCCGCCGTGGCGTCCACGCGCAGCGGTTCGAAGGCGCTGCACCCCGAAAAATCGAGGCTGGCAACCTGCGCGGCGCACAGCAGCAGTTCCGCCCGGGCCAGCACCTGCGGGTCACCGGTGCGGGCGATCTCCAGACGCAAACGCCGGATTTCGGCGCCTTCAACCTTCTGACGGCCTCCCAGATAGGCCGCGACGGCGCGTTCGGCCGAACCTCGGGCACTCAGCTGCCAGTCGGGCGGCGGCGGCGAAGTGGAACAGGCCGCCAGCCCCACGGCGGTGGAAGCCAGCAGCGCAATGCGCAGAATGTTCATCGACATGCTCATGGCAGCCGGATCTCCGTGTCGCGCGCCAGCGGCCATTTGCGGTTGACCTCGTTGATCAGCTGATCGACCTTGCGCAGGCTGGCCTCCACGTCGGCGCGCAGCGCGGTCAGGTCGGCCGTTGCTTCGCGAGTGTTGCTCGCGATGCCCTGTGCTTCGCGCAGCACGGCGTCGACTTTGGTCAGGCTGCCGCGCGCATCGGCAAGCAGTGCGTTGAGCTGGGCCACGGTGGCGCGCACCTCCGGCATCAGGCCCTGGGCGCCGAAGATCTGCGCGTCGGCCTTGCCGGTCAGCCCGTCGAGCCGCGCCAGCAGGGCGTTGGTGCGGTCCAGCGTCGTAATGATCTTTCGCGCGTCCGTCTCGTTACCCAGCAGCACGCCCAACGCGCCTTGCGGCCCGCCCAATCTGCCGGTAAGGCCTTTCACGTCTCTCAGGCTGGCATTCAGCGGCGATTCGGCAGCAGTCATGGCCTGCAGGTTGACCAGCAGGTCGCGCATGGTATTGACCAGTCGCGGAATCTCGGCCGACGCATCGCCGCGCAGCACCCGCCGCTCTGCGCCATCGGGCAGCGGTGCGTCGTCGAGCATGCCGCTGTAGGCCCGGATGCGGGTGCCGCCGACCAGACTGCGCTCCAGCGTGAAGACGCTCGACTCGCGCAGCCAGCGAGCATCCTTTCGCGGCACATCGACAACGATGCGTGCATTGCCATCACGCGCCAGTTCGATGCGGCTGACGCGTCCGATCGGAAAGCCGGAAAACGTCATGTCCATGCCGACGACCACACCTTCCGAGTCGTCGGACAGCAGCACCACCCGCTGGGTTCGCTCGAAAACCCCGCGCGCAAACATCAGATAGACCACCGACGCGCCAATCATCAGCGCGACCAGGCCCATCAGCAACGTGGCCTTGAAAGCCAGCGCCGGGCTGGCCGCAACGGGATCGGGTTCCTTGTCCATCAAGCGCGAATCAGTAGTAGTTGCCCATCAGCGAAATGACTTCGATGAGCAGGATCAGACCGAACATCGGCGCCAGCGCCCGCAGCGCGGTCGGCATGGCCGCCTTGCCCGGCAGCGGCTCGTAGAGGCCGGTGACCAGCGGTACCAGCGAGACCGACAGGCCGAAAAACAGCGTTTTCAGCATAAAGATCAGCGTGACCGACGGATTGAACACCCTGCCGACGTTTCGAGTGAAGGCGTCGAAGGCTGAAAACGTGGTGCCATGCACCACCGCATACGCCACAACGAGCGCGATGACACAGCTGAGCACCGCCAGCGCCACACCGGAAAAAACGCCCGCTGCCAGCCGCGGCACCACCAGCGCCAGCATCGGATCCTGCCCATCAGCGCGCATCGCTGAAAGCGCGCCCTGGCGGCGCAGACGCGCCAGCACGGCACCGGCCGGCAAGGTGCTGCGCACTGCAACAAAAAGCGCCGCCGTCAGCGGGAGCAACTCCAGCACCAGCACCCGCACGACCATCTCCAGCGCGTACTGTGAAAGCCCGTAGCTGTCGGCCGTGACGACCACGATGCGGATCACCACCAGACTGGCCAGCGTCACCAGCGCCGTGAAGCCTGGCAGCAGCGGCGCCGTGCCCGCATAGATCTCCCGGGCCAACGCCGGCCGGTACGCGCCAGCGTAGCTCGATGGCGACAGCGCCAGCGCCAGCAGTTGTGCAGCCGTTCGCGCCCGGCGCCCGCGCGCCTGCGCCCAGCGCCGGATGGCGCGGGTCAGGGCTGGCGGCTGCGCGATGACGTTCATGACCTCATGATAGCGACGCGCCCTGCGTCAGCCCCCAGGCCGCGTGCTCCCGGACCAGCGGCGACGCATGATCGAGGTGCGCGCCCAGCGCCCGTCGGATGGCGGCGACTTCGTCGGTGTCGACAGCCGCGCGCAGCGCGTTGCCAAGGGCCACGGCAACGTTGCGCAGCCAGCGCTCGTAACCGATCCGGCGGATCGGGCTGCCTTCGGTCAGGCGCAAAAATTCTTCCTCCTGCCAATCCGCCAGCGTCACCAGCTGCTGGCCGCTCAGGCCGGCGCGTTCGTCGAAGTCGGGCAGCGCGCTGCGCTGCGCGAACTTGTTCCACGGGCACACCAGCTGGCAGTCGTCGCAGCCGTAGATGTGGTTGCCGATCAGCGGACGCAGGTCGAGCGGGATCGGGCCTTCGTGCTCGATCGTCAGGTACGAGATGCAGCGGCGGGCGTCCAGCCGGTAAGGTGCCACGATGGCGCCGGTCGGGCAGACGTCGATACAGGCACTGCAGCTGCCGCAATGGGCCGGCGCCGGCTCGCTCGCCGGCAGTGCCAGATCCACGTAAATCTCGCCCAGAAAGAACATCGACCCGCCTTCGCGGCTGAGGATCAGCGTGTGCTTGCCGCGCCAGCCCTGGCCACTGCGCGCGGCCAGTTCGGCCTCCAGCACCGGCGCCGAATCGGTGAAGACCCGGTGGCCGAACGGCCCGATCGCCGCGGCCATGCGCGACTGCAGCGCCTGCAGCCGTGAGCGCAGCACCTTGTGATAGTCTCGTCCCCGGGCGTAGACCGAGATCACGCCCTCCTGCGGCCGGCTTAGCCGCGCCAGCTCGACTGACGGCCAGTTCGTGGTGTCGGAAGTCGTGTCGGCTGCTGGCTTGCGGGGCAGGTAGTCCATACGCGCCGTGATGACGCTCACGGTGCCCGGAACCAGTTCGGCCGGCCGCGCACGACGCAGCCCATGCGCGGCCATATAGTGCATGCTGCCGTGAAAACCTTGCGCCAGCCAGGCGCTCAATCCCGGCTCCGCGCTGGTCAAATCGACACCGCTGACGCCAATTTGGGAAAATCCCAGTTCAAATGCCCATTCGCGCACCTGCGCCAGCAATTTTGGAGCATCGATCTGAGCACTGTTGAACGTCACCCGGCCATTGTAGAAACCACCCCCGCCGCCACCCGCAGCAGCTGGCAGGCGGCATGGCCGTCCGAGGCCGACACCGCCGCCTTTGCCACCCGTCTGGCCGCCAGCCCGGCGATCCGCAACGCCTTCATTGCCCTGCACGGCGATCTGGGTGCCGGCAAGACCACGCTGGTGCGCCACCTGCTGCGCGCCCTCGGCGTGCAGGGCCGCATCAAGAGCCCGACCTACGCCGTGGTCGAGCCGCACGAAGCGCGGACACCGGGTGGTGAAGCGCTGGCCGTCTGGCATTTTGATTTCTATCGGTTTGACGATCCGCGCGAATGGGAAGAAGCGGGTTTTCGCGACATCTTTGCCAGCCCGGGACTCAAGCTCGCCGAGTGGCCGGAAAAAGCTGCCGCGGTGCTGCCAGACGCCGATCTGACCCTCACGCTGACGGTCGATGCTGACGAACAACGCCTCGTCAACGTCCGGGCGGGGACGGCCATCGGCAAGCAACTGCTGGCCGGGATTGCGCCATGAGGCGGTTGCACCTCGACCTCGGTCTGATGCATCGACGGGGGCTGTTGCAGGCCGGCGCGCTGGCGCTGCTGCTCGGACCCCATCTGATCGCCCGTGGCGCGACCATCATCGCCGTACGGGTCTGGCCGGCGCCCGACTACTCCCGCGTGACGCTGGAGTCGGACGCGCCCCTCAAGACCCACACGTTCTTTGTCGCCTCGCCGCCCCGCCTTGCCGTCGACATCGAGGGGCTCGAGCTGAGTCCGGCCCTGCGGGGGCTGGTGGCGCAGATCCGGCCTGACGATCCCAACATTGCGGCCGTACGGGTCGGCCAGAACGCGCCGGGCGTGGTGCGACTGGTGTTGGACCTGAAGCAGCCGATCAACCCGCAGGTCTTCACCCTGCCGCCGGTGGCCGCCTACCAGAACCGGCTGGTGATGGACCTGTACCCGGTGCACGCGGCCGATCCGCTGGAAGCGCTGATTGCTGCAAGGATGAAAGACGCACCGCCCGCTGCAAAGCAACCACCGGTGGGCGGGTCGCCGACGGCCTCCGAACTGCTCGACGAACTCATCGCCCGCCAGAGCGCGCGCGCCCTGCCCGAGCCGCCGGTGCTGCCCAGGCCCACACCCAGCACCCGCCGCTACCCGGAGCTGACGCCGCCGGATCCCAATGCGCCGATCAGCGTCGCCGGCCCGCCCGGTGACGCCCGGCGCGAACCCCGCTCAGTGCTGGCAGCGCCAACCGACCGCCTGATCATCGTTGCGCTGGACCCGGGCCACGGCGGGGAGGACCCTGGCGCCATCGGCCCCGGGGGCACACGCGAAAAAGACGTGGTGCTGCAGATTGCGCGGCGCCTGCAGTCGCGCATCAACGCCACCACCCTCAAGGGCAACCCCATGCGGGCGTACATGACGCGCGACGCCGACTTCTTTGTTCCGTTGCACGTGCGGGTGCAAAAGGCGCAGCGTGTGCAGGCCGACCTGTTCGTCAGCCTGCATGCTGACGCCTTCATGACACCCAAGGCCCGCGGGGCCAGCGTGTTTGCCCTGAGCCAGGGGGCCGCCTCCAGCGCGGCCGCCAAGTGGATGGCCAGCCAGGAAAACCGGGCAGACCTGATTGGCGGCGTCAACATTCAGGCCAGCGACCCGCACGTCAAGCGCGCGTTGTTCGACATGAGCACCACGGCGCAGATCAACGACAGCCTGACGCTGGGCAGTGCCATGCTGCGAGAGATCGGGCAGGTGGGCAAGCTGCACAAGGGGTCGGTCGAACAGGCCGGCTTTGCCGTCCTGAAAGCGCCCGACATTCCCAGCGTGCTGGTCGAAACCGCCTTCATCAGCAACCCCGAGGAAGAAGAAAAACTTCGCTCCGAAAGCTACCAGGACGCGCTGGCCGACGCGCTGATGAAGGGCATTGAGCAGTATTTCGCCCGCAATCCGCCATTGGCACGCCAGCGCAGCACCTGAAGCCCGCATCCAGTCGAGGGGCTTTCACTAAACTTTTCATAGCGCCGACCTCCGTATTGACGGCACTAATTCTTGATTCCACCCAAGAATCAGGGATGTCAACCCATTTCCTCAGGGGAAACCCCTCATCACCAAAACCGATTTGCGCGTCAAAGTGTTGAGTTACCCGCAACGACCGCGACAAAAGGAAACCGTATGGCCCAGAAAAAACTGATGCTCGACTATCTCTACGATCATGAGGCCAAGCTGGCCGATCACGTCTACATGACGCAGCCGATCGGCGGCGGCCAGGTGATCGACTACACCTGGGGCCAGACGATGGACCAGGCGCGGCGCATGGCCGCGCACCTGCAAAGCCGCGGCTTTGAGCCCGGTTCGCGCATCGCCATCCTCTCCAAGAACTGCGCCCATTTCTTCATGGCGGAGATCGCCATCTGGATGGCCGGTTACACCACCGTGGCCATCTTCCCCACCGAAACGTCCGAAACCGTCAACTTCGTGCTGGACCACAGCGGCGCCAGCCTGCTGTTTGTCGGCAAGCTCGACACCTGGGATCAACAGGAAAGCGGCGTCCCCGCCGGCCTGCCGCGCATTGCCTTCCCGCTCGCACCGAAGACGAAGATCGAGGGCTGGGACGCCATCATCGAGCGCACGCCGCCGCTCAAGGGTCACCCCAAGCGCCAGCCTGACGATCTGGCCATGTTCATCTACACATCCGGCTCCACCGGCCAGCCCAAGGGCGTAATGCACAGCTTCGGCCGCATCAGCGAGTCCTGCGAAGGCATCTGCAAGGACATCGAATCCCGCATCGGCGCCAACGTGGAAATTCGCGCCCTGTCCTATCTGCCGCTGGCGCACGTGTTCGAACGCGCCTGGGTGGAAGGCATGTCGATGGTCAGTGGCAAGGCCCACATCTTCTTCGCCGAGACGCTGGACACCTTTGTGAAAGACCTGAACCGCGCGCGCCCGACGGTGTTCATTTCAGTGCCGCGCCTGTGGCTGAAATTTCAGCACGGCGTGTTCGCCAAGATGCCGCCGAAGAAGCTCGACCGCCTGCTGTCGATCCCCATCCTCGGCAGGATCGTCGGACGCAAGGTGCTCAAGGGCCTGGGACTGGACGAAGCGCGTCTGGCCGGCAGCGGCTCGGCGCCCATCCCGGCCGAGCTGATTTCCTGGTATCGCCGCCTCGGCCTGAACCTGATCGAAGGCTATGCGATGACCGAGGACTTCGCGTATTCGCACAACTCCACCGACCAGATCAACGCCCCGGGCTGCGTCGGCGTGCCGCTACCCGGCGTGCAGGTTCGCATCAGCGAAGAAGGCGAAATCCTGATCAAGTCGCCAGGGCAGATGGTGGGCTACTACAAGCGCCCCGACCTGACCGCCGAATCCATCACCGAAGACGGCTTCTTCCGCACCGGCGACCGGGGCGAGCGTCGCGCCGACGGCCTGCTGAAGATCACCGGCCGGGTCAAGGAACTGTTCAAGACCTCCAAGGGCAAGTACGTCGCGCCGGCACCGATCGAGAACATGCTCAACGCCCACCCGATGGTCGAACTTTCGCTGGTCTCCGGCGTGGGCCAGCCCTCGGCCTACGCCATGGTGCTGCTCAACGAAGAACTGCGCCCCAAGGCCAAGGAGGTGGCGGTGCGCACCCAGGTCGAGCAGGAACTGTCGCAACTGCTCAAGAGCGTGAACCAGAAGGTCGCCGACTACGAAAGCCTGAAAATGATCGTCATCGCCGACGAACCCTGGACCATCGAGAACGGCTTCCTCACGCCCACCATGAAAATCCGCCGCGCCCGTATCGAATCGGCCGTCGAGGCCAAACTGCCCGAGTGGTACGCCAAGAAGGGCGCGGTGCACTGGATGTGACCGGTCCATTGGCCGCTTCGGCGGCCGAGCCCTTGTCCACACTTGTCAGCAAGGCCCTTCGGGGCCTTTTTTCTTGACCGCGATTTTTCGATCGATCCAACCGGCAAGCGTTCGCCGAACCCATGGCACGCTCCCGCCACCCATGCGGGTAAACCCACGTGACGGCGCGGCCCGTTGCCCCGCAAAGTGTCCCTTGGACTTCATCCCCGGGCCGTCCCAAGGAGCACGCATGCCAGACAACCAGCTGATTCTTGACTACGTCTATGAACACGAAGCCGCACAAGGCGACACGGTCTATCTGACGCAACCGATCGGCCGCGGCCAGGTGGTGGACTACACATGGTCCCAGACGCTGGACCAGGCGCGCCGCATGGCCGCGCACCTGCAAAGCCTCGGTTTCGAGCCCGGCGCCCGCATTGCCATGCTGTCGAAGAACTGCGCACACTTCATCATGGCGGAACTGGCGATCTGGATGGCCGGCTACACCACCGTGGCGATCTTTCCGACCGAAACGGCTGACACCGTGCGCTATGTGCTGGACCACAGCGAGGCCAGCCTGCTGTTCGTCGGCAAGCTCGACCTGTGGGAGCAGCAGAAAGACGGCGTCGACCCGAAGCTGCCTTGCATCGCCTTCCCGCTCGCGCCTGCCACGTCCTGCGAGGGCTGGGACGCCATTGTCGCGAGTACGCCGCCGCTGCCCGGCCGCCCCGTCCGCGCCAGCAATGACCTCGCGATGATCATGTACACGTCGGGCTCCACCGGACAACCCAAGGGCGTAATGGTCAGCTTCAATGCCTTCACCCGCGCTGGCGAAGGCATTGCCAGCGATGTGCGAAAGCGCGTCCCCGAGGGAACGAAGGGACGCATGCTGTCCTACCTGCCGCTGGCGCACAGCTATGAACGCAGCTGGGTGGAGGCAGCAACGCTGGTGGACGGCGGCAACCATGTGTTCTTCGCCGAGTCGCTGGACACCTTTCTGCAGGACCTGCAGCGCGCGCGCCCGACGCTGTTCCTGTCAGTGCCGCGCCTGTGGCTCAAGTTCCAGCAGGGCGTGTTTGCAAAGATGCCGCCAAAAAAGCTCGACTTCCTGCTCGGCATTCCTCTCGTGGGTCGCATCGTCGCCACGAAGGTGCTCAAGGGCCTGGGCCTGGATCAGGTGCTGCAGGCCGGCAGTGGTTCGGCCCCGATCCCGGCGGAGCTGATCCGCTGGTACCGCAAACTCGGCCTGCACCTGTACGAAGGCTACGCCATGACCGAGGACAACTCGTATTCGCACTCGTCGAACCGGCAGTTCAGCGAACCCGGCTACGTCGGCGTGCCGATGCCGGGGGTGGAGGTCCGGATCAGCGAAGAAGGCGAGGTGCTGATCAAGTCACCGGGCCAGATGAGTGGCTACTTCAAACGTCCCGACCTGACCGCCGAAAGTTTCACCGACGACGGATTTTTCCGCACCGGTGACCTGGGTGAGCGGCGCGCGGATGGGCTGCTGAAGATCACCGGGCGATTGAAGGAACTGTTCAAGACGTCCAAAGGCAAGTACATCGCGCCGGCACCGATCGAAAACCTGCTGAACAACCACCCGCTGATCGAACTCTCGCTGGTCTCCGGCGTCGGCCAGCCGGCTGCGTATGCGATGGTGGTGCTGGCCGAGGATGTGCGCCCGACGGTGGGCGATCCGGCCGTGCGCAGCCGCGTGCGCAGTGAACTCGCCGCCCTGCTCACCAACCTCAACGCCCAGCTTGCCGACTACCAGCGACTGGCCATGATCGTCATTGCCCGCGAGCCCTGGGCCATCGAGAACGGCTTCCTGACGCCCACGATGAAGATCAAGCGCAGCCGCATCGAGGCCTCGGTCGCCGACCGCGTGGCGGCCTGGTACGCCAGCGGCGAAACGGTGATCTGGATCTGAAGGCCGTATCAGCGGCCGCAACCGGGTAACCCGGCGGGGCGTGGGCGACAATGAAACATTGCCGTCCCGGCGCGACTGCCGACACTCATGAACCACCTGCCCGATCTGGCCCTGTCCCTCGCCCCACTCCTGGCAACCACCCTGGCAGTGGTCGCGGCGCTGTGGCTGCTGCACTGGCTGGTGCTGGGCCGCCGCTCGGATATTGGCAAGGGACGGCGATTGCCCCGGCAGCTGGCGCTGCTGGCGGCAACGATCGCCGGACTCGTGCTGGTGGTGCTGGCCCTGCCGGTGGCGGAAAGCACACGCAACCAGGTCATCACGCTGATCGGCGTGCTGCTGTCAGGCGTGATCGCGTTCTCGTCCACCACCATCGTTGCCAACGTGATGGCCGGCCTGGTGCTGCGGATGACCCAGCCCTTTCACACGGGCGACTTCATCCAGGCCGGCGAGCATTTCGGCCGCATCACCGAGCGCGGGCTTTTCGACACTGAAATCCAGACCGAGCACCGGGAGCTGGTGGCGCTGAGCAACTCCTGGCTGCTGGCCAATCCGGTCACCGTGGTGCTGGCCTCCGGCGCCATCGTCTCGGCCAATGTGTCGCTGGGTTACGACGTCCACCACGCCCGGGTGCGCTCGCTGTTGCTGGCAGCGGCCGAAAAAGCCGGCCTGAAGGACCCCTTCGTTCAGGTCATCGAGCTGGCCGATCATGCGGTGAGCTATCGCATCAACGGGCTGCTGAGCGAGGTCAAGAGCCTGCTCACGGCGCGATCCGAACTGCACATCGCCGTGCTGGACGCCCTGCACGGAGACGGCGTGGAAATCGTCTCGCCCGCTTTCATGAACCAGCGGCAAATCTCCCCCGAACAGCGCTTCATGCCCGACGGCAAGGACCCGCAGCCGGTGGCCGTGCCGGACGGCTCACGAGCCGAAGACGTGGTGTTCGACAAGGCCGAGCTCGCCGGGCAGCGGGCGCAGGCGCGTCACGCACTCATCACCGAGTTGCGGCGGCTGGAGGCCGAGGAGAAAGAAGCCAAGGGCGATGACCGAGAGGCGCTGGGACGGCAGATCGAATCGGTTCGCATGCAGCTGGCCGAGCTGGCCGCTCTTGCCGTCGAGGAGGTGGACACCGAAGCGGTGACCATCGGTGGGGAGGAGACGGACGAGAAATCCGCCGATCCGGCCGAAGCAAAGGAAGCGGATCCGTCACCGACCCACACCCCGCGCCCGTCTGGGAAGATTCCGACATCTGAATCGGGGAACACCCCGAACAACTGACGGCTTTTGCCGATAGATGCAGGCCTGCGCGCCAAAGATGCCGACAAAAGCCTTCAATTTTGCGATTTTCCGATCAATACCCCTACCCGTTTCTGCCACTTTTCGTTACATTCCAACCCATAAAAGACCAGCGACAAGGGGAGGTCGACATGAACGGAAATCAGGTCGGGTTATGGATGGTGATGGTGGCGCTGCTCGGATTGGCGAGTGGGGCCGGCATGCATCGCGAGTGGCTGCGCAGGCAACACCACCAGAAGCGAAAAATTCCGCGCCATTGGCCCATGAAAGCTCGACTGCTGGTCAACGGCGATGAGCGCAAAGTCTGGCAATGGCTGCAACAGGCGTTCTTTGATCACCACGTCATGGTCAAGATCCCGCTGACGCGCTTTACCGCGCCGCGCGACCAGCAGGAAGGCCTGAGATGGTTCGAGCTGCTCAGCGGTTTCTACTGCACGTTCACGCTGTGCGCGCCCAATGGTCAGGTCGTGGGCTGCGTCGATGTACTGGGCCGCAACGGCATCACCCGCAGCCATCGCATGGTCAAGGAAACCCTGCTGGCGCAATGCGGCATTGCCTACTGGGTGGTGGCGCCCTATGCGCTGCCCGAGGCCGCCGAAATCCGCACGGAATTTCTGGGCGAGGCCTTCGCCCGGTCAGCCGCGCTGCAGCAGGACTCGGCAACCATCGCCACGGCCCGCAGCACCTTGCGCTCCACGCTGGACCGCATGCGCCACGATCGGCCGACCGAATCCGGCGGTCTGGTTGCCAATTCGGAGGCCAGCACATCACCCACGCCGCTGACCGCCTCAGACGGCCGGTCCCGGCACCGCATCGAAACCGAAAGCGCCTTCGACAGCCTGGCATCGTCCGGCTGGCAGCAGCGCGATTCGTTCATCGCTCCGCTGGACAGTCGCAACAGCCTGCTGCACTGAAGCTGGCCGCGCACTTGCACCGCTTTTGATAGCAAAACCCAGCCATTCGACGCCGGGTTGGTGCCAATAAGATGCGTATTTCCGCTGTCGGGCGCTGCCACCCCCTGCGCCCGCCTGACCACCCCATGCGGGGAAATCCGTTTGACGTCACTGCCAATGCGCGCCACAGTGGCTGCGCAGCCCACGCCGTGAGCCGCTTCGTCACAGCGCCGAAGCCCCGTCACCCCATTTCAGCCAGGAACCCGCACCCATGCCCGACACGCCAACCACCCCCGATGCTGCCCACACCACTGCCCGCCACGGGGGCGACCGGGTCGCCGAATCGCTGCTGGCCCACGGCGTGCCCACCATCTTCACGCTCTGCGGCGGTCACATCTCGCCGATCCTCAGCGCCGCCAAGGCGCGTGGCATCCGCATCGTTGACGTGCGCGACGAAGCTACCGCGGTTTTTGCCGCTGACGCCACGGCCCGCATCACCGGCCTGCCCGGCGTGGCCGCCGTCACCGCC
The DNA here is from genome assembly GCA_014879655.1 of Burkholderiaceae bacterium. Classification (GTDB taxonomy): domain Bacteria; phylum Pseudomonadota; class Gammaproteobacteria; order Burkholderiales; family Burkholderiaceae_C; genus JACSRS01. The sequence goes on from JACSRS010000117.1 coordinate 88,366, forward strand.
GGACCCGGCATCAGCAACACCATCACGCCGCTGAAGAACGCGCAGCTGGCGCAGTCGCCGCTGATCCTGATCGGCGGCGCCGCGCCGACCGCGCTGCAGGGCCGCGGCGCGCTGCAGGACATCGACCAGCGCCCGCTGGTGGAGCCGCACGTCAAGCTGTTCCGCAAGATTCGCCGCGTGTTCGACCTGGGCCCGGCGGTCGACGAAGCCTTTGAAGTGGCGCAGTCGGGGGTGCCGGGGCCGGTGTTCATCGAATGCCCGGTGGACCTGCTGTACGACGAGGCTTCGATCCGCCAGTGGTACGCCGACGCCGCCGGCAAAGGCACCTCGCTGGCCGACCGGGCACTTCGCTTCTACCTGAACCGGCATGTGCGGCAGATGTTCGACAGCAGCGACGTGTTCCCACCGCCCCAGGTGCGCACCGTCGCGCCGCCGCGCGCCACGCAGGGCAGCGTGATGGCAGCCACCGCCGCGCTCGCCGCCGCAGAAAGACCGTTGATGGTGATCGGCAGCCAGGCCGTGGTGCTGTCCGCCGAGGCCGACCGGCTGGCCGAAGCCGTGACCCGACTCGGCATCCCTGTCTACCTCTCGGGCATGGCGCGCGGCCTGCTAGGCGCTGACCACCCGCTGCAGATGCGCCACCAGCGCCGCGTGGCGCTGCGCGAGGCCGACTGCGTGCTGCTCGCCGGCGTGCCCTGCGACTTCCGGCTCGACTACGGCAAACATGTGCGCCGCAGCGCCCGCCTGATCGCAGCCAACCGCAGCAGCAAGGACGCGCGCCTGAACCGCCGCCCCGACATTGCCGCCATCGGCGACGCCGGCCTGTTCCTGCAGGCGCTGGCGGCCAACGCCGCGCCGCTCACCGGCGCCGCAGCCACCCGGCGCGCCGCGTGGATCGGCACCCTGTGCGAACGCGACGCCGCGCGGGA
>JACSRS010000162.1 GCA_014879655.1 Burkholderiaceae bacterium
TTGCGCAGCCGGGTGGTGCCGCTGGCATAGAGCGCCATCACGGCCAGCGTCATCGCGGCATCGGGAATGTGGTTGCAATCCAGATCGATGGCCTTGAGTGGCCAGCAGCCGCGCGAGGCTTGCAGCCAGTTGGGGCCGCTTTCAATGCGGGCGCCCATGGCCCGGGCCGCCTCGACGAAGCGGATGTCGCCCTGGATCGAATCCGCACCAACGCCCTGAATGCGGATGGCCTGGCTGCTTTCGCCCGTCGCTGCCAGCGCGCCCAGCGCGAGGAAATAGCTCGCCGACGAGGCGTCAGCCTCGACATGCACCGCGCCCGGCGATTGGTACTGCGAGCCCGCAGCTATCGTGAAGCGCTGCCAGCCGTCGCGGCGCACGGCGATGCCAAAGCGCGCCAGCAGATTCAGCGTGATCTCGATGTAGGGGCGCGAAATCAGCTCGCCCACCACTTCGATCACGATGTCGCGCTCGGCCACCAGCGGCAGGGCCATCAGCAGCGCGGTCAGGAACTGGCTGGACACGTCGCCGCGCACCCGGATCGGCGCGTCCAGCTGCAAGGCCGGCTCGCCGATGCGCAGCGGCGGGTAGCCGTCGCTGCCGGTGTAGTCGATACGGCAGCCCAGTTGCCGCAGCGCATCGACAAGGTCGCCGATCGGGCGCTCGTGCATGCGGGCGACGCCCGACAATTCGAACTCGCCGCCGAGCACGGCCAGCGCAGCCGTCAAAGGACGCATTGCAGTGCCGGCATTGCCCATGAAAAGCCGGGCTGGCGAGACCGGCCGACGATCGCCAAGGCCCTCGACGGTTACGCAGGCACCGGACCGCTCGATCCGGCAGCCGAGTTGGCCGAGCGCCTGCAGCATCACGGACGTGTCATCCGAATCCAGCAGGTCGTGGATGACCGTGCGTCCGCTGGACAGGGCGGCCAGCAGCAGCACGCGGTTGGAAATGCTCTTGGAGCCCGGCAGCGTCACTGTGCCCGAGGCCGCGGCCAGCGGGGGAATGTCCAGGAAGGGCGTGGAAAACATGGTCGATGCAGGTTGCTGAAGTCGCTGTGGTGGGGAACCGCGTCAAGGGGCCGGTCGCACCCCGACGCCCCTGCGATTCAACGGGGTGTGCGGCCGGAATTCATGCGCCAGCGCGCCCGCGTTTCGCTGGCGTTGGCAATCAGCTTTTCCAGCGCGTCGGTATCACCGCTCTGGATGGACTGTTCAAAAGCCTGCAGCGCGCGCTGGAATACCTGGGACTGGGCCAGCAACTCCTCGCGATTGGCCATCAGGATGTCACGCCAGATTTTCGGATCGCTGGCGGCGATGCGGGAAAAATCGCGAAAGCCCGGTCCGGCCAGTGACAGGAATTTTTGCCCTTCGGCCTGCGCATCCAGTGCGTTCATCAGCGAAAAGGCCAGCAGATGTGGCAGATGGCTGACGGCGGCAAAAGCGGCGTCGTGTGTTTCGGGCGCCATCTCGACCACATGGCTGCCGATGGCCGTCCACATGTCGCGGGCGCGCTGCAACTGCGCCGTGCGCGTCCGCTCGATCGGGGTCAGGATCACCTGGCGGCCGTGGTAGAGGTCCGCGTCTGCGTGCTCCACGCCCGACATTTCGCTGCCGGCAATCGGATGCGCCGGGACGAACACGCCGACGTTGTCCTTCAGCACCCGCCGCGCGGCGTCGACGACGTCGCGCTTGGTCGAGCCGACGTCGATGATCAGCATTTCGGGCGTGACCAGATGACGGATCGCCTTGAAAGTGGCTTCCGTGGCCGCTACCGGCACCGCCAGCAGCACGATGTCGGCACCCGAGACAGCCAGCAGCGCCGACGGCGCTTCGACGTCGATCACGCCCAGCAGGCGCGCCCGCTCGGTGGTGGAGGGCGACTTGCTGTAGCCGACGACCCGCTTGACCAGTCCCGCACGCTTGAGTGCCAGGGCAAACGAGCCGCCCATCAGGCCGCAGCCAATCAAACCCAGTTGTTCAAACATCATTCACCTGCCGGGTAGGTTCCCAGCACCTTGTAGAACGCACACAGACTGCGCAGGTCTTTCAGCGCCGCCGCCACGTGGGGCTGCGACGGGTGACCCTGCAGATCGATGTAGAAGTAGTACTCCCACTGGCCCGAGCGCGCCGGACGTGATTCAAAACGCGTCATCGACACGCCGTGGTCTTTCAGCGGCACCAGAAGGTCGTGCACCGCGCCGGGGCGGTTCGGCACCGAGACGATCAGGCTGACGCAATCCTGCCCCGAGGCCTCGGGCGCGGGCAGCGTCTGCGGCAGGCAGATCACCGCGAAGCGGGTGCGGTTGAAGGCGTCGTCCTGGATTGCGTGCGATGCGATGTGCAGCCCGAACTCGGTGGCGGCGCGCTCGCTGGCAATACCGGCCCAGGCCGGGTTGGTCGCGGCCAGCCGGGCGCCCTCGGCGTTGCTGGAGACGGCGCGGCGCTCGACTTCCGGCAGGTGGGTGTTGAGCCAGCCCTGGCACTGCGCCAGCGCCTGCGGGTGTGCGAGAACGGCCTCGATCCCGTCCAGGGACGGCGTCGTGCGCAGCAGGTTGTGGCGCACCAGCAGGCTGGTCTCGCCCACCACGTGCAGCGGCGATTGCAGGAAAAGGTCGAGCGAGCGCGACACCATGCCCTCGGTGGAATTTTCGACCGGTACCACGCCGAACTGCGCGGTGCCGGCGGCCGTGGCCCGAAACACTTCGTCGATGCTGACGCAGGGCACGCGTTCGATGCTGGAGCCAAAAAACTGCAGTGCAGCCTGTTCGCTGAAGGTTCCGACGGGCCCGAGGAAGGCGACGCGCTGCGGTGCTTCCAGCGAGCGGCAGGCCGACATGATTTCGCGCCAGATCATCGCGACACTGGCGTCTTTCAGCGGTCCGGGGTTGGCTTGCTGCAGGCCGTGGATGACCTGTGCTTCGCGCTCCGGCCGGAAGACGGGCGAGTTTTCGGCGCGCTTGATGTCGCCGACTTCGTTGGCCAGTGCTGCGCGGCGGTTCAGCAGCGCGAGCAGTTCACGGTCGACCGCATCGATCGAGATTCGCAGTTCAGGAAGTGTCTTGGGCATGTAAATGGGCAGCGGCGCCTGTGCGCCGGATCAGCGGTTCGCGCCGGCGGATTCTCGCACGGCGCTTCGGCCATGCTGCACCGAGGCCGGTGCGTCCGCCGGTGGATCGAGGGGCGGGCGCGTAGCAGGGGGGTGCACCCTCAAAAGCACAAAAAATGAACAAAAAACGCCAGTAGCCAGCGTCAAATGGTCGTTTGTTGCTATCACGAGAAAAGCGATTTTCGGGTGGAGTGCGCTGCCTGACGTCGCCGTTCAGGCATCAACGGGAGCTTCTGGTGTGTCGCCGCCGCTTGCGCTGTTTTCGCCACTGTCGCCATCGACCGCCGCAGCATTCGCGTCGTTTTCGACGATGCGCTGCAAGCCGCTGAGCCGCGAGCCCTCGTCCAGCCCGATCAGCGTCACGCCCTGGGTGGCACGGCCGAGTTCACGGATCTCGCTGACGCGGGTGCGCACCAGCACGCCCTTGTCGGTGATCAGCATGATTTCGTCGTCGGCGTGCACCAGCGTGGCCGCAACCACCTTGCCGTTGCGCTCGCTTTGCTGGATCGCGATCATGCCCTTGGTGCCGCGCCCGTGGCGGGTGTATTCGGTGATGCTGGTGCGCTTGCCGTAACCGTTTTCAGTGGCGGTGAGCACGCTTTGCTGCTCGTCTTCGGCCACCAGCATGGCGATCACGCTCTGGCCATCTTCGAGGTTCATGCCCTTGACGCCGCGCGACTGACGGCCGTGCGCGGTCACCTCGTCTTCATTGAAGCGCACCGCTTTGCCGCCGTCCGAAAACAGCATCACATCGTGTTTCCCGTCGGTAATGGCCGCGCCGATCAGGAAATCGCCCTCGTCGAGGTTCACCGCAATGATGCCGACCTTGCGCGGATTGCTGAAGTCGGTGAGCGGCGTTTTCTTCACGGTGCCCATGCGGGTGGCCATGAAGATGTACTGGTCGGCCGGGAACTTGCTGTTTTCGCCGGTCAGCGGCAGCACGACGTTGATCTTTTCGCCCTCCTGCAGCGGGAACATGTTGACGATGGGTCGTCCGCGCGAGCCGCGGGAGCCCTGCGGCACTTCCCAAACCTTCAGCCAGTACATGCGGCCGCGGTTGGAGAAGCACAGGATGTATTCGTGCGTGTTGGCGGTGAAGAGCTGGTCAACCCAGTCGTCTTCCTTGGTGGCAGTAGCCTGCTTGCCGCGCCCGCCGCGTTTCTGGGCGCGGTATTCGCTCAGCGGCTGGCTCTTGATGTAGCCGCTGTGGCTCAGCGTCACGACCATGTCGGTCGGGGTGATCAGGTCTTCTGTGCTGAGGTCGATCGCGCTGTGTTCAATGTGGCTGCGTCGGGCGCCGACCTTGCTCTGGCCGAACTCCTGGCGGATGGCGGTCAGTTCGTCGCCGATGATGACGGACACGCGCTCCGGGCGGGCCAGGATGTCGAGCAGATCCTCGATCTCGGCCATCACGTCCTTGTACTCGGCAACGATCTTGTCCTGCTCCAGCCCGGTCAGGCGTTGCAGCCGCATCTGCAGGATTTCCTGCGCCTGCGTGTCCGAAAGCCGGTACAAGCCGTCGTCGGCCATGCCGAACTCGCGCTCCAGGCCTTCTGGGCGGTAATCGTCGGCATTGACGACGCCGCCATCGGCCCGTGTGCGTGTCAGCATCTCGCGCACCAGCTTGCTGTCCCAGCGGCGGGCCATCAGCTCGGCTTTGGCCACAGGGGGCGTGGGGGCGTTGCGGATGATGGCAATGAAATCGTCGATATTGGCCAGCGCAACCGCCAGACCCTCCAGCACGTGGCCGCGCTCGCGCGCCTTGCGCAGCGTGAAAACAGTGCGCCGCGTCACGACTTCGCGGCGATGCTGGATGAAGACCTGAATCAGGTCCTTCAGGTTGCACAGCTTGGGCTGGCCATCGACCAGCGCCACCATGTTCATGCCGAAGGTGTCCTGCAACTGGGTCTGCTTGTACAGGTTGTTCAGCACCACCTCGGGCACTTCGCCGCGTTTGAGTTCGATCACCAGGCGCATGCCGGACTTGTCGGACTCGTCCTGGATGTGGCTGATGCCTTCGATCTTCTTCTCGTGCACCAACTCGGCCATGCGCTCCTGCAGCGTCTTCTTGTTGACCTGGTAGGGCAGTTCGTCAACGATGATCGCCTGGCGCTGGCCCCTGTCGATGTCCTCGAAGTGGCACCGGGCGCGCATCACGACGCGGCCGCGGCCGGTTCGGTAGCCGTCTTTCACGCCGCTGATGCCGTAGATGATGCCGGCCGTCGGGAAGTCGGGCGCCGGCACGATTTCCATCAGATCGTCAATGGAAGCATCCGGATGACGCAGCAGGTGCAGGCAGGCGTCCACCACCTCGTTCAGGTTGTGCGGCGGGATGTTGGTGGCCATGCCGACCGCAATGCCGCCGGAACCGTTGACCAGCAGGTTGGGCAATTTGCTCGGCAGCACCAGCGGTTCTTTTTCCGAACCGTCGTAGTTGGGGCCGAAATCGACGGTTTCCTTGTCGATATCGGCAATCATTTCGTGGGCGATCTTGGCCAGCCGGATCTCGGTGTACCGCATGGCTGCCGCGTTGTCGCCATCGACCGAGCCGAAGTTGCCCTGGCCGTCCACCAGCATGTGGCGCATCGAGAAATCCTGCGCCATGCGAACGATGGTGTCGTAGACCGACTGGTCACCGTGCGGGTGGTACTTGCCGATGACGTCGCCGACGATACGGGCCGACTTCTTGTACGGCCGGTTCCAGTCGTTGTTCAATTCGTGCATCGCGAACAGGACGCGGCGGTGTACCGGCTTCAGTCCGTCTCGCGCGTCAGGCAGCGCGCGCCCGACAATTACGCTCATGGCGTAGTCGAGGTAGCTCCGGCGCATTTCCTCTTCAAGACTGACGGGCAGGGTTTCTTTGGCGAATGAGGTCATGAAAAGTAGTTACGCTGGAAGACGTCAATTTTAGGATGAAGGTATTGTCGCAAACCTGCAACACATTCGGAAATATGCCGATTGGACCCGGGTGCAGGGCGGTAGTTACCGCTTGATCCGGCCGTTACGTGTGGCACAATGAATTCAACGTTTTGGGTGGTGGTCATCTGAAGCGTACATTTTTCGCAGCCAGTCTGCGGCTCTATCCCCATGAGGAGAACCATGAAGAATCTGAACAAAGTGGCGATGCTTTTTGCATCAGTTGCATTGACTGCCCCGGCTGTTGTGTTTGCTGCCGGTCACGGCTCAATGGGCAGCACCGTTGATAACTGGGTTGCTGCCGACGGCACCGTGTGGAAAAACGGCACCAACGAATACTGCTGGCGCGATGCCAACTGGACACCGGCAACGGCCGCCAAGGATTGTGACGGTGCACTGAAGCCTGCGGCACCGGCTCCTGCACCCGCTGCGGCTCCCGCTCCGGCAGCCAAACCTGCTCCCGCTCCGGCAGCCAAGCCGCCAGCACCGCCCGCCGCCACCAAGGTGACGTACGCTGCTGATGCTTTCTTCGACTTCGACAAGTCGGTGCTCAAGCCCGAAGGCAAAGCCAAGCTGGATGACCTGGTCGGCAAGATCAAGGGCATCAATCTGGAAGTCATCATTGCCGTCGGCCACACCGACAGCATCGGTAGCGATGCCTACAACCAGAAGCTGTCGGTCCGCCGCGCTGAGTCCGTCAAGGCCTACTTGGTGTCCAAGGGCATCGAACAGAATCGCGTTTACACCGAAGGCAAGGGCGAGAAGCAGCCTATCGCCAGCAACGCCACGGCCGAAGGCCGCGCGAAGAACCGTCGCGTGGAAATCGAAGTGGTTGGTACCCGCGCCAACAAGTAATCCGTTCCGGATTGCCAGAAAAAGCCCCAGCAATGGGGCTTTTTTCATGGCTTCGGAGAAAATGACGCCATGAGCGAAATACAGAACGTCGACCCAGCCGAACTGGCCAAGTTCTCCGACCTGGCCCATCGGTGGTGGGACCCGGAAAGCGAATTCGGCCCTCTGCACCAGATCAATCCGCTGCGGTTGGAGTGGATCAATGGCCTGGCCCCGCTGGACGGCCAGCAGGTTTTAGATGTCGGCTGCGGGGGCGGCATTCTGGCCGACGCGATGGCTCGAAAGGGCGCCAGCGTGCTCGGTATCGACCTGGCACCCAAATCGCTCAAGGTCGCCCAGCTTCATGCGCTGGAGGTGGGTACCGAAGGCGTGGAATACCGAGAGGTCAGTGCCGAAGCGCTGGCCGAAGAGCAGCCCGGCACGTTCGACGTCGTCACCTGCATGGAAATGCTGGAGCACGTGCCTGACCCGGCCTCGATCGTTGAGGCCTGCGCTCGCCTGGTCAAACCGGGAGGCTGGGTGTTCTTTTCAACCATCAACCGCAACCCCAAAGCCTACCTGTTCGCCATTGTCGGCGGCGAGTACCTGCTCAATCTGCTGCCCCGAGGCACGCACGAATACGCGCGGCTGATTCGTCCGAGCGAACTGGCGGCGAATTGCCGAACTTCGGGGCTGGATCTGCAACAGACGCGTGGCATGGAATACAACCCTTTGACGCGGCGCTACCGGTTTAGTGGCGATACTAGCGTCAACTACCTGCTCGCCACTCGGCGGCCGGTTAGCGCGGAGCACTGAATCGCGATGTTTGCGTTTGCAAAGGCGATCCTGTTCGACCTTGACGGCACCCTGATCGACAGTGCGCCGGACTTGGGTGCTGCCGCTGACAAGATGCGAACCGACCGGGGGCTGCATTCGCTGGCATTCTCGGCCTACCGGCCGATGGCCGGAGCGGGCGCCCGCGGCATGATTGGCGTCGCTTTCGGTCTGACGCCACAGGACGCGGGCTTCGACTCATTGCGCGAAGAGTTCTTTGCCAATTACGAGCGCTGTCTGATTGAGCGAACATATGCATTTGACGGTGTTCAGCAGGTCATCGATTCGCTCTGCGCCCGTCCGCTGCCATGGGGCGTGGTGACCAACAAGGCGAGCCGTTTTACCGACCCTTTGACATCCGCGATGCCGCTGTTCGCCACGGCGGGCGCTGTCATCAGCGGGGATACCACGGCGCACGCCAAGCCGCACCCGATGCCCTTGCTGGAGGCGGCGCGCCGGCTGAGACTGTCGCCGGCCGATTGCATCTATGTGGGCGACGACGAGCGGGACATCGTGGCCGGCCGTGCGGCCGGCATGAAGACCGTTGTTGCGACCTATGGCTACCTGGGTGAACACGCCGACACGGCCAGCTGGAAAGCCGATGCCACCATCGATTCACCGCTTCAGCTCTTGCAATTGCTCAACTGAGCCTAAAATAGAGGTTGAGGGGCTGCATTGGTTTCGACGCTGGTTGGAATCGTGTCGGTGCATGTCGAGCTGAATGCGCTCGTAAAACAGATTCAAACAAACTAACTGCAAACGACGAACGTTTCGCACTCGCCGCTTAATTGCGTGTGAGCCTCACAACAGCAAGCCGATAGGCTGGGCAAGGGTGGCGCAAGCTGTCCAGGCTGTGGGGTAATTTCATTCGGCTGGCTCCGGGTCGGGTACCTTGACCGGGGGCGAGATCATAGGGTACTGGCGTCCGGTGTAGCGTGCGACTGCGCGACAACGGTGGCGAGACTCAAATCAGACCGCTAAACATGTAGATCTGCGCGAGGAAGGTTGGCGGACGGGGGTTCAAATCCCCCCAGCTCCACCAAAACTAATGACAAAGGCCGCCAAGGATGTTTTCTTGGCGGCCTTTTTGTTTACAGAAACACCCGTTCAACGAACCAC
>JACSRS010000083.1 GCA_014879655.1 Burkholderiaceae bacterium
GCCGGGCCGCCGATCTGCACCCGGCTGCCGCCAAGCACCGAGATCAGAAAACCCGCGATGATGGCGGTGAACAGTCCGGCTTCGGGCTTCAGGCCCGAGGCAATGGCGAAAGCCATCGCCAGCGGCAGCGCCACCACGCCAACCGTGAGGCCAGCGCCGACATCGCCCCAGAAACGCTGCCGGTTGTAGCCTTGCAGCGCGTCCAGCAGGCGGGGTCTGAATTCGATGGGCGGCAGGTGCATGGCGGATGAGCGTGATTTCGGCGGCCGTGACATTGTGCACCCTGCGCTCGCAGAAACGACAGGCGGGCCCTGAACGGCGATGAGCGGGAGCAACAGTTGGCTCGCTGGCTGCTAGAGTGATTACTTTCCCGGATCTCGAACTTTGAAAACGATGGGTCGATGGCTGTTGGCTTTGTTGCTGGCTGCTTGTGCAGCGCTGCCGGCAGGGGCCGGCACGCCCATTGCAGGCGATCTGGGCTTCTCGGGCCGGGTGCTGCTGGACCCCGGCAGTGCGTTGACCCCGGCGCAGGTGGCGGCGCGGTTTGCGAAGGGTGAGGGAGAGCCGTTTGCCGGCAACCGACCGTATCCGATGAGCCGCGCGGACTCGATCTGGATCTGGCTTGACGTGCCCCGGCTGCGCGAAGCCAGCGTCGCCGTGCTGTCGCTTGCCTACGCGGGGCTGGACATGGCGCGGTTGCACACGCTGTCGGCCGCGGGCGAATGGACGCAGGTGCAGGCCGGTGACCTGATGGCGGTGAACGAGTGGGTGATTCCGCATCGCTATCCGGCGCTGCCACTGCCGCTCGGACCGGATGCTGCGCAAGTGGTGCTCCTGCAGGTGCAGCATTCGCACCCGGGCACCATGCCCTGGCGGCTGGAATTGCAGAATGCGTTTTCAGCCAGCAACCACCGATCGCTGCTGTTGCTGGGGGTCTATCTGGGCCTGGTGCTGCTGGTGGTGGTGCTGGGCGCGGTGAACTCGGTGATGCTGCGTGATCCGCTGCACGCCCTGTATGCGGCCAACATCCTGATTCTGGCGGTCACGCAGTCGACGCTCACCGGCCTGGCGGGGCAGTTTCTGTGGCCGAACATGCCCTGGTGGAACGACACGGCGTCGATGGTGATGCCGATGCTGGGCCTGCTGTCGGCGGCGGCTTTCGTGCTGGCGGTGGTCTGGCCGCTGCCGTGGCGCTGGCTGCTGCGCGTGTTCCAGGCTTATCTGGCGACTGGCCTGCTGATCACCGGGGTCATCCTGGTGATCGGCCGCGAGCCAGGTTTTGTGCTGGCGAATTTGTACTTTCTGGTGGGGATTCCTGTCTGCATCGGTCCGCTGGTCTGGTTTGCGCGGGCACGCTCGCGTCACGGCTGGTGGCTGGTGGCCGGCATGGGGGTGCTGTACCTGGGCGCATTGCCCATTCCGCTGCGCAACGCCGGGCTGTTGCCGATGAACGGCTGGACCTTGTACGCACCGCAGATCGGCGCAGCACTGGAAATTCCGCTGTTGCTGATCGGTCTTTACCTGCTCAGCCGCCGGCGGCGCGACGCGATGGTGCGCCACACCGCGCTGCAGACGCGGGACCCGGTCACCGGGCTTTCGAATGACCGCCTGACGCGCGAGCGCCTGGACCATCTGGTGCAACGCATGAAGGGGCAGCCCGGTGCCAGCTGCGTGATGCGCGTGCGAATCGGCAACTATGGGCAAATCGTCGGCGAGTTCGGCATTCAGGTGGGCGCGGTTACCAGTGTGCATGCGGCCGCATGCCTGTCGCTCATCACCCGCGAAGGCGATACGCTGGGCCGCCTGCGCGATGGCGACTTCCTGCTGGTGCTGGAACGCCGCCTCACCGAAGGTCAGGCGATGCAGGAGGCGGCGCGGGTGGTGGCGCGTGGGCTGGCGCAGCCGACCCGCGCGCCCGTGACGCCACCGATCCGGCTGTATGTGGCGATCAGCCTGTTCGCGCACGAGTCGAAAAACGCCGAACACCTGCTCGCGCAGCTGAACCTGCTGCTGCTGGACATTGCCACCAACCCGCAGAAGGTGATACGCGTGGCTCAGCCGCGCAGTCAGCCGCAGCCGAAGACCGGCGAACCCGCGCGTTCCTGAGCGCTCAGCGCACCCGCATGCCCGGCTGCGCACCCGGCCAGGGGTTCAGCACATAGATGCCTGGTGAGGCCTTTTCGTCAGCGGCGCTGGCGGCCAGCACCATGCCCTCGCTGACGCCGAACTTCATCTTGCGGGGCGCAAGGTTGGCCACCATCACCGTCAGCTTGCCGATCAGGTCAGCCGGCTGGTAGGCGCTGGCGATGCCTGAGAAAACATTTCGATGGCGCCCTTCGCCAGCGTCCAGCGTCAGTCGCAGCAGCTTGGTCGAGCCTTCCACCGGCTCGCAGTTGACGATCAGCGCAATGCGCAGATCGATCTTCGCAAAATCATCGATCGTGATCAGCGGGGATATTGCCTCGCCGCCGGGCAGGGCGAGGGTTTCTTCAGCGGCTTCGGCAGCCGGCGCGGGTGCGGGCTCGAACAGCGCTTCGAGCTGTTTCACGTCCACACGCTGCATCAGGTGGCGGTATTCGCCAATGGCGTGGCCGGCGGGCAGGCGCGTACCGGCGCCATCAAAAGTCAGCGGCTCGACTTTCAGAAAGGCTTCGACCTGCGCCGCCAGTTCGGGCAGCACCGGCTTCAGGTAGGTGGTGAGCAGTCGGAAAGCCTGGATGCAGGTGGTGCAGACATCCTGAAGCCGCGTCTCCATGTCGGCTTTTTTGGCCAGTTCCCAGGGCTTGTTCTGGTCCACGTATTCGTTCACGCGGTCGGCCAGCAGCATGACTTCGCGCAGCGCCTTGCCGAATTCGCGCTCTGCGTACAGCTCGGCCACGGGCGCCGCGGCGTCCTGCAGGTGCGACAGCAGCGCGTCGCCATCGGCCGAAACTTCGCCCAGCGCGCCTTCAAAGCGCTTGCTGATGAAGCCGGCCGAGCGCGAGGCGATGTTGATGTATTTGCCCACCAGATCGGCGTTGACCCGCGCCATGAAGTCTTCCGGGCTGAACTCGACGTCTTCGTTGCGGCTGTTGAGCTTGGCGGCGATGTAATAGCGCAGCCACTCGGGGTTCATGCCCAGCGACAGGTACTTCAGCGGGTCCAGCCCGGTGCCGCGGCTCTTGCTCATCTTCTCGCTGTTCACCGTCAGGAAACCGTGCACAAACACCGCGTTGGGCGTCTTGCGGCCGCTGAAATGCAGCAGCGCCGGCCAGAACAGTGTGTGGAACGTGATGATGTCCTTGCCGATGAAGTGGTACTGCTCGGTGGCAGGGTCGGCCATGAAAGCGTCGTAGTCCAGTCCCTGCTTGGCAAAGTGGTTCTTCAGTGAGGCCAGGTAACCTATGGGCGCATCGAGCCAGACGTAGAAGTACTTGCCCGGTGCATCCGGAATCTCGATGCCGAAGTAGGGCGCGTCGCGGCTGATGTCCCAGTCGGACAGGCCGTGGCTTTTCACGCCGTCTTCGGTTTCGGTCGGCAACAGCCATTCCCTGATCTTGTTGTAGACCTCCATCTGCAGATGGCCGGTATCCTGCGTCCATTCCTCCAGAAAAGCCACGCAGCGCGGGTCGGACAGCTGGAAAAAATAGTGCTCGGAGTTGCGCAGCACCGGCGTCACGCCGCTGAGCGCCGAGTACGGGTTCTTCAGCTCGGTGGGGCTGTAGACCGCACCGCAGTTCTCGCAGTTGTCGCCATACTGGTCCCTGGTGCCGCACTTCGGGCATTCGCCCTTGATGAAACGGTCGGGCAGGAACATATTCTTCTCGGGGTCGAAGAACTGCTCGATGGTGCGGGTGGCGATCAGGCCAGCGGCCTTCAGGTCGCGGTAGATCGCGCGGGCCAGCTCGTGGTTTTCCGGCCCGTCGGTCGAGTGCCAGTTGTCAAAGGCGATGTGAAAGCCGTCCAGATAGGGTTTGCGGCCGGCGGCGATGTCGGCGACGAACTGCTGGGGCGTCATGCCAGCCTTTTCGGCCGCGATCATGATCGGCGCGCCGTGGGCGTCATCGGCGCAGACGAAGTGCACGGTGTGGCCCTGCATGCGCTGGAACCGCACCCAGATGTCAGCCTGGATGTATTCCATGATGTGGCCGATGTGGAACTTGCCGTTGGCGTACGGCAGGGCGGTGGTGACGAAAAGCTGGCGCGGGGCCGGCTTTGAAAGCGTTGCGGGCATGGAGGGGACTTTGACTTGGGGGAATCACCGATTTTAAGAGTTGTCGCTACACTGCCCGCCTGCCCCTGTCTCAAGTACGAAAGATTCCCGAATGGCCACGCCCGAACAGTTGCTGCAAGCCCTCCAGTCCGTCGTCGACCCGAACACCGGCGCCGACTTTGTCTCGACCAAAGCCCTGAAGAACCTGCAGGTCACCGGCGGCGACGTGTCGTTCGACGTCGAGCTGGGCTACCCGGCGAAGAGCCAGATTCCGGCCCTTCGCCGCGCACTGATCGCCGCTGCCAAAGGCGTTGCGGGCGTGGACAACGTCTCGGCCAACGTCACGATGCGCGTCGTCGCCCACGCGGCGCAGCGCGGCGTGGCGCTGCTGCCCAAGGTGAAGAACATCATTGCCGTGGCGTCTGGCAAGGGCGGCGTGGGCAAGAGCACCACGGCGGCCAACCTGGCGCTGGCGCTGGCCGCCGAAGGTGCCGCCGTCGGCCTGCTTGACGCCGACATCTACGGCCCGAGCCAGCCGATGATGATGGGTATCGAAGGCCGGCCCGAAAGCGCCGACGGCCAGACCATGGAGCCGATGGAAAACTTTGGCGTGCAGGTCATGTCCATCGGTTTCCTGGTGGCGCAGGACGAAGCCATGATCTGGCGCGGCCCGATGGCCACGCAGGCGCTGGAGCAGCTGCTGCGCCAAACCAACTGGAAAGATCTGGACTACCTGATTGTCGACATGCCGCCCGGCACCGGCGACATCCAGCTCACGCTGTCGCAGCGCGTGCCGATGACCGGCGCGGTCATCGTCACTACCCCGCAGGACATCGCGCTTCTCGACGCCAAGAAGGGCATCAAGATGTTCGAGAAGGTCGGCGTGCCCATTCTGGGGATCGTCGAAAACATGGCGGTGCACGTGTGCAGCAACTGCGGTCATGTCGAGCACATCTTTGGCGCCGACGGCGGCAAGAAGATGGCCGCTCAGTACAACATGGACTACCTGGGCGCGCTGCCGCTGGCGATGCAGATCCGCGAACAGGCCGACAGCGGCCGCCCCACCGTGGTGGCCGACCCCGACGGCGAGGTCGCCGCGATCTACAAGACCGTTGCCCGGCAGGTGGCGATCAAGATAGCGGCCAAGGCGAAGGATTTTTCGTCGAAGTTTCCTTCGATCAAGATTTCGAAGGACACGTAAGGGCTGGGTAGCTGATTTCGGGGTGAAATCGGCAGTAATCCAGCGTCAAATGGTATTTTTTTGCTATTGATTCAGGAATTTTCTTGAGGCAGTTGGTCGGGTCTCGGCCCAGCGGGTGCTTTGTCACTTGCTGACTGTCGGGGTTTCGTTCAGGGACCGGCTGGTCGGGTCTCGCCCCGGCGGCCCGCAAAGGAAACCGCACATGTCAACTCAGGCAGAACACGGAAAATACGAACCAAATTCAATAGCAACAAAGCGCCATTCCACGCTGGCTAAATCCAGAAAACATCAAAAATCTTCCTCAAATGACCCAAAGGGGTCTCCTCCCGCCAGGGGCTGGAATCACCCCCCTGAACGTTCCCGCTCCCGCAGCCGGAACCGCTGAATCTTCCCCGTCGCAGTCTTTGGCAACTCGGCGACGAATTCGATGAAACGCGGGTACTTGTAGGGCGCCAGCCGCTCTTTCACAAAGGCCTGGGCTTCGGCCTCGGTCAGGGCCTGGCCGGCCTTCAGCACGATGAAGGCCTTGGTCTTGACCAGACCGTCGGCGTCAATGGTGCCGATCACGGCGGCTTCCAGAATGGCGGGGTGCTGCATCAGCGTGGATTCGACCTCGAACGGCGAAACATAGATGCCGCTGACCTTGAGCATGTCGTCGTTGCGGCCGGCGTAGGTGTAGTAACCGTCAGCGCTGCAGGTGTACTTGTCACCGCTTTGTGTCCATGCGCCCTGGAAGGTGGCGCGGGACTTGCCTCGCTCGTTCCAGTACATCAGCGCGCTGCTCGGGCCTTTCACGTACAGATCGCCGATCTGGTTGGCGCCGACGACCTTGCCGGTTTCGTCGCGCAGTTCGATCTCGTAGCCGGGCACGGGTTTGCCGGTGGTGCCGTAGCGCACGTCGCCGGGGCGGTTGGAAAGGTAGACATGCAACATTTCCGTGGAGCCGATGCCGTCGATGATTTCGCAGCCGAAACGATCGTTCCAGCGCTCGCCAATCTCGCGCGGCAGGGCTTCACCGGCGGACGAGCACAGGCGCAGGCTGACCTGCGCGCGCCCGGGCAGGTCGGGGGAAGCCAGCATGCCGCCGTAACCGGTGGGTGCGCCGTAAAACACAGTGGGTTGCTGTTCGGTCAGGCGCTTGAAGACGGCCTGCGGCGTCGGACGCTCGGCCATCAGGATGACGCGGGCGCCCACGCTGAGCGGGAAGGTCAGCGCATTGCCCAGCCCGTAGGCAAAAAAGAGCTTGGCGGCTGAAAACACCGTGTCGGATTCGCGCAGGCCCAGCACGGCCTTTCCGTAGAGCTCGGCCGTCCAGTACAGGTTGCCCTGGCTGTGCACCGTCCCTTTCGGTTTGCCGGTGGAACCGGATGAATACAGCCAGAAGCCGGGTTCGTCCGCGTGGGTGGGTGCGGGTGCCGTCATGGGCGGCTGCGCCGCGATGAAGCTTGCAAAGTCCTTCGCGCCATCAGGCAGGGCGGCTGCGCCGGGGCGCGAGACGATCAGGTGCTTGACCTCGTGCTGGCCCTGCGCCAGCGCCTGCTGCAGCGTGGCCAGCAGCGGCGCCGAGACCAGCGCCGCCTGCGCGCGGCTGTGGCCGGCCATGTAGGCGTAGTCCTGCGCGGTGAGCAAGGTGTTGAGCGCGACCGGCACCACGCCGGCGTACAGCGCGCCCAGAAAGGTCACCACCCAGTCGGTGCTGTCGTGCATCAGCAGCAGCACGCGCTCCTCCCGGTGCAGGCCGAGCGAGTGCAGGGCGGCGGCGCAGCGCTGCACTCGCTCGGCCAGATCGCCATAGCTCAGCGATTCCTGGTCGTCTAGCAGTGCGATCTTGTCGGCACGTTCGGCGTTGAGGGCGAGCAGGTGGCCGGCGAAGTTGAACTGGGCGGCTGGCGGGTTCACCATGGTGCGTCTCCTGTGGGGTTCAGCAAGCCGCGCCGAGGGCGGGCATGCATTGAAGTTTTGTCGTTCGTGTGCTGAAATGCATTATTGTGCTTGCGAGCATAATATGCAGTAAAGTGCATGTCAAGAGAAATAACGCGCGGGCCTTTGAGGTCAAGGCGCCGGAGAGTATGAATCATGGAAGCTGAAACTGCCATCGCACCGCCGGTGCCTGTCGATGAGCCGGCGCGTCATCCGTTTCTGGTGCAACTGGGTGAGCGGGTGCGCGCGCTTCGCTCGCGCCGGGGCATGACGCGCAAGGCGCTGGCGCTGGCGGCCGATGTTTCCGAGCGACACCTGGCCAATCTGGAGTACGGCACCGGCAATGCGTCCATCCTCGTGCTGCTTCAGGTGGCCGGTGCGCTGCACGGTTCACTGGCCGAACTGGTAGGGGATGTCAGCACCTCCTCGCCCGAATGGTTGCTGATCCGCGAACTGCTGGAAGGGCGCAGCGACGCTGACCTGCGCCGCGCCCGTGTAGCGCTTGGCGCGCTGTTCGATGGCAGCGGCAGCAGCGCACAAAGCCGTGCGGCACGCATTGCACTGATCGGCCTGCGCGGCGCGGGCAAGTCCACGCTAGGGCGGCGTCTGGCCGACGACCTGGGTTACGCCTTCATTGAACTGAGCCGCGAAATCGAGCAGTTTGCCGGTTGCAGCATCGGCGAGATTCATGCGCTCTATGGGGTCAACGCCTACCGACGCTATGAGCGGCGTGCACTGGAAGAAGCCATCCAGATCTACCCCGAGGTGGTGATCGCCACCCCGGGCGGGCTGGTCTCTGATGCGGCCAACTTCAACCTGCTGCTGTCGCACTGCACCACCATCTGGTTGCAGGCCAGCCCTGCCGACCACATGGCGCGTGTCGCGGCGCAGGGCGATCTGCGCCCGATGGCGGCCAGCCGCGAGGCGATGGACGACCTCAAGCAGATTCTGGCCGGGCGCTCGGCTTTTTATTCCAAGGCCGACCTGTGTTTTGACACCAGTGCGCAGTCGCTGGACGGCAGCTTTCTGGCGCTGCGCGATCAGGTCCGCGATCTGTTGCAGAAAAAATGAAATAAAGTGCAGATTTTCTTGACAATACTGGAAAAGCGCAACATAATGCATGTCATCGGGTCAAGAGGCCAGTGCAGTTGGCACCAAACCCGCCCTGCTTCGGGCCTGCCGAAGCGTCGATTGTCCCGGCACCGCCGGCCATCCGGATGGCGCGGGGTTTGCCGATTTACCAGGAGTGAATGTGACCCATCCCGCCCCCGTTGACTACCGCACCGAACCCGGACGCTACCGTCATCTGAAGCTCAGCTATGACGGCGCAGTCGCTACGCTGGCCATCGAGATCGATGAAGACGCCGGCATCCGCCCCGGCTACAAGCTCAAGCTCAACAGCTACGACCTCGGCGTGGACATCGAACTGCACGACGCGCTGCAGCGCATCCGCTTTGAACACCCCGAGGTGCGCAGCGTCATCGTCACCAGCGCCCGTGACCGGGTGTTCTGCTCCGGTGCCAACATCTTCATGCTCGGTGTATCCAGCCACGGCTGGAAAGTCAACTTCTGCAAGTTCACCAACGAAACGCGCAACGGCATCGAGGATTCCAGCCGCCATTCGGGGCTGAAATTCGTCGCCGCGCTCAACGGCGCCTGCGCCGGCGGGGGCTACGAGCTGGCGCTGGCCTGCGACGACATCGTGCTGGTGGACGACCGTTCTTCATCGGTCTCGCTGCCCGAAGTGCCGCTGCTGGGCGTGCTGCCCGGCACCGGCGGCCTGACCCGCGTGACCGACAAGCGCCACGTGCGCCACGACCTGGCCGATATCTTCTGTACCACGGCTGAAGGCGTGCGCGGCCAGAAAGCTGTGGACTGGCGCCTGGTCGACGCGGTCGCCAAGCCGCAGCAGTTTGCCGCCGTTGTGCGGGAGCGCGCAGAAAAGCTCGCTGCTACCAGTGACCGCCCGGCCGACGCAAAAGGCGTGGCCCTGACGCCGTTGTCGCGCACGGACAGTGCCAATGGCCTGGCCTACACGCATGTGGCAGTGGTGATCGACCGCGCCCGCCGCAACGCCACTTTCATCGTCAAGGCGCCCGATGGCGCGCAGCCGGCCGACGTCGCCGCCATTGAGGCAGCGGGTGCTGCCTGGTGGCCGCTGCAGATGGCGCGAGAGCTGGACGACGCCATCCTGCACATGCGCACCAACGAGCTGGACATCGGCACCTGGATCCTGAAGACCGAAGGCGACGCCGCCGCCGTGCTGGCCTGTGATGCGGCGCTGCTGGCCAACCAGAGCCACTGGTTCGTGCGCGAAACCATCGGCATGCTGCGCCGCACGCTGGCGCGGCTCGATGTATCGTCTCGCAGCCTGTTTTCGCTGATCGAACCCGGCTCGTGTTTTGCCGGCACGCTGGCGGAGCTGGCCTTTTGCGCCGACCGCGCCTACATGCTGGTGCTGCCTGACGAACCCGAGCGGCAGCCGGTGCTGACGCTGGGCGAAATGAACCTCGGCCTTCTGCCCATGGTGAACGACCAGTCGCGTCTGGCGCGCCGTTTCTATGAAGAATCCGGCCCCATGGATGCCGTTCGTGGCGCGCTCGGACAGCCGCTGGATGGTGACGCCGCGCTGACGCTGGGCCTGGTCACCGCCGCGCCGGACGATATCGACTGGGAGGACGAAATCCGCATCGCGCTGGAAGAGCGCGCCGCGATGTCGCCCGACGCGCTGACCGGGCTGGAGGCCAATCTGCGCTTTGCCCAGAAGGAAAACATGGCCACCCGCATCTTCGGCCGCCTGACCGCCTGGCAGAACTGGATCTTCCAGCGCCCCAATGCGGTGGGCGAGAAGGGCGCGCTCAAGGTTTACGGCACCGGCGAGAAAACCGCCTTTGACATGAACCGCGTCTGAACACCGCTTCTTGTGCCCTGGGTTTCCCGGTGGAGCCCAGGGCAACCTCAACCGATTCCACCGTTGACTCGCTTTCGGAGAAGACACCATGACCGCCATGAATTACAGCGACAAGATCCCCAACAACGTCAACCTGTCGGAAGACCGCACGCTGCAGCGCGCGCTGGAGCACTGGCAGCCCAACTACCTGAAGTGGTGGCAGGACATGGGCCCGGACGGTTCGCAGAACTTCGACGTTTACCTGCGCACCGCCGTCAGCGTGGACCCGCAAGGCTGGGCCCAGTTTGGCCACGTCAAGATGCCCGATTACCGCTGGGGCATTTTCCTGAATCCGGCCGAGCAGGACCGCAAGATCCACTTTGGCGACCACATGGGCGAAGCGGCCTGGCAGGATGTTCCCGGTGAACACCGCGCGAACCTGCGCCGCATCATCGTCACGCAGGGCGACACCGAGCCGGCGAGCGTGGAGCAGCAACGCCATCTGGGCCTGACCTGCCCCAGCCAGTATGACCTGCGCAATCTGTTCCAGGTCAACGTGGAAGAAGGTCGCCACCTGTGGGCCATGGTCTACCTGCTGCACAAGCATTTCGGCAAGGACGGCCGCGAGGAAGCCGAGGCGCTGCTGGAGCGCAACAGCGGCGACGCGGACAACCCGCGCATCCTGCAGGCCTTCAACGAGAAGACGCCCGACTGGCTCAGCTTTTTCATGTTCACCTATTTCACCGACCGTGATGGCAAGTTCCAGCTGTGCGCGCTGGCCGAGTCGAGTTTTGACCCGCTGGCCCGCACCACCAAGTTCATGCTGACCGAAGAAGCGCACCACATGTTTGTGGGCGAATCGGGTGTGGGCCGTGTCATCAGCCGCACCTGCGCGGCGATGAACGAGCTCAAGACAGACGATGTGGGCAAGCTGCGCGCCGCCGGCGTGATCGACCTGCCGACGATCCAGCGCTACATCAATTTCCACTTCAGCGTCACGATCGACCTGTTCGGCGCCGACCAGTCGTCCAACGCCGCCACGTTCTACAGTTCGGGCCTGAAGGGGCGCTACGAAGAAGGCAAGCGCACCGATGACCATGTGCTCAAGGGTCAGACTTACAAGATCCTCGAAGTGGTCAACGACCAGATGGTCGAGAGAGAAGTGCCGATGCTCAATGCGCTCAACGAGGTGCTGCGCGACGACTACATCAAGGACAGCGTGGGCGGTGTGGACCGCTGGAACCGCCTGATCGAAAAGGCCGGTATCAGCTTCAAACTGTCGGTGCCGCACAAGGCTTTCCACCGCAACATCGGTTCGCTGGCCGGCGTCAAGGTGTCGCCGGATGGCCGCGTGGTGCACGACCACGAATGGAACCAGAAGGTCGAGCAGTGGCTGCCCACCGATGAAGACCGGGCCTATGTCGGTTCGCTGATGGGCCGTGTGGTGGAGCCGGGCAAGTTTGCCAACTGGATCGCGCCACCGGTCATGGGCATCAACCGCCAGCCGGTGGATTTTGAGTACGTCCGGTTCAATTGAAGCTGCTTCTGGCCGTATGTGGGCGGAACCCGTTGCGGGGCGTGGGTACGTACCGCCGCTCATGTCCCCCGACCGAATGCGGAAGCCCTCGATCTCCTCCTTGACTTCGCGCTGGTACGCACCCACACCCCGCAACTGCGTCGGGGTTTTCCTGCCGGACCATCAAAACGCGGTGCAAGAACGGGCGGGTGGGGTGTGCGGCGCATTGAGGTCAAGGAGGCGGCCAAAGCCCGGGGGATACGAATGCAGCCGTGCACCCCAGCCGCCTGATCCGGCAGTAAAGTAGTCGCCAAGAATAGGGAAATCTCATGACCGAAGCCGTCATCAAGCAACACCTGATCGACCCCGAGATCTGCATTCGCTGCAACACCTGCGAGTCGATCTGCCCGGTCGGCGCGATCACACATGACAGCCGCAACTACGTGGTCAAAGCCGACGTCTGCAACCTGTGCATGGACTGCATCTCGCCATGCCCCACTGGCTCCATCGACAACTGGCGCCGGGTGCTCAGAAGCAAGGCCTACGCCATCGAGGAACAGTTGCTGTGGGACGAATTGCCGGCAGAACTGAGTGACGATGAACTGGGTGCGGCCGAAGGCGAGGGCGCCGATACAGACGCAGGCGACCAGCGGACCGCCGTTGTGCCTTCAAAGGACGCGGCCGCAACCGATCTGACCGGCGAGGCCCCCTTCAACGCCGCCGCTTGGGGCGCCACGCTGCCGCCCTGGTCGGCCGCCCATGCCTACACCAACCTGTACGGCCCCAAGGCGCCGACCACCGCCACCGTGGTGGGCAACTTCCAGGTCAATGAGGCCGGTACCACCAACGAAACGCACCACATCGTGCTGGATCTGGGCGCCATGCCTTTCCCGGTGCTCGAAGGCCAGTCGATCGGCATCATCCCGCCCGGCACCGATGCCAGTGGCCGCCTCCACCACGCACGCCAGTACAGCATTGCCAGCCCGCGCAACGGCGAGCGGCCGGGCTACAACAACCTGTCGCTCACGGTGAAACGCGTCACCGAAGACCACCAGGGCCGGCCGGTCGAGGGCCTGTGCTCCAGCTACCTGTGCGCGTTGAAGGTGGGCGACAAGGTGCAGGTGGTGGGCCCGTTTGGCACGAGCTTCCTGATGCCCAACCACCCGCGATCGAACATCGTGATGATCTGCACCGGCACCGGCAGCGCACCGATGCGCGCGATGACCGAATGGCGACGGCGCCTGCGTGCCACCGGCAAGTTCGAAGGTGGCAAGCTCATGCTGTTCTTCGGCGCACGCACCCAGGAGGAGCTGCCATATTTCGGCCCGCTGCAAAAGCTTCCTCACGATTTCATCGACATCAATTTCGCCTTTTCGCGCACGCCCGGCCAGCCGCGCCGCTATGTTCAGGATGTGCTGCGTGAACGCGCTGCCGATCTGGCCGTGCTGCTGCGCGACAGCAACACCTGCATCTACGTCTGCGGCCTCAAGAGCATGGAGGAGGGCGTCGTGATGGCGCTGCGCGACGTGGCCACTCAGGCTGGCCTGAACTGGACCACGCTGGGCGAGGCACTGCGCCGCGAAGGCCGGCTGCACCTGGAAACGTATTGAAACCACCCGGCCGACCGCGTGCCGGCGGTTTGCACCCTGCGCGCCATCCGCTAGGCTACGGCTCATGCCTCCAAATATTGAACAGCCCGTCCGGTTTGTCGGGTCGGGAAACCGCTTCCAGCTCAAGGGCCGCCAGCCGCAAGCCGCCGCACTCGCGCCTCTGCGGGCGCTGATCGGCATTGCACCGCCCGAAGGTTACCGCCGCGACCTCCTGATCGAACATCTGCACGTCATCAACGACGCCTGCCACGGTCTGCCCGAGCCGCTGCTGGTGGCGCTGGCCAGCGAGATGCGGCTGCCGATGGTCGAGGTGTTTGAGGTCGCCAGCTTCTATCACCACTTTGACATCCTGAAAGACGGCCAGGCTGGGCCTGCGCTCACCGTGCGCGTGTGCGACGGTCTGAGCTGCGCCATGGCCGGCGCGCAGGATGTGCTGCAGCGCCTGCCGGCGCTGCTGGGGCGGGACGACATCCGCGTGGTGGCCGCGCCCTGCATCGGCCGCTGCGATCAGGCACCTGCCGCGCTGGTGGGCCGGCAGGTGGTGGCACCGGCGACGCTGGAAAGCCTGACCCCCCTGGCATTCAAATGGGCTGATTTTGAGGAAAAATCGCAAGAATCTAGCGTTGATTCGTCGCTTTCTGCTATTGAAAACGTATCGTATGCCGAATACCGTGCCGCCGGCGGGTACAGCCTGGCTGCCGCCGTGGTGAATGGCGAACATGACGATGAAGCCGTGCTGCAGGCACTGGAACACGCCGGCCTGCGGGGGCTGGGTGGGGCGGGCTTCCCGGCCGGGCGCAAGTGGCGCATCGTGCGCGACCAACCCGCGCCGCGCCTCATGGCGGTGAATATTGACGAAGGCGAGCCCGGCACCTTCAAGGACCGCCACTACCTGCTGCGCGACCCGCACCGTTTTCTGGAAGGGGTGCTGATCGCCGCGCAGGTGGTGGGCACCGAGGCGGTCTACCTTTACCTGCGCGACGAATACCCCGATTGCCGCGCGCTGCTGCAGCGCGAACTGGCCGCGCTCATGGCGGACCCACCGTGCGCGCTGCCGCACATCGAGCTGCGGCGCGGCGCCGGCGCCTACATCTGCGGCGAAGAGTCCGCGATGATCGAAAGCATCGAAGGCAAACGCGGCGAGCCGCGCATGCGCCCGCCCTACATCGCCCAGGTGGGCCTGTTCGGCCGGCCGACACTGGAGCACAACTTCGAGACGCTTTACTGGGTGCGCGACATCGTCGAAAAAGGCGCGGAATGGTTCACCGCCCACGGCCGCCATGGCCGCCAGGGACTGCGCTCGTTCAGCGTCAGCGGCCGGGTGAAGGAACCCGGCGTCAAGCTGGCGCCCGCCGGCATCACCCTGCGCGAACTGGTGGTTGAATACTGCGGCGGCATGGCCGACGGCCATGAGCTGTACGCCTACCTGCCCGGCGGCGCCAGCGGCGGCATTTTGCCTGCCAGCATGGCCGACGTGCCACTGGACTTTGACACCCTGCAGCCCCACGGCTGTTTCATCGGCTCGGCAGCCGTCATCGTGCTGGGCCAGGATGATCTGGCGCGCGACGCCGCGTTGAACATGATGCGTTTCTTCGCCCATGAGAGCTGCGGCCAGTGCACGCCCTGCCGCGTGGGCACGGCAAAGGCCGCGCAACTGATGGCCGCACCCGTCTGGGACGCCGACACGCTGGACGATCTGGCGCTGGTGATGGGTGATGCGTCCATCTGCGGCCTGGGCCAGGCCGCGCCCAACCCGATCCGTTGCATCCACAAGTACTTTGCGCACGAGGTCGGCGAAGGCCCGTGGCCGGGCGATCTGCCCAAACCGCGCGGCAAGGGTGCCCGCATCGAACCGCCGCGCTCGTCCGTCAACCCGGAGGCCCAGCCATGAGCGCCGTCCAGCCGATTGATGCCGGCATCAGCTTCGAGCTCGACAGCGAGCAAATCACCGCCCACCCTGGCGAAACCATCTGGTCCGCCGCGCGCCGCCACGGCGTGCACATTCCGCACCTGTGCCATACCGACGGCCTGCGGCCCGACGGCAACTGTCGCGCCTGCGTGGTCGAGATCGAAGGTGAGCGCACGCTCGCGCCCAGCTGCTGCCGCACGCCCGTGCCGGGCCAGAAGGTGCGCGCCCAAAGCCCGCGTGCGCGCAAGAGCCAGGAGATGGTGCTTGAGCTGCTCCTGGCCGACATGCCCGAGCAGGGCTTCAAGTGGAACGACGCGGTCGGCCCGCCGGCAAGCGCCGCGTCAGCCACGCAAGACGCTGGCCCCCACGGCGAACTCAGCGCCTGGGCCGCGCGTCTGGGCGTCACGCCACGCCCGGCACTTGCTGCCTTGCGCCGGGAATCCGTATCGCCAGACTTCTCACACCCGGCCATGGCGGTGAACCTGGACGCCTGCATCCAGTGCAACCGCTGCCAGCGCGCCTGCCGAGAAGAGCAGGTGAACGACGTCATCGGCATGGCCTTCCGCGGCGAACACACGCAGGTGGTCTTTGACCTGGCCGACCCGATGGGCGCGAGCACCTGCGTGGCCTGCGGTGAATGTGTGCAGGCCTGCCCCACCGGCGCGCTGATGCCAAAAACGCTGATCGGCTCGCAGAGGGTGGACCGCGAGGTGAATTCTGTCTGTCCCTTCTGCGGCGTCGGCTGCTTGGTCACTTACAAGGTGCGCGATGAAAAAATCGTCGCGGTCGACGGCCGCACTGGCCCGGCCAATGAAGGGCGGTTGTGCGTCAAGGGCCGTTTCGGTTTTGACTACGCCCATCACCCCGAGCGCCTGACGCGCCCGCTGATCCGCAAACCCGGCGTGCCCAAAGAACCGCAACAGTTGCAGCGCAAGCTGGACTGGCGCGAAGTGTTCCGTGAAGCCAGCTGGGAAGAAGCGCTGGACCTGGCCGCCGGCAAACTGGTTGCGCTGCGCGACACCCACGGCAAGAAGGCGCTGGCGGGTTTTGGATCGGCCAAAGGCAGCAACGAAGAGGCCTACCTGTTCCAGAAACTGGTGCGCACGGGCTTTGGCAGCAACAACGTCGATCACTGCACACGGCTGTGCCATGCGTCCAGCGTGGCAGCGCTCCTGGAAGGCGTGGGCTCGGGCGCGGTGAGCAACCCGGTGCGGGACGTGGCGCACGCCGACTTCATCCTGGTCATCGGTGCCAACCCCACCAACAACCACCCGGTGGCCGCCACCTGGATCAAGAACGCGGCGCAGCGCGGCGCCCGTGTGGTGCTGGCCGACCCGCGTCGCACCGATCTGGCGCGCCACACCTGGCGTACGCTGCAGTTCCGCGCGGACACCGACGTGGCCCTGCTCAACGCGATGCTGCACGTGATCGTCACCGAGGGGCTGACCAACGAGGCTTTCATCCGCGAGCGGGTGGGCGACTTTGATGCGCTCCGGGTCAACGTGCAGGGCTACAGCCCCGAAGCCATGGCGCCCATCTGCGGCATACCGGCGGGCACCATCCGCGAAGTGGCGCGCGCCTACGCCACGGCAAACGCGTCGATGATCCTGTGGGGCATGGGCGTGAGCCAGCATGTGCACGGCACCGACAACGTGCGTTGCCTGATCGCGCTGGCCAGCATCACCGGCCAGATCGGCCGCCCTGGCACCGGCCTGCACCCCCTGCGCGGGCAGAACAATGTGCAGGGCGCCAGCGACGCCGGACTGATCCCCATGATGTACCCCAACTACCAGCGCGTGGCTGATGCCAATGTGCGAAGCTGGTTTGAAGGCTTTTGGGGCGCCACACTAGACAACCAGCCCGGCTACACCGTGGTCGAGATCATGAACAAGGCGCTGGCGCCAGACACTGACCCGCACAAGGTGCGCGGGATGTACGTGTTGGGTGAGAACCCCGCCATGAGCGACCCCGACCTCAACCACGCCCGCCACGCGCTGGCCAGCCTTGAGCACCTCGTGGTGCAAGACATCTTCCTGACTGAGACCGCCTGGCTGGCCGACGTGGTGCTGCCCGCCAGCGCCTGGCCCGAAAAAGCCGGCACCGTCAGCAACACCGACCGCATGGTGCAGATGGGCCGCCCCGCGCTGCAGCCGCCGGGCGAAGCGCGCGCTGATCTGTGGATCATCCAGCAGCTGGCTGAACGCTTTGGCCTGGGCTGGAGCTATGAAAAGCAGAGTGAAGAAGCTCAGAAGGGCGATGGCTACCACGGCGTGGAGCATGTTTTTGAAGAAATGCGCCAGGCCATGCAGGGTTCAATAGCCGGCATTACCTGGGAGCGGCTGGCACGTGAAGACAGCGTGACCTACCCCTGCCTGAGCGAGGACGAACCCGGCCAGCCCATCGTCTTCCACGACCGCTTCCCCACAGCGAGCGGGCGCGTCAAACTGGTGCCGGCCGATATCATCCCCGCCGACGAGCGTCCCGACGCCGACTACCCCATGGTTCTCATCACCGGCCGCCAGCTGGAACACTGGCACACCGGCAGCATGACCCGTCGCAGCGGCGTGCTCGATGCTCTGGAGCCCGCCGCCACGGCCTGCCTGCACGGCGATGATCTGGCCGGACTGGGCCTGCAGCCGGGTGATGTGGTTGAAGTGGCCTCACGCCGCGGCGCGATCCGGCTGCACGCCCGGCGTGACGACGGCATGCCCCCTGGTACCGTCTACATCCCCTTCGCCTACATCGAAGCCGCCGCCAACCTGCTCACCAACGCCGCGCTCGACCCGGTCGGGAAGATTCCGGAGGTGAAGTATTGCGCGGTTAGGGTGGGTAGGGGGTAGGGCGCGGGAATTGCGGCTGGAAGGCGGGTGCAGGCCTGCAGCAGCCGTCCCGTCAGATCGAGGAGGGTGGTGATCACCGCGCTGCGGCTTCAGGCTGTATGAAGCGGGCGACTTCGGCCTGGACGCGGGGATCTGCGGCGAGTGAGAAGTGATCTGCGCCAGGCACCTCAATGTAGCTTCCTTGTCCCAGTGCCTCCGCGAGCTTCGGGGCCTGGCCGAGAACCCGATCAGCCTGACCACTCATGACAAGTGTTGGAATTTTGATCGCCGAGGCATCGGTCGTGGTGAGGGGCGCATAACTTGCCTGAGCAAGTGCTCTCAAGGCCTGCCTGTCGCCACCGGTCGCAGCAACAAAGTTCCAGTACGTTGCCAGGTGCTTCGGAAGGTCCTTCGGATACGCGGTTCTGTCAAGCACTTCCAGCAGAGAGGGAAGAATGTTGGCGAACGTGTGGGGGAGTTGCCCGATCAGTCCATCTCCGGTGGCGATCAGGGCGGCTCTGTCAAATCGCTCAGGTGCATGTTGCAGCAAGTGCAGGGCGACCGCGGTTCCGATGGAGTAAGCCACCAGTGACGCCCGTGTCAGTGAAAGGTGGTCAAGGACAGCAACGACATCGCTGGCCAGATTCGAGGTTCCGTACGACGCAATGTCGTGCGGCTTGCCGCTATTGCCATGTCCGCGCAGATCAAGGCCGATCACCTGCAGACCTATGCTGTTGAGGGTTTCGATCCAGCCGAAATCTGCATAGTTGTGCTGGAAGCTCACGGTGCCCCCGTGGATGAGGACAACCGGGTGTCCGCTCCCGTGTAATTCATAGTGAATGCGGATACCGAGGTTATCAACTGTGGGCACGAAGAACTCCTGGGTGATGAGGGCGGCCGCAGGATCCTGTGGCGCCCAGCTTTTGTGTAAACAGCATTGCGCAGGATACCCTTAACAGATGTGCTGATTCACAAGCGGGGTTCGTACAGCGTCGTCTGCAAACATGGGTGCAGTTCAGGCGCTTGTCCGTTCAGCCCGACTTCAGAGGGATGCGTGCAAGCCCTGCGGACCGTCAACATGACATGGCATGTTCAGCCGGCTGAACATTCTGCGGTGCCAGCGAATCGGGGCTGTCGTCAGCCGACGTTTGAACGGAGCAGGCCCCCGCCTGATCGCAGGGTCAGGCAGCGCTCGGCGACGCAGGCTACGAGATGGCTCAGTTCCTGTTCGCCCTCGAAACGGATGACCGGGCATGAGCGCCTCGCTAGCCACGCATTGTGTCTTGCGAAGCTCCTGCTACTGGTCCCGACGTCATAAGCTGCGGCCCAATTCAAAAAGCCGTGATCGATTCGGCCGTAAAGGTTCATACCCCGTTGCCGGAGCCGGGCCAGTCGAACATGCACCTCAAGGTAGAGGAAGACGATCAAGTCGAAAGAGCTTTCGATTTCCGGGTCCCAACCGACGATCGAACCCGACAGAACGGCGTCTTTCTGGGCTCCGAGCTGAGCGTGAAGCAGGCGGCGGCGCTCCGATGGATCTCGAGGTGTCGCGAACGGCGGCTCGGATGGAAGCCAGAAGAAGTCATCCGAGTCGAGGTGGCGAGCTCCGATCTCATTCGCCAAAGCGCGGCCCAGCGTCGTTGACCCCGCTCCCGCTGCGCCTGTGATCATCACTCGCATATGCTGACCTGCCTGAGATTTGAGCACGCCCTGCGTCGCGCCACTTGTTTGCGCGCTCGTACCGTCGGTCGGTATGGGCGCGGGAAAGACCAGAGCATCGCTGGATTCAAGCCTCGCAGGCCAGCAGTGCATCCAGCGAGGCTGTGACCAGTCCGGACGTGTCAATACTTTCAACAACCTTGACTTCAAGGCCCCGGGGCAGGCGCAGACCGGATTGACTGACTGCATGCATGGCGCCAGCGCTGGCGACGACGGTTCGGGGCCTGAGCGAGCGTACCGCTTCAATCCAGGCACCCGCAACCGCCTTGTTCGGAGTTCCCGCGGGTGCCGCCAGCACGAGCACGTCACAACGGTCAACGGGCCAGCCACTCGCAGGAAACTGCCGTTCACCAGGCAAGGACAACACGACAGCATCTACTTTTCGGTCACGCAGCAGCATGCGGGCACCCTGGAACAGACCAATGGGACCGCGAGTAATTCGGCGGCTGGATATCCAGACCCCTTCCGGCTCGGCCAGACCGGCTGTGCACGTTGGTGAATCCAGCCGTGTATGCACATTCACCGCCACTTCTGCAGCGGTCGATGCGCCCAGTACCACAAGGACCGGTATTCGGCCATCCCCATCGCCAAGCAGACTGCGCAGCATGGGTTTGTGTAATGTTGTGAACATCTGCGGCTGGGCATTGACCTCGCAGATCGCCGCGCCGGTATGTATCCACGAGCGCGCGATATCCGGGATCAGAAGGTCGACGCCCGCCACGTCGAGCCGAAGCAACCGGGCGGCTCGGACAGCGAGCGCAAGATTGTCTGGATGGGCAAGTGCTGGCTCGAAGGGAACGGGCACACCGCCACTGGCAACATTGGCGGCAGCGCGCAGTCGCACGACCTGACCCGACGCGGGTACCGAAGTCGCATCAAGGCCAACGGCAACAAGCATGCGCCCGGCTTCATCGTCAAGCGCCATCTGCTTGAGATATTTGCGGTCATCAGTGGCTGTCCTGCGCGCCAGATTCTGCTGTTCGAGCAAGATTGCCACACTGTTCACGCCATCGCCCGTGACGCCACCAGGCACACGTTCAAGGATGCCCTGAACTTCTTCGTCCACGACTTGCAGGCGATAGTCTCTGCCGCGAATGTGCTTTTCCACCAGTACTCGCCTTGACAGCTTGCGAGCGGCAAAAAATGCCGCACGTACGGATTCTGGCGATTCGAGGTTCGCGAAAACGCCCACGCCACCGTCCAGGTCAACGGGTTTGACAACAACCGGATAGCCGAGCATTTGCGCCTGGCTGACCGCTTCGTCCTCGTTCAGCGCAGCCGCATGTGCGGGAACGGGTATACCGCCTGCACGCAGGATTGCGGCCGCTTTGACTTTGTCACGTGCGACCATTGTCGAGATCTGCGGCGTGGCATCGGTGAAAGAACTGGACAGCCAGCGCGAGCGTGAACCCCATCCAATTTGATGCACAGTGTCGTTGACCTGACTCCAGGGCACACCGAGTTCATGAGCAGCACGCAGGAAATGCACAGTGTTGAAGCCGCGCGGCGCAAGCCTGGCAAGTTCGCTGATCAGCGAGGTTAATTGCACGGATAGACTTTGGACCGATCGTTTCTCCGGGTCACGATCGAACGCGATCGAACGCGTGATCATCTCGATGGCGCCCCGCAAGGCGATCAAGCCACTGGCATGGGTCAGGCATGGCAGCGCGACGGTGTGAACCCGAGCGGCGCGCCGAATCCATACCGCGTGGTCGAAAACGGGCAACCCTGACTTGACCTGAAGCGCGACGGCCCAGCGCAAGGCTTTGCGCAGGATCGTGGTATCGGTGAGAAGCTCCAGTGGTGCGGAAGGGAGTTCAAGCTGCTGCTCGATGGCGTGAGACACTGGCCCCTCGCGGGCGACGAGCCCTGTCTGGACGCTGATTTTCAGCAAGAGCGCCGGCTGTCCCAAGCCATACATGTAGCCCTCGATACCATAAACCCGATCGACTATATGGATTGGGCCTTCGCTGGCAGACGGGCTTTCATTCAGGGTGGTCATGTCGGCGAATTTATTGGGCACTGGAATCGTAGGCGGTTCGTTGCAAGTATCCCCGGCGATACAGAAGTCCGATAGCCGGGGGTAGAGCTGTCTTGCAGACCGATCAGCGAATGGAAGGGTAATGACCTGCTTTGGTGGACGGTGATCGGGTTGATTTTCAAACGGCTTCGGCCAGTGTTTCGAAACCGGCTACGGCCTGCGCGTGAAATCTGGCGCCATCGGCAAGATTGTTTGTGCGCGGAGGTTCACCCGCCTTCATCTCCTGGGAGCAGGACGCAGCCACTGTTGATCCGAAACCTCGCCCCATCAGCGTGCAGCGCCACCGGGTAGCAGCCACAGATACTGATCGGCGCGCTGGAGTCTGCCTTGCCGCTCCATTGAATAGATGCACCGGTAGAGCGCTTCGTGCGTCACCCCGAGTTCCGCCGCGATGGACTTGATGCCCGCGCCGATGGGAAATCGCCCGTTTTCGCCTTCGGTTTCCAGCAGGTGCGCCAGACGCGCCTGCACGGTAGTCAGAGAAAGTCGTTCACATTGCAGTCTCAGCCGCCGGAGTTCGCGGTTGAGCATGGCAATCCAGCGCCCGGCAAAGGCCGGGTCCTCGTCCATAGCGGCGGTCACGTCCCGGACCGGAATCTGGATGATCGTGGCGTTGGCCACGACCTGTCCGTCACAGTGGTACTTGGGTGATTTCAGGCTGGCTTCGCTCACGAATCCCCGGCGGGTACGCTGCAGGATGACCGAAGCGCCCTGCAGGCCCGGGCGCTCCAGAATCACTTCCCCGCGGACCACAAAAAACATGTGGGAGGGCTTTTCACCGGCCTTGAACAGACAGGTTCCCCGGGGCTTGTCCACCTGCTCGAACAGGTCGGTCAGGCGCACGGGCAGCAGCTGGTGGAGCTCGTGGATAGCGGCGTCAGCAAACATGGATCAGGTCTCTTACGTATGATTTCAATCATATGCATATGGCTGGCGCTGGCCAATAATTTGGGCCACGATTCAACAAAGGTGGTCATGACCCGCAAAATTTTCCAATTCGGCGAGATGCGCCCTGAATACCAGATCCCCGTACTCAACGAGCGGGCGGTCCGGGCCGCGGCCGGCATGCTGTTTTTTCTCGGGATGGTCAGCTTCATGAATGCCTGGCTCACAGGCAATTTCCAGCCCACGCGCGTCTTTGTGGTCGCCTTTCTGATCGAGTTCACCATCCGCATCTTCGTGAACCCGCGCTTCGCGCCAATCATGATCCTGGCGCAGTGGTTTGTGCGGTGGCAGCAGCCCGAATGGACGGGGGCGCCTCAGAAGCGTTTCGCCTGGGCCATCGGTTTTGTGCTGGCGGCCACGATGCTGTATCTGGTGGTGCTCAACCAGGTGGTCGGGCCGGTCAACCTGCTCGTGTGCGCGACCTGCCTGATCCTGCTGTTCTTTGAAACCGCTTTTGGCATCTGCATCGGCTGCCGGATCTATAACGCCTTCAACAAGGAGAAGGCCCAGCTTTGCCCCGGCAATGCCTGCGAAGTACCCGCCGCATCGGTACCCTCGGCGTCGCTGGCTCAGGCGGCCATCGTGGGGGCTTTCGGCATCGCCGTCGCAGGGATTGCGCAGTTGACGTACCACGCCACGCCTGCAAGGGCTGTCGTGCTCGCGCCGGCCGCAGCAGGCCTGCCGGCGGCTCCCGCCGATCCGGCTGAGGCTGAACGCTGCCGGGTGCCCGACTTCGCCAAGGCGATGGGGCACGAGGAAAAGTGGAAGTTGCACAACAACTGCCGGTGAACCGCGCAGTCATCGGCCCGCCGGCCCACAGACGGTAGACCGTCACAAAAAAACCGTCTGCAGGTCCGGCCGGGGAGGGGACCCCCTGGCCGTCCGCAGACGGGCTTGATGCTTTTTTGACGCCATCCCAGCGTCAAATAGTGCTTTTCAGCTATTGAAAAGTGACTTTCTTCAGCCGACTCGCACCGGCACGAAGATCTGGTCGCTGCCCCGCTGGATCAGCAGCGCCACCGATTTGTCCGACTTGGCCATGGCCGCGCGCACCTGGTCGATGTTGCTCACCGGCGAACCGTTGATGCCGAGCAGCACGTCGCCCGGTTGCACACCGGCCGCCGCTGCCGGGCCGGCCGCGTTCTCGATCACGAGGCCCGAGGCGATGCCCGACTGCTGTTTTTCCTGCGGCTGCAGCGGGCGCAGGCTCAAGCCCAGCTTGCCCTTGCCGACGGGTTCGTCGGCCTTGGCCACTTGAGTGGCTTTCTCGGCGGCGTCGCCCAGTGTTGCGCTGATCTGCTCGGCCTTGCCGGCGCGCCAGATCTCCAGTGTCACCTTCTCGCCCGGCCTGGCCAGGCCGATGATGGCTGGCAGGTCGCCGGAGGCCACGATGGGCTGGCCGTCCACCTTGCGGATCACGTCGCCGCTCTTCAGGCCGGCCTTGTCGGCCGGTCCGCCGGGTTGCACGCTGGAGACCAGTGCGCCTTCGGGCCGGTCGAGCTTGAACGAGTCGGCAAACGCCTGGTTCACTTCCTGCACCGCAACGCCCAGGCGCGCATGGCTGGCCTTGCCGGTCTTGATGATTTCATCCTTGACCTTCAGCGCCACGTCCATCGGAATCGCGAACGACACGCCCTGGTAACCACCGGTGCGGCTGTAGATCTGCGAATTGATGCCCACCACCTCGCCGCGCGCATTGAACAGCGGGCCGCCCGAGTTGCCGGGGTTCACCGCGACATCGGTCTGGATGAAGGGCACGAAGCTGTCGTCGGGCAGCGAGCGGCCCTTGGCGCTGACCACGCCGGCGGTGACGGTGTTTTCAAAGCCGAACGGCGAGCCGATGGCCAGCACCCATTCACCGACCTGCAGGTTCCTGGTGCTGCCCAGCGTCACGGTGGGCAGGCCTTTGGCCTCGATCTTCAGCACGGCGACGTCGGTCTTCGGGTCGGCGCCCAGCACCTTGGCCTTGAACTCGCGCCGGTCGGTCAGCTTGACGGTGACTTCGCTGGCGTCCCGCACCACATGGGCGTTGGTCAGGATGATGCCGTCGGCGCTGACGATGAAGCCCGAGCCCACGCCATGGGATGGCACCTGCGGGCCAAAGCCCTGGCCGCCCGGCCCGCGCGGAATGCCGAAGCGCTTGAAGAATTCCTGCATCGGGTCGCCGGGCGCCATGGCGGTCTCTTCGTCGTCATCGGCCGATTGCTTCACCTTGCCGCTGACGCTGATGTTGACCACCGACGGGCCGTTCTGGGCGGTGATGCGCGGAAAATCCGGCAGGCTGGCGGTCGATACCGGCGCCGCAGCGGGCGCGTTTGCCACGACGGCGGTGGGCTCCACGCTGGCGCGGGCCAGCGAATGGTTCACGGCGCCCATGGTGCCGGCGCCGATGACGCCAGCAGCCAAGAGGGACAGGACGAGTTTGCGATTGGAGAAGGTTTGAGCGTTCATCAGGAGTCCTTTCAGGGTGATTTGCACTGACCCTGAATATCGGACCGCTGACTTAGACCGCTCTTAAACCCTACCCGCGAGTGGCAGTCGCACCGTCACGCACAGGCCGCCCAGCGCCTCGGACGCGCCCAGCGTCAGGCTGGCCCGGTGCAGGTCGGCCACCGACTTCACGATCGACAGCCCCAGCCCGCTGCCGTTGGCCTGCGAGCCGGGCAGGCGGTGGAAGCGGTCGAGCACGCGCTCGCGGTCGGCCGGTGCGATGCCCGGCCCGCTGTCTTCCACCTGCAGCACCACGGCGGGGCCGTCGCGCCGGATCGAGACATCGACGCGGCCGCCGGCCGGCGTGTACTTGACGGCGTTGTCCAGCAGGTTGCGCAGCAGGATGGCCAGCGCATCGGCGTAGCCGCTGACGGCGTCGTCGTCGGCCTGGCCCAGCCCGACGTCCACCCCGGCGGCACCGGCAGCGCTCGCGCAGTCGGCCAGCGCGCGCCGGGCCAGTTCGGCCAGCCGAACCGGCTCGGGCTTGAGGCCGCTGGCCTGCGTCGATTGCTGGCGCGCCAGCACCAGCAGTTGCTCGACCAGTCGCGTGGCGCGGTCGATGCCGGCGGCCAGCCGCTGCACCGAGCGCTCGCGCGTGGTCTCGTCGCCCGCGCGCTGCAGGCCCTGCACCTGCAGCTTGAGCGCCGCCAGCGGCGAGCGCAGTTCGTGCGCGGCGTCGGCCACGAAGTTCTTCTGCGCATCAAACGCCTGTCGCACCCGCACGATCAGCTGGTTGAGCTCATGCACCAGCGGGAGCAGCTCGTCGGGCAGGTCTTCTTCGCCCACCTCGCTCAGGTCGTCGGCCTTGCGCTGGGACAGCTGGCGCTGCACGCGCGCGACCGGAATCATCGAGCGGCGCACCACCCACCAGACGATCAGCATCAACAGCGGCGCCACCAGGGCGATCGAAGCAACGGCCCGCAGCGCCAGCGAGCGCGCCATCTGGCGGCGCACCGCCATGTCCTGCGCAACCTGCACCACCTGCGCGCCGGTCTGGATGGAGAACACCCGGTACATCGTGCCCTGCGCCGGCACGTCGGCAAAGCCCAGGATGGCGCGCTGCGGCAGCGCCACGCGGCCGGTCGACTGGAACACCTGCACGCCGTTTTCGGTCCAGACCTGGACCAGGAATTCGTCGTTGACGTCGGCCGGATTCAGGCGACGGTGCCCGCCCGGTCCCGGCTCGGGCAGGCCTGCGCGCAGCGACAGCGCCATCTGCTGCATGTGGTAGTCGAAGATGTCGTCGGCCTGCGCCAGCGTGGTGCGGTAGGTCATCACCGCCTGCAGCAGTGCCACGATGACGATGGCGCCCAGCAGCGACCACAACAACCGGGCGCGCAGCGAGTGGGTGGCCGGCTGAACAGTCATTGCCGGGGCACCATGTAACCGACGCCGCGCACGTTCTGGATCAGCCCGGCGCCCAGCTTCTTGCGCAGGCCGTGCACATAGACCTCCACCGCGTTGCTGCTGATGCCGTCCTTCCAGCCGTAGAGCTTTTCTTCGAGCTGTGCGCGCGACAGCACCATGCCGGGCCGCGCCAGCAGGGGTTCGAGCACCGCCCACTCGCGCGCCGACAGCACCACCGGCTGGCCGTCGGCCTGCACTTCGCGCGTGACCGGGTTGATACTCACGCCCAGGTGCTCGTACACCGGCTCGGCGCGGCCGGCGGCGCGGCGCAGCAGGGCGCGGATGCGCGCCAGCAGCTCGTCCAGGTCGTAGGGCTTGAGCACGTAGTCGTCGGCGCCAGCGTCGAGGCCGGCAATGCGGTCGGGCACCGAATCGCGGGCGGTGGCAATCAGCACCGGCGTGCGGTCCTTGCGCTGGCGCATCGCGCGCAGCACCGTCAGACCGTCGCGCCGGGGCAGGCCCAGGTCGAGCAGCACCAGGTCGTAGGGCGCACTTTGTAGCGCGGTGTCGGCCATCTCGCCGTCTTTCACCCAGTCCACGGCATAGTTTTCGGCGCGCAGCAGGTCCAGCACGGCTTCGCCGATCATCTGGTCGTCTTCAACGAGCAGCAGTCTCATGGTGTGAAGGTGTCGGGGCGACGGTGGGCAAGGGGCGAATTTACCTGAGGGGCGCGTGCAGGCGCGCCGCGAATATCCGCAATCATCGGCTTGGCGACTTAGGCCGGGCTTAGAACCGGCGGACTTTTGCCACATTGGGAGAAGGGAAAACCTGCGGCACTTGCAGCCGGTCCATCGCGTACAGTCGGCGTTTTCCCGGAAAGTCCCGCGCATGAATCCTAACGAAGCTGTTGCCCCGCGTCCCGCCATCGATGTGGCGGTCGTGATGCGGCGCGAGCGGGTTCAGGGCGCGATGAGCCGCTGGCAGACCTGGCGCTGGGTGCTGGCCGATGTCGTGATGCACGAGCCGGGTTTCGGCGACCAGCCACGCCGGCTGTACCAGGACGAGAACGAAGAGCGCTGGTTGCACCCGGCGATGACGGTGGAACTGTTCAAGGACGACGCCGAGGGCTACATGCTGAACGCCACCACGCCGGCGCCGTGCTGGTTCGTGCTGTGGCGCATGGAAGAGGCGGCCACGCTGGTCGAGGAGCCGATCGCGCGGCCGTTGACGGTGTCGCTGAGCTATCACGATGCCGGGCGCTGGCTGGACGCACAGGAGACTGTCGAGCAGGTGCCGGCGCCGCAGGACGTCATCGACTGGATGCGCGGCTTTGCCGAGCAGCACTACACGGCCGAGCCCAAGCGGCGCCAGCGGCCCCAGAGCTTTCGCGGCCTGCAGGACCGTTTTGGCAATCCGGCTCGGATCAGCACCGAGAAGAAGTTCGGTGGTGGTGGCGGTGGTGGCGCAGGTCCGGCCGAAGGTGCCAAAGGCGGTGCGGCGTGAGTGACGGCTTCTTGGGCCGCTGGTCGCGCCGCAAGCTCGATCAGAACGCGCCAGCGGCGCGGGCCGAACCTGCGCCGCCAGCCGGCAAGCTGCCGCCGCTTGACCGGGCCGCCACGGCAACGGGCCCTGCCGATGCGCCGGTTGCCGCGAATGCGCCTGCATCAACGGCGCCCGTGTCAGGCGCTTCACCCGGGTCATCCGGAGAGGGCAACCGCGCCGAGGCGCCGCCGCTGCCCACCCTGGACGACGTGCGCCAGCTGACCACCAGTTCCGACTTCCAGCCCTTCATGGCCCGGGGCGTCTCGCCCGAGGTACGCAATGCCGCGGTGAAGAAACTGTTCACCGACCCGCACTACAACGTGATGGACGGGCTGGACATCTACATCGACGACTACACAAAATCCGACCCCATCCCGCCGGCCATGCTGCGCCAGATGTCCAGCGCCTGGGCGCTGGGGCTTTTTGACGACGACGAGAAGAAAGCCGCAGAAAATTCCCCGGCTGCCGCTGGTGATCCGTCAGAAGCCGAGCCGGGTGGTGAAACGGCGCCGGCCGCCGCAGCCACCGAATCCCCTGTCCCGCCGGCGCTTGCCGGTGAAGCGGACGCCCCTACCGAGCCCCCCGAACATGCCCACACTGATCTGCGACTGCAACCAGACGATGCCGCTCAACGCGAAAGCGCTGGGTCAGGCGCTGCGTGAAGACCTGACGCTGCATTCCACCTTGTGCCGGCGCGAAGCCGGTGCGTTCCAGCAGGCGGTGAAAACCGGAGACGAGGTGGTGGTTGCCTGCACGCAGGAGCAGCGCCTGTTTGCCGAACTGGGCGAGCAGACGGTCGGCGCCACGTCACCGATCCGCTTCGTCAACATCCGCGAGACCGGTGGCTGGAGCCGCGATGCTGCCAAGGCCGGCCCGAAGATCGCCGCGCTGCTGGCGGCCGCGCACCTGCCCGACCCCGACCCCGTCCCCACGGTCACCTTCAGGAGTGCCGGGCGGCTGCTGATCATCGGCCCGCTCGACGCAGCCGAGCGGGCGGCGGCGCTGCTGTCGGACGTGCTGGACGTGACGCTTTTTGCGCAGGGGCCGGGCAGCGCCGGTGGCGCGCAGGCGCGCCAGTTCCCGGTGCTGGGCGGCCGCATCACGGCGCTGTCGGGCTGGCTGGGCGCTTTCGATCTGACCTGGGAGGCGAACAACCCGATCGACCTGGACCTGTGCACCCGCTGCAACGCTTGCGTGGCCGCATGCCCGGAAAACGCCATCGGGCTGGACTACCAGATCGACCTGAACGCCTGCCAGTCGCACCGTGCCTGCGTGAAGGCCTGCCAGGTGGCCGGCGCCATCGATTTCGGCCGGGATCCGGCCGCGCAGTCGGAGAGTTTCGATCTGGTGCTTGACCTGCGGCCCGCAGCGAGCACACCGACCTTCAACCAGCATGCGCTGCCGCAGGGGTATTTCCGCTGGAACGGCCAGGATCTGCCGACGCTGCTGAAGCTGCGCGATCTGGTCGGTGAATTCGAGAAGCCGAAGTTCTTCAACTACAAGCCCGGCATCTGCGCGCACAGCCGCAACATGACGGTGGGCTGCAACGCCTGCGTTGACATCTGTTCGGCCGAGGCCATCACGAGCGAGCGCAAGCAGCAGCAGATCAGGGTCAACCCGAATCTTTGTGTCGGCTGCGGTGCCTGCACCACGGTCTGCCCCACCGGCGCGCTGACCTATGCCTACCCGCCGGCCAGCCATCAGGGCGCGAAACTGCGCACGCTGCTGTCCACCTATGCGGCCGCGGGCGGCAAGGATGCGGTGCTGTTGCTGCACAGCCAGGACAAGGGCCGGGCGCTGGTCGAGGAACTCGGCCGCGCAGCGATGCTGAAGGTGGCGCAGGGCGTGCCGGCCAACGTGATACCGGTGTCGCTGTGGCACGCGGCCAGCCTGGGGCTGGATGTCTGGCTCAGCGCGGTGGCCTTCGGCGCCAGCCAGATCGTGGTGCTCACCACGGATGAAGAAGCGCCGCAGTACCTGGAAGGCCTGCAGGCGCAGATGGACGTGGCGCAGACCCTTCTGAACGGCCTGGGCTACACCGGCAGTCACCTGCAACTGCTGCGGGCCCGCACGCCGACCGACCTGGACGCCAGCCTGCAGGCGCTGCGGGCCACGCGCCAGAAGACCCCGGCGGTGGCCGCGCGATTTGCCGTGGCGCAGGAAAAGCGCACCACGCTGGACCTCGCGCTCGACCATCTGATCGAACATGCACCGCTGGCGGCCGATGCGCGGCCAGACGCCATCGCTTTGCCGGCGGGCGCTTCGCCGCTGGGTTCGGTGCAGGTCGACAAGGACAAGTGCACGCTGTGCCTGAGCTGCGTCAGCGCCTGCCCGGCCAGCGCGCTGCAGGACAACCCTGAACTGCCGCAGCTGCGCTTCATCGAGAAAAATTGTGTGCAGTGCGGCCTTTGTGTCAGCACCTGCCCGGAAGACGCGCTGCAGCTGGTGCCGCGCCTGCTGGCGACGCCCGAGCGCAAGAGTGCCCGTGTGCTCAATCAGACCCAGCCTTATGTCTGCGTGCGCTGCGGCAAGCCGTTTGGCACGCTCAAGGCCATCGAGGCCATGCTGGGCAAGCTGGGCGGTCATGCGATGTTCCAGGGCGCGGC
This sequence comes from Burkholderiaceae bacterium, assembly GCA_014879655.1. Lineage (GTDB taxonomy): Bacteria > Pseudomonadota > Gammaproteobacteria > Burkholderiales > Burkholderiaceae_C > JACSRS01. The sequence goes on from JACSRS010000083.1 coordinate 30,748, forward strand.
GCTGGAGCGGCTGAAGATGTGCGGCGACTGCCGCGTGATCGACATCTATTCCTCTGACAACGAAATCCGGATCACCGACCTATGAGCCCCACCGATGCACCGTCGTCGTCCGCGCTGGACGAAGAAACCGCCCGCGCCGAGGTCTATGGCCTGCTGGCCGCGCTGACCTATGCGCCGCCGACGCCCGAGCTGCTGTCGCAACTGCGGGTGGCTGCGACCGAAGCGCCTGCAGCCGGCGGTTTTCTGGAAGAACCCTGGCGTGAACTGGTGGCGCAGACCCGCGCGATGACCGACGAGGCCATCGCCGCCGAGTACGACAGCCTGTTCGGCGGTGTCGGCAAACCCGAGGTCTACCTGTATGGCTCACACTACCTGAGCGGTTTCCTGAATGAAAAGCCGCTGGTGGCGCTGCGGCACGATCTGGCTGAACTTGGCCTGGCGCGCGACGAATCGATGCCCGAAACCGAGGATCACATCGCCTGCCTGTGCGAGGTGATGCGCTACCTGATCGCCGGTGACGATGTGGCGGTGGCCAACCTGACGCGCCAGCGCGCCTTCTACGCCGCGCATCTGCAGCCCTGGGTCAACCCGCTGTGTGACGCACTGGCCGGGCACCCGCGGGCGCGCTTCTATGCGGCGCTGGCCGGCTTCCTGCGGGCGTTTGCCAGTGTCGAGGCGCAGGGTTTCGACATGCTGGACTGAGACGCGCCATTGACGCGGTGGGGCCGGTCATGCCGGCGCGGCGAAAGCGGCTGAACCGGCCGGGGACCCCCTGGCCTGTTTTTCAGCAGATTTTCAGTGTTTTTGGCATCAACCCAGCATCAGATGGTGCTCTGATGCTATCTATCGGGGATTGGCCGGCCGTTGTTGGTGGAGGCGCTGCTCTCCACCGGCGCCTGGGGCTCGGTGGTCAGGTGCACCTCAAAGATCGCGCCGCGGCCGTCTGAACGGTTGCCGGCGGTGAGTGTGCCGCCATAGCGCTCGACCAGCCCCCGACTGATCCACAGGCCCAGACCGTTGCCGTCGTTGCGGGTGGTGAAAAACGGCCGGAACAGCCGCTCCAGCGTCTGTGGCGCCAGGCCCGCGCCGGTATCGGCGACGGCCAGCGCGACGCCAGGCGCCCCGTCGCCGGACTGCCAGTCCCGCGTCTGCAGGCTGAGCGTGCCGCCTTCGGGCATGGCCTGGATCGCGTTGACCAGCAGGTTGATGATGACCTGCTGCAGTTCCTGCCGGTTCACGCCTGCCCGGTTGCGCGCCTGCAGGTCGCGCGTCACTTCGATGCGGGTGTGCGCCAGCAGGTGGCCCACCAGCACCAGCGAATCTTCCAGCACCCGGTTCACGTCCAGCGTCTCGACGTAGCCGGCAAACTCGGTCGGCCGCGCATATTGCAGCAGCTGCGTGACGATCAGGCGCATGCGCTCGACCTGCTCGTCCACCAGCTTGAGCTCGGTCGACACGGGCGCGGCCTGGTCACCCAGGGTTTCGCGCATCAGGTCCAGGTTGCCCTGGATCACCGCAATCGGGTTGTTGATCTCATGCGCCACGCTGGCGGTGAGCTGGCCGATCGCTGCCAGCTTTTCCGACTTCACCAGCTGCTGCTGGGCTTGCACCAGCGAGGCGTTGCTGCGCGCCAGCTCGGCGGTGCGTTCGGCCACCTTGCCGTCGAGCTCGACGGCCCAGCGCTCCAGCGCCCGGGTTTTCTCGCCGATCACGTCCAGCAGCTGGTCCAGGTGATTGGCCAGCGCGCCCAGTTCATCCTGCGCCGCGACCGGGCCCACGCGCGCAGCACCGTCGCCGTCTTCGATGCGCTGCATGGTCTGGTTCATCTGCTCCACCGGCCGGAAGATGCTGCGCGCCCAGCGCAGCGAGAACCAGGCGGCCAGCGCCATCACGCCCAGAAAGATCGCGCCGATCACGCCCAGCATGCCGTACTTGACGGCGCGAAACGGTTTTTCCAGAAAACCCACATAGAGCATGCCCACGCGCCGCCCGGTGGCGTCCAGCAGCGGTTCATAGGCCGACACGTACCAGTCGCTGACCACGAAGGCGCGGTCCAGCCAGGTGTCGCCGCGTTTCAGCACCGCATCGCTGACGGCCCGCGAGACGCGGGTGCCAACGGCGCGCTGGTCCTTGAACAGCCGCACGTTGGTGGTGATGCGCACGTCATCCATGAACAGGGTGGCCGTACCCTGACTGTCCAGCGGCAGCGAGCCGTCGGGGTAGACGATGCGGTTGATGTGGTCGATGAAAGGCAGGTTGTGGTTGAGCAGCACGCCGCCATGCAGCATGGCGATGGTGCGGCCGCTGTCGTCGGTGACGGCCGCACTGGCGCGCATCACCATGGCGCGGTTTTCGACCTTGCGGTCGCTGGGCGCGGCGTTGAGCGTGGGCACGATGGGCACCTGCAGGCGTGCCAGCAAGTGCGGCGCGAGCCGGGTCAGCTGCGCTTCGTCCAGCACCGCGAGCTGCGCGGCGCGCTCCCCGGCGGGTTCGGCCATCGCATGGGCGGTGCGTGCGGCGTCGTCGGCAGCGGAAGTTGTGACGGTGAGATAGTCCAGCCCCAGTCGTTCGCGAGCGGCCAGCAGCAGGCGGTTGACGGTTGCCGCATCGCCGCCCTGCAGGGCCTTGAGCAACGCGTGGGACTCCGCGACAGCGCTCGTGCCACTGCCCACTTCGGCCAGCACCTGGTCGAAGTAGCCCCGCGCGACTGCCAGGTCGCTGCGCACCTTGGTGATCAAGAGGCGGTCGTAGGCGGCGTTGCCCCAGACCAACAGCACCGCGGCCAGCAGCGGCAGCACCACCAGCAGCGGCGCCAGCGCCATGGCCAGCAACTTGTTGCGCACCGAGCGCTGGATCCACAACGACGCGCCCCGGCGCGGCGGCCGGAGCGCGCTCACGGGCTGGCCCACTCGGCGCAGCGGCGCTCCAGCGTGCGCCGCGAGACGCCCAGCAGTTGCGCGGCGCGCGTCTTGTCACCCTGCACCGAATCGAGTACGGCCTGGATGTGCAGTTTCTCGCGCGTCTGCAGGTCGGTGGCCGCTGCGGCTGCGCTGTCGGGGTGATCGCGGACGTCGGCCGACGGGCCACCGGAGGGTCTGGCGTACAGCGCCGAAACGTTCAGCGCGCCCAGAATCAGCGAGCGTTCGACCAGGTTGCGCAACTCGCGCACATTGCCCGGCCAGTCGTACTGCTTCAGGAAGGCCATCTCGGTGTCGCTGACGGCCAGCGGCTCCACCCCCAGCAGCGGGGTCAGCTGGTCGATGAAGTGGTGCACCAGGCCGGGAATGTCCTCCTTGTGGTCGCGCAGTGGGGGCAGCGTGATCTCGACCACCTGCAGCCGGTAGTACAGATCCTTGCGAAAGCGCCCCTGCGCCACCTCCTGCG
>JACSRS010000163.1 GCA_014879655.1 Burkholderiaceae bacterium
AGGCCTGCGCTTTGCCATCCGCGAGGGCGGCCGTACCGTCGGCGCCGGCGTCGTGGCCAAGATCCTGGCCTAACCGGACCCAAGGAACTGACATGTCAGCCAAACAGAAAATCCGCATCCGCCTGAAGGCGTTCGATTACAAGTTGATCGACCAGTCCGCCGCAGAAATCGTCGATACCGCCAAGCGCACCGGCGCGATCGTCAAGGGCCCCGTGCCCCTGCCGACCCGCATGAAGCGTTTTGACATCCTGCGCTCGCCGCACGTGAACAAGACCTCGCGCGACCAGTTCGAGATCCGTACGCACCAGCGTCTGATGGACATCGTCGACCCGACCGACAAGACCGTCGACGCGCTGATGAAGCTCGATCTGCCCGCGGGCGTTGACGTCGAAATCAAGCTGCAGTAAATGAAAGCTGCGCTCGCGCGCAGCCGACAAACGCGGCAAACCAAAGCGAACTTGCCTGTTTGGCGGGTTCGCGTTATACTTTAGGGCTTACCCAAAATTTGGGTAGGTTTTATCAACCTCTTTCACGCCAAAACGCGTCTGCCAATTGAAGTCGGCGCGGTGGAAGTTCAGGAGAAAACAAATGAGTCTGAGCAACTCCCTCGGGTTGCTGGGCCGCAAGGTGGGCATGATGCGTCTGTTCACTGATGATGGGGACGCAGTGCCCGTCACGGTGGTGGATGTGTCCAACAACCGCGTGTCCCAGGTCAAAACCCAAGAGAACGACGGCTACGTGGCCCTTCAGGTCACGTTCGGCTCTCGCAAGGCATCGCGCGTGACCAAGCCCCAGGCTGGTCACCTGGCGAAGGCGGGTGTTGAGGCCGGAGAAATCATCCAGGAATTCCGTGTGAGCGCTGACGCTGCTGCAAAGTATGCGGCGGGCGCAACCGTTCCTGTGACCGATGTCTTTGCAGTGGGCCAGAAGGTGGACGTGCAGGGCACTTCCATCGGCAAGGGCTATGCGGGCACGATCAAGCGTCACAACATGAAGTCCCAGCGCGCTTCGCACGGCAACAGCCGTTCGCACAATGTGCCGGGTTCCATCGGCATGGCGCAGGATCCGGGTCGCGTGTTTCCGGGCAAGCGCATGACGGGCCACCTGGGGGATGTGACTGTCACCACCCAGAACCTGGATGTGATCCGTATCGACGAAGCGCGTCAGCTGCTGCTGATCAAGGGTGCCATTCCTGGCTCCCGTGGCGGCTTCGTCACGGTTCGTCCCGCCGTCAAGGCGAAATCTGCTGAAGGAGCGAACTGATGCAGCTCGAACTCCTGAATGACCAGGGCCAGGCCGCGGCGAAATTCGACGCCCCGGAAACCGTGTTCGGTCGTGCCTACAACGAAGATCTGGTGCATCAGGTCGTCGTGGCTTTCCAGGCCAACGCCCGCCAAGGCACTCGGGCCCAGAAAGACCGCGAACAGGTCAAGCACTCGACCAAGAAACCGTTCAAGCAAAAGGGAACGGGCCGTGCCCGCGCCGGTATGACGTCCTCGCCGATCTGGCGTGGAGGCGGCCGGATCTTCCCGAACATGCCTGACGAAAACTTCAGCCACAAGATCAACAAGAAGATGTACCGCGCCGGCATGGCGTCCATTTTCTCGCAACTTGCCCGCGAAGGCCGTCTGGCAGTGGTGGATTCACTGACAGTGGATTCACCGAAGACCAAGCCGCTGGCGGCCAAGTTCAAGGCGATGAACCTGCAGTCCGTGATGGTAATTGCCGACCAAGTCGATGAAAACCTCTATCTGGCCTCGCGCAACCTGGTGAACGTGCTTGTCGTCGAGCCGCGTTACGCCGATCCGCTGTCGCTGGTTCACTACAAGAAAGTACTCGTCACCAAGGGTGCGATCGACAAACTCAAGGAGATGTTCGCATGAGCCGCGTCAATCCGTCGCCTGCCGATCTCAAGTTTGACGAAGGTCGCCTGATGCAGGTGCTCGTCGCCCCGATCGTGTCCGAAAAGGCCACGATGGTTGCTGACAAGAGCAACTCCGTCACCTTCAAGGTGCTGCAGGACGCAACCAAGCCTGAAATCAAGGCCGCCGTTGAACTGATGTTCAAGGTTGAGGTCAAGGGCGTTTCTGTGGTCAATACCAAGGGCAAGACCAAGCGTTTTGGCAAGTCCGTCGGTCGCCGCGACAACGTGCGCAAGGCCTACGTGACGCTGAAGCCGGGTCAAGAGCTGAACCTCTCCGGGGAGGCTGCGTAATCATGGCTGTCATCAAACTTAAACCCACTTCGCCCGGCCGCCGCGGCGTCGTCAAGGTCACCCGTGATCACCTGTACAAGGGTGAGCCGTTTGCGCCGCTGCTGGAGCCACAGTTCCAGAAGGCCGGCCGTAACAACAACGGTCACATCACGACCCGTCACAAGGGTGGTGGCCACAAGCACCACTACCGCGTGGTGGACTTCCGTCGCAATAAGGACGCCATCCCGGCCAAGGTCGAACGCATCGAGTACGACCCGAACCGCACAGCCCATATTGCGCTGATCTGCTACGCCGACGGTGAGCGACGCTACATCATTGCACCGCGCAATCTGGAAGTGGGTGCGTCGCTGATCAGCGGCTCCGAAGCCCCGATCCGTGTTGGCAACACCTTGCCGATCCGCAACATTCCGGTCGGCTCGACGATCCACTGCATCGAGTTGCAGCCCGGCAAAGGTGCACAGATTGCACGTTCGGCAGGCACGTCGGCCACGCTGCTGGCCCGTGAAGGCACTTACGCCCAGGTCCGTATGCGGTCCGGCGAAGTTCGCAAGGTGCACATCGAGTGCCGCGCCACCATTGGTGAAGTGGCCAACGAAGAGCACAGCCTTCGCCGTCTGGGTAAGGCCGGTGTGAAGCGCTGGATGGGTATTCGCCCGACCGTTCGCGGTGTGGTGATGAACCCGGTTGACCACCCGCATGGCGGTGGTGAAGGCAAGACCGGCGAAGGCCGTCATGCCGTGGATCCGTGGGGCAATCTGACCAAGGGCTACCGTACCCGTAACAACAAGCGCACGCAGGTCATGATCGTGTCGCGTCGCAAGAAGTAAGGGAATCGGAAATGACTCGTTCTCTCAAAAAAGGTCCTTTTGTTGACCATCACCTGGTCGCCAAGGCGGAAAAGTCCGTGGCAACCAAGGACAAGAAGCCGATCAAGACCTGGTCACGCCGCTCGATGGTGTTGCCCGATTTCATCGGTCTGACGATTGCCGTGCACAACGGCAAGCAGCACGTGCCGGTGTACATCACCGACCAGATGGTGGGCCACAAGCTGGGTGAGTTCGCGCTCACCCGGACTTTCAAAGGTCACCCGGCGGACAAAAAAGTCCAGAAGAAATAAGGAAAGACCATGGAAACACGTGCAGTCCTCCGGGGCGTTCGTCTGTCGGTCGACAAAGGCCGGCTGGTCGCTGACCTCATTCGCGGCAAAAAGGTGGACCAGGCGTTGAACACGCTGGAGTTCACCCAGAAGAAGGCCGCCGTCATCATCAAGAAAGTGCTGGAGTCGGCCATCGCCAACGCCGAGCACAACGATGGTGCGGATATTGACGAACTCAAAGTCAAGACCATCTACGTTGAACAGGGTGCTTCGCTGCGCCGGTTCACCGCCCGCGCCAAAGGCCGCGGCAACCAAATCAGAAAACCCACGTGCCATGTGTACGTGACGGTTGGCAACTGAAAGGTCTGGAAAAACTATGGGACAAAAAATCCACCCCACCGGTTTCCGCCTGTCGGTCAGCCGCAACTGGGCATCGCGCTGGTATGCCAATAACCGTGATTTCGCCGGCATGCTTGCCGAAGACGTCAAGGTTCGCGAATACCTGAAAACCAAGCTCAAGAACGCCGCAGTCTCCCGCGTGCTGATCGAGCGTCCCGCCAAGAGCGCCCGCATCACCATTTTCTCGGCACGCCCGGGTGTGGTGATCGGCAAGAAGGGCGAAGACATCGAAGCGCTCAAGAAAGAGCTCACCGCTCGTCTGGGCGTGCCGGTCGCGGTCAACATCGAAGAAGTGCGCAAGCCCGAAATCGATGCCAAGCTGATCGCCGACAGCATCACCCAGCAGCTCGAAAAGCGCATCATGTTCCGCCGCGCGATGAAGCGTGCGATGCAGAACGCCATGCGCCTGGGCGCCCTGGGCATCAAGATCATGTCGTCGGGTCGTCTGAACGGTATCGAAATCGCCCGTTGCGAGTGGTACCGTGAAGGTCGCGTGCCGCTTCACACGTTGCGCGCCGATATCGACTACGGCACTTCGGAAGCCAAGACCACCTACGGCGTCATCGGCGTCAAGGTCTGGGTCTACAAGGGCGATACCCTGGGTCGCAACGACCTGCCCGCCGTCGAGACCCCGCGTCCCGATGACGAGCGTCGTCCGCGTGGTCCGCGTCGCGATGCCCGCCCGGGCGATCGTCCCGGCGGTGACCGTCGTGGTGGCGCACGCCGCCCGGCTGGAACGAATGCTGCACCCGTTGACGGCAGCGACAAACCTGCCGAGGCCACGGGTGCCGACGCCAAATCCCCCGTTAAGCGCGTCCGCAAGGTAGCCGCGCCAGCTGCAGCAGCTGACGGTGCCAAAGGAGAATAAGCATGCTGCAACCCGCTCGCAGAAAATACCGTAAAGAGCAGAAAGGCCGCAACACCGGCATCGCAACGCGTGGCAACAGCGTTGCGTTTGGTGATTTCGGTCTGAAGTCCATCGACCGTGGTCGCCTGACGGCGCGCCAGATCGAATCCGCCCGTCGCGCCATTTCACGTCACGTGAAGCGCGGTGGCCGCATCTGGATCCGCGTGTTTCCCGACAAGCCAATCTCCCACAAGCCTGCCGAGGTTCGCATGGGTAACGGTAAGGGCAACCCGGAATACTACGTGGCTGAAATCCAGCCAGGCAAGGTGATCTACGAGATCGTCGGTGTGCCGGAAGAACTGGCCCGTGAGGCTTTCCGTCTGGCCGCTGCCAAGCTGCCGTTGCGCACCACGTTCGTGGCTCGCATGATTGGTCAATGATTCAGGAGAACAAGACATGAAAGCTGCTGAACTTCGCCAGAAAGACGTTGCCGGTGTGCAAGCTGAGGTCAAGGCTCTGCAAAGGGCTCACTTCGGCCTGCGCATGCAAAAGGCCACGCAACAGTTGAACAACACCGCCACGCTGCGCGCCACGCGCCGTGACATCGCCCGTGCGAAGACGATTCTTGCCGAGAAGCAAGCCTCGTCTGCGCCGAAAGCCTAAGGAGTGACCATGACGGAAGCCAAAACATCCCTCAAGCGCACCCTGATCGGCAAGGTCGTGAGTGACAAGCGCGCCAAGACCGTGACGGTTCTGGTCGAGCGCCGTGTCAAGCACGAGCTCTACGGCAAGATTGTTGCCAAGTCGAGCAAGTACCACGCCCATGACGAAAACGGAGACTACCACCTCGGCGACGTGATTGAAATCACCGAGAGCCGGCCGATTTCCAAGACCAAGAACTGGATTGCCTCCCGCCTGGTGCAAAAGGCCGCAGCAGTTTGAGCCTGTTCGACCGCAGGTCGGCAAAAAAATGACAAACGGCCCACAATGTGGGTCGTTTTCTTTTTTGGGGCGCTACTTGGCGGCCCCATTCATTCCAACCCATTCCGAGGAGACCTGCATGATCAAGATTGGTGACGCTTTGCCCGCTGCAACGCTGATGGAGTTTGTTGAAGTTGCCGGCGAGGGCTGCAGCATCGGCCCCAACCCGGTCGACGTGACCAAGGCCACTGCCGGCAAGACCATCGCCCTGTTCGGCCTTCCCGGCGCGTTCACGCCCACCTGTTCAGCCAAACATGTGCCCGGCTACGTCGAAAAGGCGGACGAGCTGAAGGCGGCTGGCGTCGACGAGATCTGGTGTGTCAGCGTGAACGATGCCTTTGTGATGGGTGCCTGGGCGCGCGACCAGAAGACGGGCACCAAGGTTCGCATGCTGGGTGACGGTGATGCAACGTTTGCCAAGGCAACGGGTCTGACGCTGGACCTCACCGGCAAAGGCCTGGGCCTGCGCAGTAACCGTTATTCGATGCTGGTGAAGGATGGCAAGGTGGCATCGTTGAACATCGAAGCGCCGGGCAAGTTCGAAGTCAGCGACGCGGGCACCCTGCTGGCCCAGGCCAAAGCCTGATCGGGCGCTTTTTCGGGTGGTGCGGCAAGGGCGGGGCCCATTGGCCGCTACGGCTCAGAGATCGACCTTGAGGTAGTGCGCCCCTTCGATCGGGCTGTGATAGTAGGGGTCGATCTCTTCAAAACCCAGCTCCGCGTACAGCGCGCGGGCGGACTCCATGTCATCCAGCGTGTCCAGCAGCACGCAGTCGTAGCCCATCACCCGGGCGGCCTCCAGGATCGCCTCTGTCAGCATGCGACCGAGTCCGAAGCCGCGGAACGCCTTGCGGACGTAGAGGCGTTTCATCTCGGCGGCATTGGGGTAGTCGACATCCTCGATCGGCCGCAAGGCACAGCATCCGGCAAACTGGCCGTCAACCGTTGCAAGCCGAGCGGTACCACGGGGTGTCGCATATTCACCTGGCAGCATGGCCAGTTCGGCCTCAAAACCCTGAAAACACAGATCCACACCCAACTGGTCCGCGTACTCGCGAAAGAGTTCGCGCAGAACCGCCCAGTCTTCCGGGCATTCGGGCGTTTGCAGGGCAATCAGGGCGTCTTGCACGAGGGCTGGTTCGAAGGCAGGTGATCGTCGGCAGTGTATCCCCTGGGGCCGGTGCACCCAAGCGGGTCAGCGCAGCCGCTGCCGAAATGGCCGCGCAGCCAGGTCAGGCACCCAGACTCGCGATCCAGAACGAACACCCCATGCTGGCAGCCAGCAACACCGCCGCGCCCAGCCGGCTGGCGGCGCTGTCCCGCGAAGCCTGCACCGCGCCAGTGTCGGGCAGCGACTTGTCACCGACGATCATCGGCCGCACCAGGTTTTCCTTCTTGCTGCGCCAGTAATAGATGATGGCTGCTATGTGCAGTGCGACCAGCGCCAACACCAGAATCTTGCCGAAGGTGGTGTGATAGCGGGTCGCCAGTTCAATCGTCGCGCCCGACACATAGCGTGTCAATGGCCCGGCCGCGGCGATTTCATCATCGCTCATCATGCCGGAGCCCACCTGCGCCAGCAGCACGGTGAGCAGCGCAAACACCGAGAAAGCACCGAGCGGGTTGTGTCCGGCGGTCCATTGCGGCCTACGCTCGCCCTTCAGGTAGGCCAGCACGGTGGCAGGCGAATAGATGAAATTGGAAAAGCGGGACCAATACCCGCCGACCAAGCCCCAGACGATGCGAAACAGCAGCAGCCCCAGCACCGTGTGCCCGAAACGGAAATGCCAGACCATCGCATTGCCGCCGATATTGCCGGAGATCACCAATCCGACGACACAGCCCACCAGGGTCCAGTGAAAAAGACGGGTCGGCAGGTCCCAGATACGGATTTGACGCATGAAAAACCTTGTTTCGAATAATTGGGCAGAATCTGAGCCGTCAGGTATGCCTCCGCCATTGCATGTTCCGTCGGGACCTGCCGCAGCGAGCCAGCCGGGCCTATTTTTACCGAACTTTTCGACGAACCCAACTGCAAGGACAAACGCCCATGAAAACCATCGCATCCCTCGCTCTGGCGGCCGCCGTGCTCGCCGTGTCGGCCCCGGCATCTGCCCAGTTTGCCAAGCCTGAAGACGCCATCAAGTACCGCAAAGCCGCCTTTACCGTGATGGGTGCGCAGTTTTCGCGGCTGGGTGCCATGGCCAATGGCAAGATGCCTTTCGACGGCAAGGCCGCTGCCGAATATGCAGAGATTGCTGCCTTCATGTCGCACCTGCCCTGGGCTGCCTTCGGCGAAGGCACGGACAAGGGCGACACCCGCGCCAAGCCGGAAATCTGGAAGGAACAGGCCAAGTTCAAGGAAGGCGCCGACAAGATGCAGGCCGAAATGGTCAAGCTCGCTGCCGCGGCCAAGACCAACAACCTGGACAACCTGAAGACGGCCTTCAGTGCGACGGCCGGTACCTGCAAGGCCTGTCACGACGCGTTCCGCAAGGACTGATCGCAGCCCGCTTGCGACGCAACGAGGGCCGGTTGAACCGGCCCTTTTTCATGCCAAAAAATACTAAATTAATAGCAAAAACAGTCCATTTGACGCTGGGTTTAGCCCAAAAAGACTCATAAATCATTCAAAAAGAAGGCAGGGGGTCGCCGCGATCAGGCTGCCGCCAGCAGTTTCTCGATCAGCTTGTGCAGTTCGTCAAAGTCGGGCGCACCGACGTACCGCTTGACGATTTGTCCCTGCTTGTCGACGATGAACGTCGTCGGCGTCAGTTTCACATCACCCCAAGCCTTGGCCACTGCTCCCGTGTTGTCGATGGCCACCGGAAACGGCAGTTTCCGCGTCTCCGCAAAATTCACCACATAGGCGGGTGGGTCATACTGCATGGCAACGGCCAGCGTGTTGAAGCCGCGCCCCTGGTACTTGTCGAAAGTCTTCATGAGCTGCGGCATCTCGGCCACGCAGGTAACGCAGCTGGTGGCCCAGAAATTCACCAGCGTGACTTTGCCTTTGAGGTTGGCCGTGCTGGTGCGGCTGCCATCAAGCAACACAAAGGTCGATTCCGGCGCATTTTCAGGCGCTGTTGCCAGCCAGGCAGCCGTTGCAATCACGCCGGCAGCAACTGCTGCGCCAAGATAGACCATCCGTTTCATTGTCAGGAGTTCCCATGTATCGACGTCAATTCCATTTTGCTACAGCTGGCGCACTGGCGTCGGTG
>JACSRS010000090.1 GCA_014879655.1 Burkholderiaceae bacterium
TTGGCCGTGCCCTCGACCAGGGTGTCGAAAGTCAGCGCGGTATTGAGTCGGTTGCGAAAGCCGTTGACCGGCGATTCGTCGCCGGCTGCGGCGACTTCCGCCGTGCCGTCTGGCGCTGATGAAGCGGACTGAAGTTGAGGCCTGGCAATGGCTTCCCGCGGAGTCAGCGCCAACTCAATGGTGACGGGCTGGCCGGAAATTTCTTCAAGAAGGGCGGCAATGCGGCTGACGTACTGGGCGCGCACCCAGTCAAGCTTGAAGCGGTTGGCGACGTGGATGGTGACCTTGGAAAGGTCTTCGCTGACCTGCACGATCAGCGGCCGGATCCAGGTGTTGAATTGCTGCTCGGGCAACTCCTGCGCAAGCTGCTCCAGGCAGGCGTGCCACAGGCTCTGCCCTGCGTCTGGCTCGATCTGGCTGATGGGGTGTCCCTCGTTCATTGGCATCATTTTTCTGTGGATATTATGGATCGCCGGCGGCGCGGATTCTACATTTATCAAGAATTTATCCACACCGGCTTCCGGTTGTCCCGGACTTTGAAGGCGCAGACTGAAAGCCCGGTGCCAGGTGCTTGTCAGCGCAGCGAAAACCGGCGATAATCGTTGGTTTCCCTGAACAGTTGTCAGGGCGAATGAACAGCGAACAAGCGAACAACCCAAGGATTTCATCATGAAACGCACCTACCAGCCCTCCAAGACGCGCCGTGCCCGCACCCATGGTTTTCTGGTCCGCATGAAAACGCGCGGCGGCCGCGCCGTCATCAACGCTCGCCGCGCCAAGGGCCGCAAGCGCCTGGCCGTTTGAGGTTTTTCGCTGCCCGTCCGCTGCGGTGATCGTCCTGATTTGATGTGCGGCTGATGTGGTCTGCCGGATGGATCGCGTGCAGCGGCTGAAAACAAGGCCGCAGTTCCAGGCTTGCCTGGCTGCCGACGTGGTTTCCCGCTCGCCGCACTTTGCTTTGCATCGGGCAGTATTGCCCGAATCGCACGTGTCTCCCTCCGCTGAATCCGCTTCCACAGCGCCGTCCGGCCTTCGCAGGCCGCCGGCGCTGTTTGGCGTGAGCGACGTCTGGCTGGGCGCGATGGTGCCCAAGCGATGGGCGCGCCGCGCCGTCACGCGCAACGCCATCAAGCGGCAGATCTACACCATCGGCGCCAGCTTCGAGGGGCGTCTGCCCGAGGCCGCGCACCTGGTGCGGTTGCGCTCGGGGTTCGACCGTTCACGTTTCATCAGCGCCAGCTCCGATGTGCTCAAACGCGCGGTGGCGGCCGAACTGCAGCAGCTTTTTGCCCGTGCTGCGGTGCTGCCGGCGGTCACGTCCCCGGAGCCTGCGGCATGATCACCCGGCTGCTGACCACGCTGGTCAAGGGCTACCGCTTGTTCATCAGCCCGGCGCTGGGCGCTTCCTGCCGGTTCGAGCCGTCCTGTTCCACGTATGCGCTGCAGGCGCTGGAGCAGCACGGCGCGCTGGCGGGCAGTTATCTTTCAGTGCGGCGCATTGCCCGCTGCCAACCCTGGTGCGAAGGTGGGCACGATCCGGTTCCGGCGCAGCCGCCCCGGCTGTTCACCCGTCTGCTTACTACATCCAAGAATTCTTCATGAACGATATCCGTCGCACCATCCTCTGGGTGATATTTGGCTTTTCCATGGTCATGCTCTGGGATCAGTGGCAGGTCTACAACGGCAACAAGGCCACGTTCTTCCCGTCGGCGTCGCCGACTGCCACGGCCAAGGCATCCGGTACGGCGGCATCCGGGACGGCGGCTGTGCCGGGCGTCGCCGGCAGCAATGCCGTTCCGCCGGTACCGGGCGCTGCCGGTGTCGCGCCAGCGGCGCTGGTGCCCGGGGCTGCGCCGGCTGCCGCAGCGGCCGCGCCGCGCGAGCGCATCCAGGTCAAGACCGACGTGATCAACGTCACTCTGGACGCCGAAGGCGGCACGCTGGTCAAGTCCGAGTTCGTCAAGCATGCGGACATGACCGACAAGAACAAGCGCTTCGTGTTGATGGACGAAAGCAAGGACCGCTTTTATGTCGCCCAGTCCGGGTTGATCGGCGGTGCCTACCCCACGCACAAGACCCCGATGAAGGTCAGCGGCGACCTGGAGCTGCGCGACGGCCAGGACGAACTGGTCGTCAAATTCGAATCGCCCGACATGGGCGGCGTGAAGCTGGTCAAGACCTACACCTTCAAGCGGGGTTCCTACGCCATGGCGGTGCGGCACGACGTGGTCAACACCGGCACGGTGCCGGTTTCGCCGCAGCTGTACCTGCAACTGGTGCGCGACGGCAACAAGCCGCCGGGGGAGTCGTCGTTCTATTCCACCTTCACCGGACCGGCGGTATTTACCGAAACCGGCAAGTACCAGAAGGTCGATTTCAGCGACATTGAAAAGAACAAGGCGGAATTCGAGAAGTCCTCCACCAACGGCTACGTGGCGATGGTGCAACACTACTTTGCGTCGGCCTGGTTGCTGGGCAACGGCATCACGCGCGAGAACTTCGTGCGCAAGGTGGACAACAACCTGTACGCGGTGGGCATGATCACGCCGGTCAGCGAGATCGCGCCCGGCGCGTCCCGCACCATCGAAGCCAAACTTTTTGACGGCCCGCAAGAAGAAAAGATCCTCGAAGCCCTGTCGCCCGGTCTGGAACTGGTCAAGGACTACGGCTGGCTGACCATTCTGGCCAAGCCGCTGTACTGGCTGCTGGACAAGCTGCACGGCTTCCTGGGCAACTGGGGCTGGTCCATCGTGGCGCTGGTGGTGCTGCTCAAGATTGCCTTCTACTGGCTCAATGCCAAGGCCTACGCCAGCATGGCCAAGATGAAGGCCATCGGCCCGCGCATCACCGAAATGCGCGAGCGCCTGAAAGACAACCCGCAGCAGATGCAGCAGGAGATGATGCGCATCTACCGCGAGGAAAAGGTCAACCCGATGGGTGGGTGTTTCCCGATCGTGGTCCAGATACCGGTGTTCATTGCGCTGTACTGGGTGCTGCTGTCGAGCGTGGAAATGCGCAATGCGCCTTGGATTCTGTGGATTCACGACCTTTCGGCGCCTGACCCTTTCTACATCCTGCCGCTGGTCATGACCCTGACCACGATGTTGCAGACTGCGCTCAACCCGGCGCCGCCCGATCCGATGCAGGCCAAGATGATGTGGCTGATGCCGCTGGTTTTCAGCGTGATGTTCTTCTTCTTCCCGGCCGGTCTGGTGCTGTACTGGCTGACGAACAACATCCTGTCGATCATCCAGCAGTGGATCATCAACACCCGCATGGGCGTTCCGCCACAATTCAATCTGCCGAAGTTCAAGTAAGGCAGCCAGCCAGAAACAACCGGGGCCGCGCAAGCGGCCCTTCTTCATGATGAACCGCCTAGCGCGCCACGACGAACCGATTGTCGCCATTGCCACCGCGCCGGGGCGCGGCGCGGTCGGCATCGTGCGCGTGTCGGGCAAAGGCCTGGCGGGGTTGACCGGGCGCCTGTGCGGCCGGCTGCCGAAGGCGCGTGAAGCCAGCTACGGTCCGTTTCTGGATGCGGCCGGTGAGGCCATCGACCACGGGCTGGCGATTTTTTTCCCGGCACCGCATTCGTTCACCGGCGAAGACGTGCTGGAGTTGCAGGCGCATGGCGGTCCGGTGGTGCTGCAACTGCTGCTGGCGCGCTGCCTGGCGGCGGCGCAGGAGCCCGATCCGGATACCGGACGTCCGCTGCTGGCGGGCCTGCGCGTGGCAGCACCCGGCGAGTTCACCGAGCGCGCGTTCCTCAACGACAAGATCGACCTGGCGCAGGCAGAGGCGATTGCCGACCTGATCGACGCCAGCACCGAGGCTGCTGCGCGCAGCGCCAGTCGCTCGCTGTCAGGCGAGTTTTCGCGCGAGATTCAGGCGCTGCTTGACGCGCTGGTCCATCTGCGCATGCTGGTCGAGGCCACGCTGGATTTCCCCGAAGAAGAAATCGACTTTTTGCAAAAGGCCGACGCGCAGGGGAAGCTGGAGCGGCTCACCGCACAGCTGGCCGTCGTCATGCGCCGGGCGCAGCAGGGGGCGCTGCTTCGCGAGGGTATCAAGGTCGTGATTGCCGGCCAGCCCAACGCGGGCAAGAGCTCGCTGCTCAATGCGCTGGCGGGCGCTGAACTGGCCATCGTGACGCCGGTGGCGGGCACCACCCGCGACGTGGTGCAGCAGACCATCCAGATCGAAGGCGTGCCGCTGCACGTGCTGGACACCGCCGGCCTGCGCGTGAGCGACGACGAGGTCGAGCGCATCGGCATTGCGCGCGCCTGGGGGCACATCGAAACCGCCGACGCCGTGCTGCTGCTGCACGATCTGACCCGTCTGGATGCGCCTGCATACCAGGCGGAAGAAGACCGCATCACGCGGGAGTTGAACCGCAAACTGCCGAAAACGGTGCCGGTCATCGATGTCTGGAACAAGTGCGACGCGGCGCCCGATGCCGTCGTGCCCGATGGCGTGCGCCTGTCGGCCCGAAACGGCGAAGGGCTGGACGCGCTGCGCCGCCAGCTGCTGCAGGTGGCTGGCTGGCAAGCCGCGCCGGAAGGGGTTTTCATTGCGCGCGAACGCCACGTGCAGGCGCTGCGGCGGGTGCAAGATCATCTGGCGCACGCCACCGGGCACCTCGCCGCACAGGCGCAGATGCTCGATATCCTGGCTGAAGAATTGCGCCTGGCGCAGAACGCGCTGAGCGAGATCACTGGTGTCTTCACCTCCGACGACCTGCTGGGCGTGATCTTTTCGTCGTTCTGCATCGGCAAGTAGTCATGTTGCTGGAGCGGCCCGGGTTGGCTCGCGAACGCGGCGGTGCGATACTGGTTTCCATGGTTTTTCTTTGACGAAGTTTCCCGGCACAGGAGGCACGCAGATGACATCAGACAGGAGGATTGCAGGGCTCGGGCTGGCGCTGGTTCTGGCGGGTAGCGCTGCAATGGCACAGACCATTTACGAGAAACAGGGAAAGGAAGGGCCGGTTTTCTCCGACCAGCCGTCGGCCGGTTCGGCCGTCGTCAACCTGCCGCCGCCCAACGTCATCGAGGGACCGAAGGTCAAGCCAGCGACACCGACTGCACAGCCGCAGGCACCGCGCTACGAACAGCTGGTTGTCGCGTCGCCCGCTAACAAAGGCACGGTGCACACCAACACCGGCGCGTTCACCGTGAAGGCGACGGTCCAGCCGGCGCTGCGCAAGGGCGACCGCATCCGCGTGCGGCTCGACGGAAACTGGCTGCCCACGCGCTACCAGAAAACGCAGATCGCCATCACGGCCGCCGACTGGGCCGGCGCTGCCCGCGACGACAACGTGGAACACACGTTGCAGTTGGCCATCGAAGACAAATCCGGCCAGATGCTGATGGAATCCGCAACATCGAACTTCTTCGCCCACCGCGCAACCGTCGGCGGCAGGGCGAAATAGGCGCCGATATCAGCCGCCGGGCGCCACCGGCCCGGCTGGGAGCAAGAAGCTGCCGGCGGCCTGCACCGCTTGCGTGTCGGAGCGCACGCTGTCCGGGGGGCCGCCCTTGCCCCAGAGCACTGCGCCTTGCGCGCCACCCCAGCGCATCGACAGAAACTGCGCACACAGCTGCAGCGAATCAATCATCGGCTGCGCCTTGGCCCGGTCCCCACTGGTGGTGATCAACCGTAGCGTCTTGCGGGCCATGGCCTCCTTGAACGGCACGCCCGGAATGCGCATCCAGGCGCTCCAGTGGTCGATGTAGGTTTTCAGCGGTGACGGCAGGCTGTACCAGTACACCGGCGAGACCAGCACGATGTCGGTGGCGTCCAGCGTGGCGTCGAGCAGGGTCTTGAGGTCACCGTCGGGCATCGGGTACTGGCCGGCGGTGTGCCGCAGGTCGACAAACGGCGGCAGCGAGAGCGGCGCCAGATGGATCCAGCGCTGGGGCGCGTCGGCCGGCAGTGCGGCGGCGGCTTGCCGTGCCAGCCATTCGGTGTTGCCGAGGTGGCCGGCCTCACGGGTGGAGGCGACCAGGAACAGGTAACGGTGCAGTGTGTCGGGGGCGGATGTCATCCCGCCGATGGTAGCGGTGCGGGCGTGCGGGCGCCGGCGGCATCACCATGAAAGCCGAAGGCCATCGCCGGGCGGCGGCCGCTGATCAGTTCGGCAATCGCCTTGCCCGAGCCTGCCCCGTGCGTCCAGCCCAGCGTGCCGTGGCCGGCGTTGACCCACAGCTTGCCGATGCGGGTCTTGCCGATCACCGGAATGTTGGTGGGTGTGGCCGGGCGCAGGCCGGCCCAGTAGTTGGGCTCGGAAAGGTCGCAAACGCCGGGAAAGACCTCTTCGACCCGGCGCGCCAGCATCTGGCAGCGGGCACGCGCCAGCGGGGTGTCCAGCGACAGGTCCCAGCCGCCGACTTCGATGGTGCCGGCAATGCGCAGCGTGTCGCCCAGCCGGCTCATCGCGCACTTCACGCCGTCGTCGAGCAGGCTGACGGTGGGGGCATCCTGCGGGCGCTTGAGCCTGAAAGTGGCGCTGTAGCCCTTGCCGGGGTATATGGGCAGGTTCACGCCGACGGTGCGCAGCAGCGGTGCGGTGTAGCTGCCGCAGGCCGCCACATAGGCGTCAGCCGTGAACGCCTGCACCTTGGCCGTTGCGCGGTCACGCACGCTGATGCCGGTGATTTCGCCGCCCGTTTTTGTCAGCCGCGTGACGTCGTGGTTCCACAGAAACTGCACGCCGCGCGCCGCGCAGCGCCGGGCCAGTTCCTGCGTGAAGACGCGAGCATCGCCCGATTCATCGCTGGGCGTGTAGGTGCCGCCGACAATGCGCTCGCCATAGGCCGCCAGCGCGGGCTCGATGCGCAGCAGTTCCTCGCGGTCGATCACCCGCCGCGCGACGCCGTGGCGGCGCATCAGCGCGGCAGCGGCAGCGGCGCTGTCGAACGACGCCTGATCGGTGTAATAGTGGGCAATGCCGCGCTCGAGCCGGCTGTAGGCGATGCCCGTGCTGCGCACCACATCCTTCAGGGCGGCATGGCTGTAGGCGCCCAGCGCCACCAGCTGACTGACGTTGCGCTCGAACGCGCTGTCGTGGCACTGGCCCAGAAAGCGCAGGCTCCACAGCCATTGGTGAATGTCGAATGTCGGGCGGAACAGCAGCGGCGCCTCTTTGCTGAACATCCATTTGAGGGCTTTCAGTGGCGCCTCTCGATTGGCCCAGGGTTCGCAGTAGCTCACCGAGATCTGCGCCGCATTGGCAAAGCTGGTTTCCAGCGCCGCGTCGTGCTGGCGATCGACAACGGTCACCTCATGACCACGCTCGGCCAGGTGCCAGGCGGTACTGACGCCGATGATGCCGGCTCCGAGGACGATGACTTTCATGTGCGCTGCTTTCCTGAGAAGATGCCCTTTCGGGAGTGAGCCGAAGTGTCACTCAGGCGCCGGAATTTGAACAGTCAGATTAACTAAATGCCAAAAACATCAGTTTTGCTAATTCATGAGCACCTTTGACCCGGACGCGCTGGAGTGCCTGGCGGCCATCGTCGAAGAAAGCGGATTCGAGCGTGCGGCGCAGCGGCTGGCCATCACGCAGTCGGCCGTTTCGCAGCGCCTGCGGGCGCTGGAGGCTCAGGTGGGCACGGTGCTGATCGTGCGCAGCCGCCCGCTCAAGGCCACGGCGGCGGGCCTGCTGCTGCTCAAGCACACCAAGCAGATGCGGCTGTTGCGGGCCGATCTGGAGCGCGACCTGAAAGAGCTGACGCCGGGTGCGGGCGGCGCGGGCCGCGAGGAAGAACGCATCGCGATTGCTGTCAACGCCGACAGCATTGCCACCTGGGCGCTCGATGCATTGGGGGAACTGGCTCGACAGGGGCTGGCGCTGGAGATCATCACCGACGATCAGGACTTCACCCACGAGTGGCTGCGTTCGGGCCAGGTCCTCGGCTGCGTCACCACGCTCAGGCAGCCGCTGCGGGGTTGCCGCGTCGTGCCGCTGGGAGCCATGAACTACGTGGCGGTGGCGGCAGCCGCGCACCAGGGTGCGTTGCTGCCCAAGGGGCTGGGCCCGCACACCTTCAGCGCTGTGCCGTTCGTGGCGTTCAACCGCAAGGACGACTTGCAGGCTGAATTCGTTGGCATGGCGTTCGGTCTGAAACGCGTCACGCTGCACCAGATGTTCGTGCCCAGTTCCGAGGCGCAGGTGCGGGCCGTGCTGGCCGGCTGGGGCGTGAGTGTGCTGCCCGAACTGCTGGTGCGCGACGCGCTGGCGCAGGGCCGGCTGGTGAATCTGTTGCCGGGGCGCCAGCTGCCGGTCCAGCTGTACTGGCATTGCTGGAACCTCGAATCGGACGTGCTGGATGCGCTCACCGGCGCCCTGACCGGCGCGGCAGTCGGTGCACTGGGCTGAGCCGCAATGACGTCGCCGACCGGATTTTCCGATACCACCGCGCTGTCAATGGCCGAGCGGCCCCTTCAGCCGTCTGCGGGCCGGCTGCGCATCCGCACCCTGCTGGTTTGGCTGGTGTGGCTCTCGGTCCTGCCGCTGCTGCTGGTCGAAATCATCACCGGCATGCGCCAGCAGCAACAGCAGATCGACGCGGCCAAAGAGCGGGTGGCGATGTCGGCGCAGGTGATTGCCGAGAGCAACACCCGGCTGGTCGAAGGCATC